>CANRAE010000038.1 GCA_947628525.1 uncultured Bacilli bacterium
AAAGTCACAAAAAAACTGATAAATAGAAAATTACTCTAATTATCAGTTTTATTTTTTGCTACTTTTTCAGCAGTCTCATAATATTTTCTTTTTTTTTTATTTAAAAATATATATTTTTTTGGTAAAATATTAGTTGACAAGATTTAAAGGAAAAGGTGATAAGATGGGAAAGGTAATTTCTTTGGTAAATCAAAAGGGTGGCGTTGGTAAAACTACTACAAGTATTAATCTTTCAGCATCTTTAGCAGTATTAGGAAAAAATGTGTTGTTAATTGATTTGGATCCACAAGGAAATACGACAACTGGTATAGGTATTGATAAAGGTGATATTGATAAAAGTATATATGATGTATTAACCGATAAATGTGAAATTACAGAAGCAATTATAACATCAAAGTATAAAAGGTTGTATTTAATACCTGCAAGTATAAATTTAGCTGGTATTAATACGGAATTATTAGAAAAAAGTATTGATGAACCGACTTTTTCTAAGGGAAAACAATTGAAAAATAAATTAGATCCAATCAAAGATAAATTTGATTTTGTGATCATTGATTGTCCTCCATCATTAGAATTAATAACAATTAATGCTTTAACCGCATCTAATTCAGTTATAATTCCTGTACAATGTGAATTTTTTGCCTTAGAAGGAATAATGCAATTATTAAATACAATTATGATGGCTCAAAGAAATTTAAATCCTTCATTAGATATTGAAGGTGTATTATTGACAATGTTAGATTCAAGGACTAAATTAGGTTTTGAAGTAGTTGAAGATATCAGAAAATATTTTAAAGAACGAGTTTATAATACAATAATACCTCGTTTGATTAGATTAACAGAGGCTCCATCTCATGGAAAGCCAATTATTGCTTATGATCCTAAAAGTAAAGGTACAGAAGCATATTTAAATTTAGCAAAGGAAGTGATTGAAAGAAATGGAACAACAAACTAAAAGAAGAGCTCTTGGTAAAGGACTAGAAGATTTGTTTAATAACGAACAATTAGATTTCAATAGTTTTGAGAAAAAAATTATTGATACAACTCCCAAAGAAGAAATAATAGAAGTAAAACTTGATGAATTAAGGGCCAATCCTTATCAGCCAAGGAAAGTATTTGATGAAGAAAAACTTAATGAATTGGCAAAATCTATAAAAGAACATGGTGTTTTCCAACCAATAATTATTAAAAAAAGTATTAAAGGCTATGAAATAATTGCTGGTGAACGAAGAGTAAAAGCATCAAAATTAGCAGGGTTAAAAACTATTCCTGCAATTATTAGAAATTTTACTGATGAAGAAATGATGGAAATAGCTTTATTAGAAAATTTACAAAGAGAAAATTTAAATTCTATTGAAGAAGCAACAGCATATAAAAAATTAATTGATAATTTAGATATTACTCAGGAACAATTAGCCAATAAATTAGGTAAAAGTAGGAGCCATATTACTAATATGTTAGGACTTCTTAACTTACCAGAAGAAGTAAAAGAAATGATCAACGAAAATAAAATAAGTATGAGTCATGCCAGAGTATTAAGTAAAATGGAAAAACAAGATGAAATTATAGATTTAGCTAATAAAATAGTTAATGATAACCTTAACGTTAGAGAAATTGAAGATATATCTAAATCTACAACTATTACCAAAAAACATCATATTGAAAATCACAAAACGAATGAATATAAATATTTAGAAGAACAATTATGTGAGAAATTAGGGGCTAAAGTAAAAATTAAAGGACATCATTTAGAAATTAATTTTGTTAATAATAATGATTTAAATAGAATATTAGATATTTTAAATTTAACAGACAAATAATAATAATCTTTTTAAAGAGGTGATTCTATGGAAGAAAAAAATTACACAATAGGAACATTAGTCGAAATGAAAAAAGGGCATCCATGTGGAGCTAATAAATGGGAAATTATAAGACTTGGTGCCGATATTAAAATTAAGTGTACCAATTGTGGACGTATTGTCATGCTTCCTAGAATAGAATTTAATAAAAAGGTAAAGAAAATTGTAAATTAGGAGATTTATATGAATAAAAAAAGAAAAATGCGATTGAAAAAGTTTTCATTACATCCTATTACTGCTTTTATATTAATGACAATTGGTGTAATGATATTAAGTTGGTTTTTGTCAATTATTCAATTTCAAGTCACATATACAAAAGTAAGACCAGAAAATTTGGAATTAGAATCTGTATTTGTTAGTACTAAAAATTTATTAAATTTTGATGGAATAAAGTATATTATCAGTAATGCTGCATCTAATTTTGCCAATTTTGCACCATTAATAAGTCTATTAATAGCGTTAATTGGATTATCAGTTGCTCATGCATCTGGTTTAATTGATACCTTTATTAAAAGAGTAACTTTAAATGTTAGTAATAAAAAATTAACTTTTATTCTTATTTTTGTTGCAATATGTTCAAGTTTAATTAATGATGTTGGTTATGTTATCTTAATACCATTAGCAGCCTTATTGTATTTGGCTAATGGTAGAAGTCCTCTATTAGGGATAATCGCAGCTTTTTCAGGAGTTGCTTTTGGTTATGGTGCTACTTTTTTTGTGGGTTCGATGGAAGTTAATTTAATATCTTTAACGACATCATCAGCTAGACTAATAGATCCTTTATTTCATGTTAGTCTAACTTCTAACTTATTTATAATGATAGCTTTTTCAATTGTTTTATCTATTGTTGGTACAATTGTAGTAGAAAATATTGTTTTAAAGAAATTAGGAAAGTATAAGCCATCAATCGAAGAGACTCAAGAATTAGAAAAATTAATTATGCCTGCTGAAGAACAACAAAAGTTAGCATTAGAGATCCATGAAAAGAAAGGATTAAAATATGCTTATATTGTAGGAATAATTGTTATATTAATATTTATTTATATGATTATACCTGGTTTACCTGGATCGGGATTATTGTTAGATATGAAGGAAAGCACTTATTTACGCCAATTATTTGGACCAAATTCTTATTTCCAGGATGGCTTTACTTACATGATATCTTTGTTCTTTTTGATATCAGGAATTGCATATGGTATTGGTGCTAAAACATTAAAAAGCGATAAAAAACTCATTGAAAAAGCATCAGAGTATACTAAAAATATTGGTAGTTTAATTGTTTTATTGTTTTTTGCATCGCAATTTATAGCAGTTTTTAAAGAAACAAATATAGGGACGATAATAACGGCTTTGGGTGCCAACATTATAAAAGATTTGTCTTTTTCTGGTATCCCTTTAATTCTTTTGGTGTTAATAATAATTATGATTAGTAATATCTTTTTACCATCACCAGTTGAAAAATGGACTATTTTATCACCAGTAGTTGTTCCTTTAATGATGCAGTCTAACATTGCTCCTCAATTTGCTCAATTTATTCTTAGAGCAGGAGACTCTATAACCAAAGGAATTACCCCATTACTTGCATATTTTGTTATTTACTTAGGTTATTTAAATATATATAATAAAGAAAAAGAACCCGTTACCATCAGAGCAGCATTATCTTATATTATGCCTTGTTGTATTATAATGGGATTAACGTGGATTTTATTAATTATAGGTTGGTATTTAGTTGGTTTACCAATAGGACCAGGCGTATTTCCAACCTTGTAGGAGGTTTTTATGAGTTTAAAAGCAGGTATAGTTGGTTTACCTAATGTTGGTAAATCAACCCTTTTTAATGCTATTACTAAGAAAAATATTTTGGCAGCTAATTATCCGTTTGCAACTATTGATCCTAATGTCGGTGTGGTAACGGTTCCTGATGAAAGATTGGCCAAATTAGAAGAACTATATCTTCCAGAACGTCTTATTGCCACTAGTTATGAATTTACTGATATTGCTGGATTAGTAAAAGGAGCATCTCTTGGTGAAGGTTTAGGTAATAAGTTTTTATCTCATATACGTGAAGTTGATGCTATTGTAGAAGTAGTAAGATGTTTCGATGATAATAACATTATTCATGTTGAAAATACTATCGATCCTAAACGCGATATTGAAATAATTAATTTAGAATTATCGTTAGCAGATCTAGAAACTTTAAATAACCGTATTGATAAAATAAAAAAGAAGGCAGAAACCAATAGAGATAAAGCAGCATTAGAAGAATTAAATGTATTAAAAAAGGCCAAAGATAATTTAGAAAAAAGCATTCCTTTAAGAATGGTTGCCTTTACTGATGAGGAAATTTCTTTATTAAATAATTTTTCTTTTTTAACTATCAAGCCAATTATTTATTTAGCTAATGTGAGTGAAGATGAAGTTGCCCAAGCTGATAATAATTATGTGCAAATAGTAAAAGAATATGCTAAAAACGAACAAGCTAAAGTAGTAAAAATGTGTGCTAAATTAGAATCAGAACTTAGTGAATTAAATGATGATGATAAGATGGAAATGTTAAATGCTGTAGGAATAAAAGAAAGTGGCTTAGATCAATTAATAAAAGAAACATATGATTTATTAGGACTTGCTACTTATTTCACAGTAGGTAGTGATGAAGTAAGGGCTTGGACTTTTAAAAAAGGTATGAACGCTAAGGAATGTGCAGGTATTATTCATACTGACTTTGAAAAAGGATTCATAAAAGCAGAAGTCATGAGCTACGATGATTTAATAAAATATGGTAATGAACAAAAAGTAAAAGAAAATGGGCGAGCTCGTCTAGAAGGCAAAGATTATATCATGCAAGATGGTGATATTTGTTATTTTAGATTTAATGTTTAGACGTTAATAAAATTGAATAATAAAAAAATAAGTATAGACAAAAAGACATACTTTTGTTATACTACTTGCGAGTATTGAGTTACTCCTTGCTTCATTTTTAATAATGAGGCCATATGTCCAAAAGGAGGTGTAGAAAAATGAATAAATATGAAATTATGTTCATTGTAAGACCAGATTTAGAGGAAGCTAATATTAAAGGTGTTTTAGATTCTATGAAAACGGTATTAGAATCAAAAAAAGCTAATATATTAGAAGTAAAAGAAATGGGTCAAAGAGAACTTGCTTATGAAATTAAAAATTATAAAACAGGTTATTATTTTTTAATTGTAGTTGAAGCAAATAACAATGAAGCAACTGCTGAATTTGATCGTATAGCATTAATTAATGAAGATATTATTCGTCATTTAATTGTTAAAGTTGAAGAATAGTAAAAGGAAGGAAGTTTGTTATGAATAAAGTTTTTTTAATTGGAAGATTAACAAGGGATCCTGAATTAAGATACACAGGAAGTAATTTACCTGTTGCAACTTTTACTTTAGCTGTAAATAGGAATTACACTAGCCAAGCAGGAGAAAGAGAAGCTGACTTTCTTAATGTTGTTGTTTGGAGAAAGCAAGCTGAAAACGTTAAAAATTATTTAAATCAAGGTAGTCAAGTTGCGGTTGAAGGAAGGATACAAACAAGAAATTATGATGACCAAGAAGGTAAGAGACATTATATTACTGAAATAATAGCCGATAATGTTCAATTTTTGGATGCCAAAGGTAGCAAAGATAATTCTATTGGGGCATCTAATACTTCACAAGATGTAACTCCAAACGATTTTCCAGAGACATTAGAAACTACAAGTGTAAAAAACGATCCTTTCGCTGACTTCGGTGCAAGTATAGAAATTAGTGATGATGAATTACCATTCTAGAAGGAGGATACAATGGCAGAATTTTTTAGAAAAAAGAAAAAAGTATGTTATATGTGTACTGGTAAAGACATTGATTATAAAGATGTAGAAACATTAAAAAGATATATTAATGAAAGAGGTAAAATATTACCTAGACGTGTTACTGGTGCATGTGCAAAACATCAAAGACATATAGCAGAACAAATTAAAAGAGCAAGAGCTATTGCTTTATTACCATATACAAAATAAAATGGTTTAATTGAAAGTGATATTAATCACTTTTTTTTGTTGAAATTTTTATTTGGTAATTATTATAAATGATGATATAATTGTCTTATATAATAAGGGGTGATTATATGCCTAATAATACTAGTAATGGTAAAGATTCAACAAATAAAAAAAATAATTTAAAAAAAACAAGCAGTAATATAAAAAAGGCAAAGAATTTATCCAATATCAAAAAGAAAAAAGAAAGTATAAATAACAAAAAAATAACAGAAGTAAATAATTTAACTTTTGAACAAGAAAGTAATAAAAAAGATAATCAAGGGTTTACTTTAATAGAAATATTGGGTGTCATAATTATAGTAGGTATATTAATGACCATTAGTTCTTTGGCAGTTACTAAGTATATAGAAAAGAGCAAAGCAGCAACATATGAAAGTTATAAGGAAGATTTGAGTGGTGCTGCTAATAACTTTATGGTTGATTGTGTTAATTCTAATGGAGAAAACTGTATCATTCCTGGTCAAAATGAAAAAGTAAAGTTACGTTATGATAAATTGGTAGATAATGGCTATACTAAGGCATTAAAAGATCCAGAAAGTGATGGTTTTTGTGATCAAAGCTTTGTTATTGTAAGTAACGATAATAAAGATGCAATTGATTTAAAATATCAAGTATGTTTATTTTGTGATAAATATAAAAGTACTGATGGAGATTGCCAGGAAGCCTTAAAGTGGGAAGATGATTATTTAGATGATCCTATTTGTGAAGGTGATAGTTGCAAAGATCCTGAAATAGATGAACCAGATCCAACTGATCCGGATAATCCACCGTGTGTAGGTGATGAATGCGATAAACCAACCGATCCAGAAAATCCTCCATGTATTGGAAAAGAATGCGAAGATCCAACTGATCCAGAAAATCCACCGTGTGTAGGTGATGACTGTAATAAACCAACTGATCCTACGCCAAAAGATACAACTCCTCCTATGTGTGATTACAGTAAACTTTTAGGTAATAGTACAGAATGGACTAATGTTGATCGTGTCATTGAAATAGGATGTATAGATGATGGTAGTGGTTGCAAAAAAGATATTTATTCTAAAACATTTAGCCCAAAAATTGGTGAAGCTATTGAAAAAGGATATATAACAATTGAAGATAATGCAGGCAATAAAACAAATTGCCCAGTAGATGTATATATTGATAAAGCACCACCAACTTGCAAAATGAAATTTAATGGAACTCCCGTTAATGGATGGTATCCTAAAACAACAGCTACAATGGTTGAGAAAGCAGATATTGGTAGTGGTATTAAAGAATATTCCGTTTTAGCTTCGTCAGAGTCAGCATATCAAAATAAAATAACGGAAAATGATTTTCAAAAAAATATTGGTAAGAGCGAAACCGAAATAATGAATATAACTTCGTCATCATGGTATGCATTAGGTATGGTAAAAGATAATGCTGGTAATGTTACTACTTGCGAGGCCAAAGGAAAAATCGATGTAACAGCGCCAATAATTACTGTTGTTAATAGTTACGAAAATATATGGACGAATCAGTCATACACAATATCGTTAAAATTAAATGATGAAAACCGAAGTGGTCTTAATAATTTTGAATATAAAAAAGACTCAGCATTAAATTATAATACTCAAACATCAAATTTGACCTCTCCATATATTTATTGGTCAGAAGAATATGATGGTACTGTTAGATTTAAAGCTTGCGATAATCTTAACAATTGTAATACTAATGCTAAAACCAGAGTCAAAGTAGACAAAACAAAACCAACTGCTTCACCAAAAACTATATCCGTTTCATTACATCAAGAATCAAATGATCAAAAGGTGCTAAATCCATTATTAAAAGAAAGTATGAGTTGTAGCGGTAATACTTGTAAGTTTACAGTATGTCTAGATCAACAAATTGGATGGTGGAATTGGAATTGGGAAGAATTCCAAAGCCAATTAAATTTAAAAGATATTAATGGTGTAGCTCATAGTGGTATTAATAATAATAAAAGCACTGTTACTAATAAGATGATAGATAAAAATAACAAAGTTTTATCTAGTAATTCTTGCTTGTTATCAGAAGGTAATAACCCTTGTCATTATATGTGGAATTTTAATTATATGGATAACGCCGGTAATGCTGGTGACAGTGTTGTTGTTGATATTTATGTTGAGTATAAAGGTATTGGTGTTTGTAGCCAATATAAATAATAGATAACATTTCATTATCGCTTAATTTAAAGAGCAAAAGATAAACTTATATATTTAGTTTTTCTTTGCTCTTTTTGACTATTATAAATAATTGGTATCTTTTTAACAAAATCTATTTTTTTAATTAAAAAAAAATGATACAATAAAATTATATAATACGGAGGTGTTAAGATGCCCAAAGCAGTTAATAAAGAACAGATAACTAAAAAGCCAAAAAATAAAGTAATTAATCAATCTGAAAAAAAAGATAATATTGTTGTTAATAGAAATAAAAGGTCATCTCAATCTAAATTTAAAACAAGTAATAATCAAGGTTTTACTTTAATAGAAATATTGGGAGTTATAGTTATAATAGGTATATTAATAAGTATCGGTTCATTAGCAGTAACTAAATATGTAGAAAAGAGCAAAGCAGCAACATATGAAAGTTATAAGGAAGATTTGAGTGGTGCTGCTAATAACTTTATGGTTGATTGTGTTAATTCTAATGGAGAAAACTGTATCATTCCTGGTCAAAATGAAAAAGTAAAGTTACGTTATGATAAATTGGTAGATAATGGCTATACTAAGGCATTAAAAGATCCAGAAAGTGATGGTTTTTGTGATCAAAGCTTTGTTATTGTAAGTAACGATAATAAAGATGCAATTGATTTAAAATATCAAGTATGTTTATTTTGTGATAAATATAAAAGTACTGATGGAGATTGCCAGGAAGCCTTAAAGTGGGAAGATGATTATTTAGATGATCCTGTTTGTGATGGTGATAGTTGTGAAGATCCAGAAATAGACAAACCAGATCCAACACCACCATGCGAAGGAGATGATTGCAATAAACCAACAGATCCTGAAAATCCTCCATGCATTGGCAAAGAATGTGAAGATCCAACTAATCCTGAAACCCCACCATGTATAGGTGATGAATGTAGTGGAAATGATAAGACTCCACCAATTTGTGATTATAGTAAAATTATTGGTAATAGTACAGAATGGACCAATAAAGATCGAACAATCGAAATCGGTTGTAGCGATGAAGGTAGTGGTTGTAAAAAAGAAGTTTATTCTAAGACATTTAGTCCTAAGACAGGAGAAATTATTGAAAAAGGATATATAACAATTGAAGACAATGAAGGAAATAAAACTAATTGTCCAGTAGACGTATATGTCGATAAAACATTACCAACTTGTAAAATGAAATTTAATGGAACTCCCGTTAATGGATGGTATCCTAAAACAACAGCTACAATGACTGAAAAAGCGGATAATGGTAGTGGTATTAAAGAATTTTCTACAATTGCTGTTTTAGGATCAGAAAACAAATCTAAAATAACCGATAATGATTTTCAAAAAAATCTTGGTAAGAGTGAAACTGATGAAATGGATACAACTTCGTCATCATGGTATGCATTAGGTATGGTAAAAGATAATGCTGGTAATGTTACTACTTGCGAGACAACAGGTCAAATCGATGTAACACCACCAACAATTGAAGTTGTTAATAGTTATGATAATATATGGACAAATCATCCACTTACAATCACTTTAAAATTAAGTGATGAAAATAGAAGCGGTTTAAAAAATTTTGGTTATAAAAAAGAGTCTGTCTTGACTTATAATAAAGTAACATCAGAAAAGACACAACCGTATTTCTTATGGTCAGAGGAATATGATGGTAAAATTAATATACAAGCATGTGATAAATTGGATAACTGTAATGATTCGGCATCTACAATAGTAAAATTAGATATGACAGAACCAACAGCTTCACCAAATGCTGTTAATGTAAAATTAACTCAGACGGCCAAAGGTGATGGTAAAACACTAGAAGCATTCGTTCCAGAACAAGAGCAAATGGAGTGTTCAGGTAATAAATGTGAGTTTACTGCTTGCTTAGTTGATGAAGAAGGCAGTTGGGAATGGAATTATAATGATTTTAAAAAACAACTAAATTTAAAAGATATTAATGGTGTAGCTAACAGTGGTATTAATTATGACAAAATAACGGTTAATCATGAAATGTTAGATAAAGATGGTAAAATTCTTCAAGGTGATTCTTGTCTAACGTCAGAGGGAAACAAGCCTTGTCAATATAAATGGTCATTTAATTACATGGACAATGCTGGCAATACTGGTGAACCAGTCGAAGTAAATATAAAAGTAGATTATACAAATAACCCTGATTCTGTATGTTACAAAGGTTGTGTAGGCGATGACTGTGATAAGCCTGATGAACCGGATACAACTGGACCTACTTGTGATTATAGTAAACTTAAAGGTAATAGTACAGAATGGACCAATAAAGATCGAACAATCGAAATCGGTTGTAGCGATGAGGAAAGTGGTTGCAAAAAAGAAGTATATTCGCAAACGTTTAGCCCTGCTAAAGGAGAAATGATACAACAAGGCAAGATTATTATCGAAGATAATGCTGGTAATCAAACCGCTTGTTCTGTTGATGTATATATTGATAAAATAGAACCAACATGCAAAATGACATTTAGAGGAAGTACTATCAATGGATGGTATGCTGCAACTCGGGCAGAAATGGTAAGTAAAAGTGATAATGTTAGCAATATTACCGAATTTTCGGTTATCGCTACCAGTTCAAACTATGAATCCAAAATAAAAGATAGTGATTATTTAGTAAATGAAAGTTTAACTAAGACTGCCTCAGGTTATACAGGTAATTGGGTAGCATTAGGTAAAGTCAAAGATGAAGCGGGAAATGTTGGTAATTGTAAAGCTAATGCTAATATCGATGTGACACCACCAACAGTTTCAGTAGTTAATGATTATGATAATATATGGACAAATCAATCATATACTATTACCCTAAATTTAAGTGATCATAATCAGAGTGGCCTTAAAAATTATGGTTATAAAAAAGAAGCAGTGCTAAGCTATAAAATGACCAATTCCGATGAAGCAAAACCATATATTTATTGGGCAGAAGAGTACGAAGGCAAAGTTAATTTTAGGGCTTGTGATAATTTAAATAATTGTAATACAAATTCATCAACAACCGTTAAATTAGATAAAACCAAACCAACTGCCACCCCATCAGCTATTTTGGTAACACCTACACAAACAGCCAAAGATGATGGTAGAAAGTTAGCATCGTTTGTTCCATCCCAAAAACAAATGAAATGCACTGGCAATACATGTGAATTTACGGTTTGCTTAGTAGATATTGTTGGTAATTGGACTTGGAACTATGAAGATTTTAGCAGTAGGATAGCATTAAAAGATATTGAAGGGTTAGCTCATAGTGGTATAAATAATAAATCTATCAGTCTTACATATACAATGTACGATAAAAATGGTAAAGAAACATTAGATGGTGCATGTTTAACATCAAGACATGATAATCCATGTCAATATAAATGGTATTATAATTATAAAGATAATGCTGGTAATGCTGGTAATTCAGTTTTTATAAATATTAATGTTGATTACATTAATAATCCTAATTCTATTTGTTATAAAGGTTAAATTGACAAATAAAATGTCAATCATTAAAAAAAAATTGAAAAATAATTGACTTGTGATTAAAAATGATATATTTAAAACTTGGGTGGTGATACTGTGGCAACTAAAAAGAAACAATATAAATCAAAAAAACAGACTTTTCGTTTCTTGGTGTTAGGATTATCTTGTATTTTTATAATAAGTGCAGTATTAACTAGTGTAACTAAAGTATGGATTAATATTTTTGAAAAATATAAAGAAAAAAAAGAATTAGAAAATGAAATATTAGCTTTAAAACAAAAAGAAGAGGAATTAACAGTTGATGTTGAGCGTTTGCAAGATCCTGAATATATAGGAAGATATTTAAGGGAAAAGTATTTTTATACCAAAGATGGCGAATATGTTATAAGAATTCCTGATTAGAGCAAAGCAATTTGCTCTTTTTTATTTATAAGGAATTTTCTCCTTATAAAAGATAATAAACGAAATAAAAAGAGAGACTTAAAGGCCACTCCAA
>CANRAE010000039.1 GCA_947628525.1 uncultured Bacilli bacterium
ATTAAAATGCCTATTGATTTAAACATTGCATATGCCGAATATATTAATCAGTCATAATGTTTAACACAACTTTTTTAAAAAAAATGATTTTTTTACTTTTTTATTTTTTTGATTTTTTTAAATTTTTAATTTTCTTTTTTTTATAGGATTTTTAATATTTTTTTTAGAATTTAAAAAAGTGTCAAAAGTTTATTTAAAATAAACTAATTTAACACTTCTATTTTTGTCTAATATTTGTCGAACATTTACTCCTTGTTATCATTACTATTAGCATCATCTTTTAAATAAGATAAAATTTTATTTTGATTTTGTAATACCTTTTCAATATGATCATGTAATTGTTCCAAAATTAATTCACTTTTTAAATCCGTATGATAATCATTTTTGTTTCTAATGGTGTCTTTTTTAGATTGCCTATTTTGACTCATCATAATTATAGGAGCTTGTAAAGCTGCTAAACAAGACAACAACAGATTTAATAAAATAAAAGGATATGGATCAATAGCATTGACCAAAATAAGACTATTTAAGATAATCCATAAAATTAAAAATAAACAAAACAATATTATAAATGTCCAACTACCAGCAACCTCTGATATTTTATCAGCTACTTTATCACCAAAACTCATTTTGGCATCATTTTCTTTATCAACATCTACTGTTATGGGACTATTGATTAAAAGATCAAGCATTTCTTCTTCATCTTTTTCCTCTAAATTTTTATTCAGTAGCATCTTAACTATTTCTTTTTTCTTTTTTTCCACACTATCATCTCCTATTGTTAACTATAATAAAATTATATCAAAAAAAATATTATTATTAAATAATTAATTTTTGATCTAATTATTAAAAAAAGCACCTTAGGTGCCTTTAATTAATCAATTTCAATTATTTTCTTAGTTTCAACAGCTTCTTTTTTAGGAACAGTAAGTTTTAACATACCGTCTTTAAATTCAGCTTTAATATCATCGGTTTCAAGATCTCCTAAATAGAATGAACGTTGATATTTGCCATATGTTCTTTCTCTTCGGATATAGTTCTTCTCCTCATCATTTACTTCATCTTTTTTCTCAGCTGTTATAGTTAAGTATCCATTATCACTTTCGATACTGATATCCTTTTTTTCAAATCCAGGAATATCCATTTCGATATGATAATCGCCACCTTTTTCATAAATGTCGCACTTCATTGAATTTTTAGTGCTATCTGATGCTGTTAAAAAATCATCAAAAAAATCATCTAAATAATATCTTTTTGGGATTATATTCATATCCACCCTTCCTTTCATAATTTTGTTATACCACTTAAATTAGCACTTGTCAATATTGTTTGCTAATTTTCATCATTTCTTCACATTTATATTATGATTTAAAGGAAAGAATATTATTCAAAAAATTTATTTTTCGATCAATTTAATAAAATAATTAGGTATTTCGGATTCAAAAGTCATTTCTTTTAGGGTATTAGGATTAATTATAACTAATTTATAAGCATGTAAATACATTTTTTTAAATCCATCTTTTTTACCATATTTATGGTCCCCTACAATAGGATGCTCTATATCTTGCATATGCACTCTTATTTGATTTTTTCTACCTGTTTTAATAGTTATATCCAATAATGCATATAACTCTTTATTTACTATTACGCGATACTGAGTAATGGCTTTTTTACCATCACCTGGTACATGACTAGAATATGTTAATAATGTCTTAGTCTCTTTTAACCACGATATAACTTCACCATTTTTCATGACATTTCCCCACACAACCGCAATGTATTTTCGCTCCTTAACTAATTTATCCCAATTATTTTGTAATTTTATTTTAAGGTCTTCATTTTTGGCAAACAATACCAAACCAGATGTATCTTTATCTAATCGATGAACAATAAAAATTTTATTATTTTTATTTTTCTTTTTTAAATACAAATATACTTTATGGAACAGTGTTTTTTCTTTTTCTTTATCAGTAGCAATAGTTAAAAGTCCACTTGGTTTATTGACAACAAGTAAATCTTTATCTTCATATACTATATCTAATTTTTCATTTTTGTTCATAAGTTTCTCCTATTCATTAACAAAATAAGACATTCTTTTTTATTTAATAATTAATTATTAATTAAAAAAAATGTTATATTAACACATTTTCATTTATTTGTTTCCATATAATAATGCATTTCTGATAACTGTTTACTTACTTCCTCTAATTCTTCATCTTCCAATATATTTAAATTATCTTCTATGGCCAATAATAATGACGACATATTATTAAATTTTTTATAATCAATATTATTTCTTTCTAAAACTGATATTTGATAATCACTTAATAATAGTCCATTTTTTCTCCTTTTTAAAAAAGAACGATTAACATTGGCAAATTCAATTGCATCTTCTACGGTTACTTCAACACCTTTGATTAACATAAAACCACCTTCTTAATTATATCTTATTATTTAATTATTTTCACCATTTTACCATAATGGTACTTGTCAGCGATTAATTCTTTGACAAAGATAGAACTATTTTTATATGGTGTTAATAAATAAACATTATTTTTAGTCCTCGTTAATGCTACATAAAAAAGTCGCCGTTCTTCACTATAAGGATAATGCTCTTTATTTTTTTCCACCAATCTTAAAAGACGATCATTTCTTATTTGACAAGGAAAACCATTTATATTATCAATAAGATTAATAATAATAACATTCTCTTCTTCTAACCCTTTGGCTTTGTGAACGGTTAAATAATATATATCGATATCTTTATTATTGCAATATATAATTTTATTATTTTTATATTGTAGCTTTTCACTTAAAATCATATTAATATCGTTATTATTTCTCCCTAAAATCATAATAGGCTTTTTGCTATTTTGATAAATATCCACAATTATGTGAATAATTTTTTCTTTAAGATCATTATAAAACACAATTTTGATCGGATGATCACACATTTTATTTGATTTTAAATCTTTTTTAATTTGGTTTTTATTCTTTGTAATAAAATTATTGGCAACACTTATTAGCTGCATGCTATTGCGATAAGTATTTTCTATTTGTAAAATTTTAGCTGTGGGAAAAAAGTTTTTAAAATTTACAAATAATGATACATCACACCCATTAAAACGATATATAGATTGATAATCATCACCAACAACCATTAATTTAGCACTAGTATAATCTAATATGCTTTTAATTAAAAGAAATCTTATATAAGATGTATCTTGATATTCATCAATAATAATATATTTAAACTTTTTAACCAATTTATTATTAATAACATTGTTAGTAGCCTTGATAATCATATCATCAAAATCAATTTCATTATTATTTTGCAAGTAGTTATCATATATTAAATATATATTTAATGCTAAAAGTAAAACAATTTGTTCATGTCTTTTATTAAATTTAAAAATTTTATATTTTCTCTTCATAAAGTCAGCAAAATTCTCAATTTTATAATTATTACACTTAAATAATTTGAGAAATGTTATTAATAGTTTTTCCAAATTATTTACACAATGAGCATTTTTATAACAAAAGGAAATATATTGTTCTTTTATATTATATATCTTTTGGATTTTAAAATAACGAAGAACGTTTTTCATGAGTATTGGAGATTCTAATATGTAATTTACAAAAAATTCATGTACTATATTTTCTAACAACAAAGGATCAGTTATGTCATAATGTAAATTTCTTTCTTTCAAGATTTGTAAAGATAGTTTATGAAAAGTGTATACTGGGACATCATATGACAACTCTTTACTTATTTTGTCCTGCAAAGAACGACAAGCAGCATTTGTAAACGATATACACAATATTTCAGATGGTTTTATTTTTTGTCTTTCGACTAAATGCTTTACTTTACCAATAATAGTTAAGGTCTTACCACTTCCAGCACCAGCAATAACTAATAAATGATTACTATTATCTTTAACAATTTGTTGTTGATTATTATCTAAAATATGACCACATATTGTATAATTCATTTTTTCACCACTTTTATTATCTATATATATTAATAAAAAAGCAAATGAATAAAATTATAAATTAGATATTAAAAAAAAGGCCAATATTAAAAAATACATATTATGAAAATCTAATAATAAAAAAAGACTAATGATTAGTCTTAGAATATGGCAATTTAGTAATTTTCTTTTGAAAAGCTTCTACGTTTTTTAAAGTATAACCAACATACTCGCCATCAGTTATTTTTTGATTGGCTTTACTTAATTGTAAATCTTTCCAAGAATTTAGTATTTCATAAGAACATCCTTCTAAATCCATATTTATAATTTTATCTACTAAATTGGTTTTTAAATCATTTTGACTTAATTCATTAAAATTCATATGCGTTCCTCCTTTGGTTGCTTTATGATTATAATTTAATTATATGAAAAAAGCAAGAAAAGTTGCTATTTTTATTATTATTTCATATATTTATCATTATTTTTTCACATAAATCATATCATTATGTATTTTCAAAACATAAACATTTAATGCAATAGTTATAGAATTAATTTTAGGAATCTCTTCAATATTGTTCATCATTGGTGTCATTTTACAGAGATAACTTAAAGACTGTTCATCTAATATAAAAGTCCTAGTAATTTCTTTTTTTGCTAACACAACATATTTATCATTAATATTTTGAGCAATTACATTTTCATTATCATAATTTTTTATATTTAATGCTTCCCTTAGCTCTTTTAAATACTCTTGTTTTGGTGTAACTTTTATAATTATGCCATTGCTTTTTAACAATCGTTTCATTTCTGATTCATTAGATGGAGATAATATATTTAAAATCATATCAATTGAATGATCTTTTAATGGCACATTATTTAAATCGCCAACAATTCCTAAACAATTACTATTATTATAATCATTTGCCAAATCAATACCGTCTTTGGCTAAATCAATCCCTATAAATAATATTTTGTTTAATGCTTTTTTAGAAATGATAAAATCATGTGTACCATCACCAGATCCCATATCTAAAATTATTTGAGGATTATATTCATTTATTATTTTAGCAACATAGTTATGCAACTCATCATAGAAACCTAACTTGATAAAATTTCTTCTATTTAAAAAGAGATTTTGTGTATAAATTCTATCATTTTTTAATTTTAAGTTTTTATGTAAAATTGTAGTTCCTTTTCTAGAAATATTAAAATTATGATTATTGGAACAAATTAAGCTATTTTTATAAATAACTAAATCTTTATTGCAAATAGGACAATACATTATTGTACTAATCTGTTTAAACAACTTTTTAGCATATTCAATTTTTTTAAGATTAGTAGTTTCCATATAATCACCTCAATTCATACAATATACTATCATTGTTTAAAGCATTATTCAACAAGACATTATTATCTTTATATGTTTAAAAAGCTCATAAAAAAACTCACGCTTACCTAATAGGTATGTGCGAGTTTTAACCTCAATGGAGCAATAATTTTACTTATATTTAAAAAATTATACTCCACAGATAAATTATATTAGCGTATAAAATTTATTTAATATTTTTTAAAATATAAATATAATAAGTATTATCTATAATAATATAGTAATTATTTTGATAATTAAAAATATTTATATTATTATTTGTTGCTATATTAATCAAATCCTTTAAATTATTTAAATATATAATATTATTACTATTTATATTAGGTTTATTTTGAATAGCTATAATTATATCATGATATTCTTTTAATATAGTATCTTCATTATTTTTACTAAATAAAATTTTGATTACTAAAAGAATAATAACTATAACTATAAGATTAAAGGCTACTATTTCATAAAGATTGATATTTTGCGTATTATTTTCTAAAAAAATATTATCTTCTTTCATTGTGATTTCTATAATATTTTCATTAATAGGAATCGTTAATAAAACATAAGGGTTAGTTTGGTCATTAATTTTAATATCAAGCTTAACATATAAATAAGTTTCTACTTTAATATCATAATACTCTTGGAAAGTTTTAACATAATTGACATAATATTGATAATCTAAGTTATAATTTTCTCTTATATTAATTTCTTTGTGCTTTATATTATTTATATTTTTTAAATTAAAATCCTTAGTCCAAATTAATTTAGTACCGTTATCAGCATAACTTTTTAAAGTAGCTGTAATATCATAAGAATAATTAATGTTTTCTTTTTCTTTGTTTTTTAAATAATAATTAAAATAAATATCAATAGTTTTAATCGAATTTGCAATATAATAATTATTAGCTTCTATTTTATTATTAGAAAAGTAACTATTAGGTTTTAAAGTAACTTCATAGTACGTTTTATTTTGAAAGTTATATATACTATTCTTTTGAATGTTTTTACTAACATATATTACCTCTAAAAAAAGAATTCCTATTAAAAGAATAATAATACACAAAATAATTAATATTCTTATTTTTTTTCTCTTTTTTTGCATATTTAATTCTCCTTAGTAAAAAATTCATTTAACCAAATGGAAGGATAGCCTAAATATTTGATATGAAATTGATAAACACCTTGTATATCCTCTTTTTTAATTTTTATATAATCGACGGTATTATTAGCATCTCCTTTGGTAATATAATATTCATTTATACTTACAACACGGTGAGCTATTATTTGACTTTCATATTTGAAAACAATAATATCTCCTGGTAAAATATTTTCTTCTCTTTTATAAATGACAATATCGCCTCTTTTAAAAATAGGATTCATACTATTTGATAGAATAGCTATCGGTTGATAATTAAATACTCCAAGCATAAATAATACTAATAGAATAGAAGTAATAATAGTCAAAGGATAAAGCATTGCTAAACTTTTAAAACAGTGTATATTCCTTTTGTTAAAAATAAAATATTTAAATAAATAGTAAATAATTAGAACTTTAATGATAGCAAAAGAACCTTCAATAAACCAATCACTATAAGGAATAATTGGTAAAAAAAGTTTAGGTACGTCATTAAAAATTCTGATAATAATAGAAATATTATAATGACCATTTAAAGATAAATAAGTAAATAAAATATTTTGCGCAATAATTGGTATAATTATAGAAATCAGATAATGTAAAAAAGTAATATTATGAGAAATAGAAAAAACTTTAAAATTAATCTCACTTATGATAATAATAATAGTTATTAAAGACATAATCCCAAAATGATTTTTATTACTTTTAATAAGTTTATAACGCACTATTTCAATACCGCATATAGGTAAAATAACTTTCCACAAACTTTTAAAAGTATAAATTAGTGTACGATTGTAAGGATTTTTATTAAAGCCAACAATAAAACCACTAACTAAATAAAGTATTAAAAAAGTAATAGATATAATTAACGAAATATTAATTTCTTTCTTTTTCAGCAATTTTAAATCTTTGCGGTAAAAAATGATTAACAAACATAACCAAAATAATGGATTAAGAACATAAATATAAAAATTATTAGTATATAAGAAGATATTACTTAGTGTATAAATTATTAAAAGAAAAAATAATTTTTTATTTTTAAGAATTTTCTTTTTGAACATATTGAATTATCCCAACTAACGTTTTTGTTTTAACACTGGGAATATTTTCGGTATCTTCAACATAGGTTACTATAATATTGAAAGTAGTTGAATCACCTGCATTTAAGTCTTTCTTTAACTCAGAAGTAGTATAATTAATCTCTTCAATACCATCAAATTCTTCAGTAAATACTATAGTCTGTAATTTGGCATCAATAGTTCCTAAATTTTGAATGGTTACTTCATAAATAATTTCATCACCTGGTTTATTAAGCTTAGCTGAAAAATTAATAGAGTCTTCAGTAAAAGTTGGCGTCCCAGCATCACATCCTTCTGGTACTTGAATGGCTGTTATATTTGTTATTCTAACATCCCACTCACCTGCAATTTCAGTAATTCCATTAATAGTAAAGTCAGTAGCAAATGTTGCATAACCTACTGCCATTAAAATAATAAGTGCGAGAAAGACAATAAGAATTATTATTTTATTTTTACGCAAATTATATCCCCCTTCCTTTAATTTATGCTATCCTATTTATAGTGTATACAAAAGCTAATAATTTGCATGGTTGTTTGGGTAGAGTTTGCTAAAAAATGAATAACTTTTGGGCATAAAAAAACTCGCTAGTGTGCGAGTTTAAACCTCAATGGGGCGAATAGTGGGGATCGAACCCACGCATACCAGAGCCACAATCTGGCGTGTTAACCACTTCACCACATTCGCCATTTCTAATTGACTACTATATTTTAACAATAATAGTCATAATATGCAAGTATTTTTTGATAAAAAGAAATCGTATACTACGGATAATACTCAAACAAGTCCCATCCTAACGTCCTAGACGAATAATAATACGAATTCTTCCATAATATAAATTTTAATTTTAACTAATACATAAAATAAATATTCACAAAACAATGTAAAAAATTATTTGTTATCTACTTCTAATAGTCGTTTGATAGCATTCAAAACTCCTAATTTACCATATTGGTAAGTAAGGGATCCTTGTTGATAAGCAATGTAAGGGGGTCTTATCGGACCATCACAGCTAAGCTCTATTGACGAACCTTGGATAAAGCTTCCAGATGCCATAATTATTTCATCACTATACCCTGGCATAGCACTAGGTTGTGGGACTACGAAAGAATCAATAGCAGAATATTCTTGTATACCCTGGCAATATTTAATTAATTTATTAGGATCGTTAAATATAATGTTTTGCACAATATCAGCACGAGGATCATTATATCTTGGCTCAACTCGATATCCTAATTTTTCTAATAAATAACTAGTCAAAATCGCAACTTTTAAACTACTAGCAACAACAGATGGTGCTAAATATAATCCTTGTAATAATTGTTTATTAATACCAAGAGTTGGTCCAACTTCCCTTCCTTCACCTGGTAGCGTTAATCTTTCAGCAGCTAAATTAATTAAATCACTTCTTCCTGCTATATAAGCACCATTAGGAGCAATTCCTCCTCCTAAGTTTTTAATTAAAGAACCAACCACCACATCAGCACCCACTTGACAAGGCTCTTTTTCATTTACTAATTCGCAATAACAATTATCAATCATTATAATTACATTTTGATCAATTTTTTTAATAAAATCAATAACTTTGCCTAGCTTTTCAATGGTAATACTTTTTCTAGTAGAATAACCTTTGGAACGTTGTATTTCAATTAGTTTTATCTTTTTACTTGTTAAAGTTTTTTTTATATTATCATAATCGAATTCATCATCAATTAAATCTATTTGTTCATATTTAATACCAAAAGACTTTAAAGAACTAGGATTTCCTTTAAGACCTATTACTTCATCAAGGGTATCATATGGCTTACCTGTAATACTAAGCATAATATCCCCAGGACGTAGAAAAGCGAACAAAGCAACTGTTAATGCATGACTTCCTGAAATAAATTGATTTCTAACAATGGCATCTTCACATCCTAAAATTTGAGCAAAAACTTTTTCAATTGTATCTCTACCAATGTCATTATAACCATATCCACTAGTAGAATTAAAGTGAGATTCAGAAACACAATTATCATGAAAAGCTTTCAAAACTTTTAAACTATTTTTTTCACATAAATTGTCTATATTGGAAAATTCATTTTTCAAATCTATTTCTGCTTTTTGACAAAGACTAATTATTTTATCATCTATATTAAGTTGATTTATCATTTTATCCTCCATTTTTTATTTCTATAATACTTCCACTTGCTATATTAGTATTAGTGCATAACTCTAATACTTTATCGGCAATAATATTTGGTTCAATTAATTTTGTTTGATGAACTCTTGCTAATTCTTCTTGTAAATATAAAGGATCCATTTCTAAAACAGATTTAGTTTTAACCCAATTGGGTGCAATAGAATATACTTTTAAGTTAGGAAATCGCATGGCGAACGTTTTAGTTAAAGATATAACTCCTGCTTTCGATGCACAATAATCCATGCTTATAGCATTATAGGTATCAATTCCATCAGTTGAAGAAATATTAATAATAATGCCATTAGGCATATAAATACTAGCTTCTTTACTTACTAAAAAAGTTCCAACCACATTTACTTCTAAGACACGCATAAATTCTTCTTTACTTTTATCATAGATATCATTGTCCATAGCAATAGCAGCATTATTAATTAAAATATCAATTCTACCAAATTCTTTAATAGCCCTAGCAATCATATTTTGAACGTCAGCTACATTAGAAATATCAGCCTTGATGCATAAGCATTTTCCACCAAAACTGTGGATTGTTTTTTCTAAATGATCTGCCTTTTTTTGGTTAGTTAAATAATTGATAACAACATTATAACCATTTTTGGCAAATTTAATAGCTATTTCGCTTCCTATATCACTACTAGCTCCGGAAATTAAAACTACTTTTTGAATATTCATGGAATCCCTCTTTCTTGCCAGCAATATTATACAAAAAATCCTAACTTTAAGCAACAAAAAAGATATTAGCTAATACTAATACCTATTTTTTTATTTTAGTCCAATGGATTTATAATAATCACATAGTTCTTTAAAACGATTAAAATGAACTACTTCTCTTTGTCTTAGCCATAATAATGGACCTATTACATCAGGATCATTGGTCATTGTAATTAAATTTTCATATACAGCTCTTGCTTTTTGTTCAGCAGCCATATCTTCATATAAATCAGCAATAGGATCGCCAACTGTTGCAAAATATGTTACTGTGAAAGGTACACCATCTGCATTAGTCGGATATAAAGCTTTATTATGTTCAGAATAATGTCCACCTAACCCAATAGCTTTTAATTCATCCACAGTTGCATCTTTGGTTAATTGATATATCATAGTACAAATCATTTCAATATGAGCTAATTCTTCAGTCCCAATATCAGTAAGTAGTGCTTTACCTCTTTCATCTGGCATTGTATATCTTTGATTTAAATATCTTAAAGCAGCAGCCATTTCACCATTAGCACCACCATATTGGGTAACCAAATATTTAGCCATCTCTAAATCTTTCTTTTTTATATTAACAGGAAATTGTAATCTTTTTTCATATTTCCACATTAGAATTTCCTCCTATCCCAAGGCCATACATCATTGGTCCATGCGAATGGACTTGTTGTCATATATGGACTAGTTATTTCTATTGGTCCATATTTAGCTTGATAATCATTTAATAATTTTTCATAAGAAGATCTAAATTCATTGAATTTATTAATCATAGTAGTATCATTTGGATAATTATCTAAATATAAATTTAATTCATGCATTGCAAAATGCATTTGATCTAAATTTAAAAGTGCTTCTTCTTGTTCATTTTTTGGTGTTAGTCTCATAGGTTTATAATTCATGAAGGGTTCATATAAATTTTTTAACATATTTCCTTTGGTAAATCCTTCATATGGACTAAATAGATTACTGTTGTTTATGTTATTGTTATGTAAAATGTTATTAGCTGGGATATTTTTAAATGGTTGCTCATTATTATTTACTGCTTGGTTATTATATGTATTAGCATTATTTAAAATAGTTTCACCTAAAAATAGATCGGTTAATCCATCATCTGTTCCATTCATAAACATTTGATAATCAAAATTATTCATTATTTGCCTCCTCACTCTAATCTATGTTAAATGACTTAATTAGTATGGGGATATGACTATTTAAAAAATGTTTTATGGAATTTAATAAACTACTAATATGTTAAAAAGCTTATGAAATAAGGATAAAGTTACTATAAATAATCTGGTTTAGAAGATGAAGTAAAGTAAATGTTGGAAAAATTTAAGAGAAAATACAAGTTATATAATTAATTTGTATTTTTTTACATTCT
>CANRAE010000040.1 GCA_947628525.1 uncultured Bacilli bacterium
TAACAGTTTTAAATTTTTGAGTGTTTTCTCTTTTTTTTATATAATTTTATATTTTCCCACATCTAGTTTACTACATCCGAAAAAAGATAGTTGTTGACTTTTTTTTAAATTTGTTATAATATAAGGGCACATTTGAGGGGATGGAAAAAAATGAGTAATATTGTATGTGAAGACAAAGAAGTCAAACTTACTAAAAAAGAAAAAAAGATGAATCTATTATTAGATACATCTAAAAATAATGCTATCATGATTAGTAATGATATGTATTTGGATGCATTAGATGATTTAAAAGATGGTAATTCTTGCATCGTTACGTATTATTTTTCATTGGTAGATCCAGTTAATCTTTGGTATCATGCTGGTCAAAGATATGAAAAATATTTAAAAACAAATGCCTTGGTAAAGGAACTTAATGAGAAAGGTAATAAGAACATGCGCTATGGTAAATTAGCTAATAATCATCACGATCAATTTAATAGCCGCAATAACTTTGATTTTTTACTACTAGATACTGATACATTAATTACTAAATTAGAAAGTGTTGGTTTTGATGTTAATTATGATGATAATAGAACTAAATTTACTATAAAATTACCAAGAAAGATTTATCAAGATTATTTAAACAATCAAGATGATAATTTAAATATTACGCCAACGCTTACTAAAAAGATAAGAAAAAAATAACAGAGCTCCTGTTATTTTTTTTAATATTGCTTACCAAAGTATATTTTGACTTTTGCTTCTTGACCACAGCAAACACAAGGTCCATCGACAGCTTCATCTTCGATTAAACATCTTGATTTAATCCCTAAGTCATCTTTAATTTTATCTTCACAAGCAACATTACCACACCAATTTACTTTAACAAATCCTGGTTTAGTAGTAACTATTTCTTTTAATTCATCATAATTATTAGCAGTATAGATCATACTATCACGTCTAGTTAAAGCACGATTATACATATCTTTTTGAATATTGTCTAATAAAGATATAATAGTATTGGTAACATCCTTAATTTTAACCGTTGTTTTAGTTAAAGTATCACGTCTTACTATTGTAACTAGACCTTGATCTAGATCTCTTTTACCAAATTCTATTCGTATAGGATATCCTTTTACTTCGGCTTCGGCAAATCTAAATCCTGGGGTTTTATCACGATTATCTATTTTATTAGAAATATTAGCATCCTTTAATTGATGTGCAATCATATTAGTAGTATTTAAAACTTCTTCATCATTACCAATAGGAATAATAATTACTTGGATAGGAGCTATTTTAGGTGGTAATACTAATCCGTGATCATCACCATGTGTCATGATAATAGCACCAATCATTCTAGTAGTAACACCCCAAGAAGTCTGATAAGGAGATTTTAATTGATTATCTTTACCTAAATATTGAATGCCAAAAGCTTTGGCAAAGCCATCACCAAAATAATGGGAAGTACCATTTTGTAAAGCTACACCATTATACATCATAGCTTCCAAAGTATAAGTTTCTACTGCCCCAGCAAATTTTTCTTTTTCGGTCTTTTTACCAATAATAACAGGAAGAGCTAAATAATTTTTTTGAAAATCTTCATATATATGAAGCATTCTTAAAGTTTCTTCCTTAGCTTCTTCACTAGTTTCATGCATAGTATGCCCCTCTTGCCAAAGAATTTCTCTACTTCGTAAAAAAGGCCTCGTTTCCTTCTCCCAACGTACAATAGTACACCACTGATTATATAAAATAGGTAAATCACGATAAGATTTAATTATTTTTTTATAATGATCACAGAACAACACTTCACTAGTAGGCCTAACACACATTCTTTCATCTAATTCTTCATTACCCCCATGAGTTACCCATGCAACTTCCGGAGCAAAACCTTTAACATGATCTTTTTCGATATTAAATAAACTTTCGGGAATAAACATAGGCATTTGAACATTTTCATGATTAGTTTCTTTGAATTTTTGATCTAAGATTTTTTGAATATTTTCCCAAATAGCATATCCATAAGGTCTTATAATCATACTTCCTTTAACTGATGAATAATCAACTAAATCAGCTTTTTTACAAACATCAGTATACCATTGTCCAAAATCTTCATCGCGACTTGTAATTTCTTTTACCTGTTTATCGTTCATATTAATTCTCCTTCATTTCGTATTTATTATAATGCAAAAGCAATTAAAAAAAAAGACATTTTGTCTTTATCTTTATTTATTTTCTTTTGATGCAGTAGCATTTTTTCTTTTAAGACGACATTCTTTGCATCTTTTTGGTTCGTTTGTAAAACCTTTTTCTTCATAGAAAGCTTGATCTTTAGCTGTAAAAACAAACTCAGTACCGCAATCAACACATTTGATTGTCTTGTCTTGATATTCTTTCATATTCTTCCCTCCTTAACACTATATTGGAACATTATTTCGATATTATCTTATCTTTGTATAAGAGAGAACAATACACAAAATACAAGTTCAGTGAAATTATCACTTTAACAATTATAGCACACTACTATTAAATATGCAATCGAATAAATAATTATTACGTTATTTAGCCACTTCTAATTAGTAAGAACATTTTTTATTGTATGTTACCTATTTAAATAAATTTTCAAATCATGAAAAAAGATTAGTTATCTTTTTAACTAACCTCATTTAATTCCAATATTTCATATTTGGTCATATGCACAATTCTTTCCTCTTTAATTCTATTATTACTTTGATAATCTTTATAATCATTTAATAATTCATCTAATTTTTTGGTTGATAATAGGTCATTTGTTTTTCTATATTTTTTCAAATCATCAAAATTTTCTATTGTTAATTTCGTATTTAACTGTGCATAACTATCTTCATATAACACTGTTTCTTTTGGACATTCTGAATTGATATAACGATTGTATGGATAATATAAATTTTGTAATTTACCAGCAATTTTATCAATTGCTATAACTTCAATATATTCATCATTGATTTCAGCAATTAGCATTGGGTGTTTAATATCAGATACTTTATCTATTTGATATCTAACTTTTAGCCAAAGTATCTGACCAACTTTTAGATCTTCATTCATATTTTTAATGCTTCGATTAATCCTTTATACCTTTTTTTATATTCAGTTATATTTTTTTCTAAATTCATTACTGGCGCATTATATGTATCCTTACTTAAAGTCTGCCATTCTGGATCCTCATGAGTTATTTCTATTAATTCTTCATATGTTGCATTTTCTAAAGATAGATATATTTTATCTAAAAAAATCTGTTTTTCTTTATCAATATCATTATCATCGTAACGACCTTTCAATCTGCCATATGAGTTCATTATTGATTCAACAACAGGGCCATTATCATACGCTGAAAAATCATCAGAAAATAATTTTGTATTATACTTAGCTAAATGAACAACTTGCGCTAAAAATAAATACTTATTTATTCTTGCATTACCTTCGTAAAATTTTCTGTCATTATATAAAACTACATTATTGTTAAAAAGTTTCCTTTCTGGATCTTTAGAAATGAAATATTCAGCAACTTGTTTTGCAGTCAACATCCTATCACTCTCCTATCCTATTTATATTTTAGCAAAAAGATAATATCATGTAAATGATTTGAAGTACTTAGTATTATATATCTTTTTCACCTCCAAATCAAACAAAAATTAATCCAAAATTAATCCAACATTAATTTTTATTACAGTAATTATAATACTTTATGGATAAAACGATAAAAAGAACAAATCTAATTATTGTGTTTTAACAATTTTAAATTTGTTCTTCAAATATTCTTTAATTCTTAATTTTTTTAGCTTTTCTTAACAGCAAGTACTATAACAGATACTGCTAAAACTGCACAAGCTCCAAGGGAAACATATAATGCCATATTATTATTGTTACTTGTTTCTTTTTCTTCTTTTTGATTTACATTACTATCACTTGCATTATTATCGCATGATTCACATTCTTGACAAGTTTCACATACTGGACAAGTTACTTCATCTTTAGAACAAGTTGGGCATGTAGGACATTCTTTTTCTTTACCTATTTTAATGGTTGCACTTACTGCTCCATTTGCTCCACCCCATGTATTATTGGCTGGTGTAAATTTAAGTGTAGTTGATCCATTACTAGGAGCTTTTTTTATCTTGAATGTAAGTTGAATAACATAATCTGCTCCACTATTCTCCGCTGTTATTGTTGCTGTTCCGTTATTTACTGTTTTATTTAATGCTACTCCTTGATAAAGATCATTAAATGGTGATGCTGGTACAACAGCTGCATCTTCAAGAGTAAGCACGTTACTATCAAAATTAAGCGTTCCTGAAACAGGTCCTTCTTGACTCTTTCCTATTATCATAATAATATTGGAATCAATTGCTGCACTTTCAGCATAAACATCAGCAGATAGCATACCTAAATCAGCTCTTACACCAAATGGACATAAAAGCATCACTACCAAAACCGCCATTGAAATAAATTTTTTCATTCCCCTATACTCCTTTCAATAAGTTCATTATAACTCTTACTCGGGTCTTTGTCAAAAAAAGTTTCGACAATTAATTATTGTCTTTTATAAGACCATGTCCACAAAAATCACATTCTACATATTCATCTTTTTTATTATGAATAAAAGCACCACATTTAGAACATTGAATATATTCATCTTTTTGGATATTTTTTTCTTCTTCATAAACAATCTTATTATCCTTAGTAATTGTTACTGGCAATAAAAAGTTACCATCTATTAATTTGTGAATATTAATCTTAACATCATTAAGTGATATATTTAATTTATCACTTATTTCTGAAAGAGAATCAACGTGTTCTAAATTGATCATTTTAGTATATACTTGTTGTATTTTGGCACACTGGTTTAACTTTCTTACGCCTATAAAATAAGATATACACATAACAACACCTATTGCATATAAATGTACATCATCAGGAATAAAATTAATCATATCTAACGACATACCGCTATCATATAAATTAATTATTTCCTTAGCTTTACAATATATTCCTAAACACATCATGAATAAAATAAATATCCCCATCCACATTAAAAAACGTTTGTTATGATATATTTTCTTCTTTTTATTATTAACCTTAACAACTAAAAACCAAACACCAATAGGAGGCAAAAGAATTAACAACATCAAAATAAAAATATATGGTATTTTAGTAATAAATTTTTGCACTTTTTTACTATTAAGACTTTTTAAAAGTTTATTCATATAATCACTACTTTCAATTAATTAACATTTATCATCACATACATCATTTAAAACTTTATGCATTAATTCTAAATAAATATCCATAAGTTCATTTTTTTGATCATTATTTAACAATTCATAGGGATTAGTTTGACTTTCGACAGTATCAGCATAATATCCTACTATCTCGCCATCACGGACAAAAATAACTAATGGTACATAAATTCTTTTTTCGTTAGCGCTAACGGTTTTGCCATTAACATCTTCAAGCGTATAATCAGGCAAAATAGCATCTAATCTTTGCAATAATTTCTTATACCCATCTGTTCCTGGATTAACTATTTCCATAGAACCATCTTCTTTTATTTTAATAGTATCGCGTTCATCATGCATATTCATATAGTATACATCTAAATCTAATTCACTAGCAGCCTCTAATAGAACAGGTACAGCATTACGACACCAAGGGCATTCAGGATAACCTAAATAAATTATCCCACTTTCTTTATCTAAAATCTCTAATAGGCGATCATAAGAAGCATATTTAACTTTATTATCTTTACTAATACTTACCTTAGGATATATTTTATTAGATGAATTTTTTTTATCGTTCAAACTTTCATATTCCTCTTTAAACTTTAAAGCATCTGTATTAGCATTCTTTTTATTACAACCATATATAGCCAAAACACTAACAAAAACAAACGCTATCAATAAAACTTTTTTCATATTCATAATTATCACCATACAACTTTCTATATGTACAATTATAACATGTATACTTAAAGTTGTAAATTAAGGAAAATATTACTTGAAAAGTTCGAGTTTACTATTCATCTTTTGCGAATAACGTAGTAATCCACAACTTTTTTATTATATTTTTTTGTTAACATAATTATTAAATTACATCAATTGAAGAATATAAAAAAATAACATTAATCATGTTCGATTGTTTTACAATATCAATTATAGTATAATTCTTATAGGAACATTTGATGTGAGTGTCTGCCTCCAATCTTGAAAAAGAAAAGGGGATTGATAAATATGAAGAAAAGAATTTTTATAATAAAGATTCTTCGCTACATTGCTATCATTTTATTTCTCCTATCTTTATTGATAGCATTAATAAAAAATTGACACTCTTTCATCGCTGAACGAGTGCCGTAACTCATAATGAGGCGACATTCACTTTCGGAATCGAATGTTCCTCTTTTTTATTGTATGCAAGGCATCCTTGACAGATACATAATAACATAAAAATGCACTTTTATCAAGTATGATATCTATCAAATGATATACTACCTAATCTGCAAAGCTTTGCATTATCTTTATATTTCTTCAATTTTCATTAAATTAGTGTTGTTACCATCACTATTAGGTAAGCCCCCAGTAATAATAATTTTATCCTTTGGTAAAAGTTTTATAAATTGTTTAGCTTTGATAATAGAATCACTAACGACTTCATCCGTAGTATTATAAATATCAGTAACAATCGTATATACTCCCCAATCCAGAGCTAAACTTTTAGCAATTTTATCACTAGGACATGTTGCTAAAACTAAGCACTTTGGTTTTAGATTAGCAATTTTTCTAGCTGTATATCCTGACATAGTCGCTGCCACTATTAATTTGGCATTTAAAGAGTTAGATACTTCTACAACACTATGAGCAATAGCTCCTGTTATATCGCAATTTAATTCGCGACGATCTTGATTGTAATCAATATATTCCTCTGTCTTTTCACAAATTCTTGCCATATATTTAACCGCATCGACAGGATATTTACCAACAGTTGTTTCACCACTTAACATAACTGTATCACAACCATCTAATACCGCATTAGCAATATCTGTTACCTCAGCTCGCGTTGGCCTACTTGATGTGTACATACTTGCTAACATTTCCGTAGCAACAATACAAGTCTTACCATAAGCACGACATTTCTTAATAATTTCTTTTTGAACAATAGGAATTTCTTCAAAAGGAATTTCTACTCCTAAATCCCCTCTTGCCACCATAATACCATCACTATATTCAATAATTTCGTCAATATTTTGTAAAGCAACTCCACTTTCTATTTTAGATATAATTTTCATTTGGGAATTATGCTCTTTTAATATTTTTCTTACAGCTAAAATATTATCTTTATTATTAACAAAAGACAAAGCTAAAAAATCACCATCTTTTTGGCAAGCATAAACAATGTCATTAACATCTTCCTCACTTAAAAATTCAATATTAAGATTAACGCCTGGAACACTAATGCCTTTCTTACTTTTTAATAATCCGCCAACAATAACCTTACATACTAAATCATCATTTTCTTTGGCAATAACTTGAAGACGCATCAACCCATCATCTAACAAAACATTATCACCTATATTAATATCTTTTAAAACACTTTTGAAATTAACAGTAAAAGCTTCTTCTGTTCCTAAAACATCTTTTTTAACAATCTTGATCGTTTTATCAGGTTCTAATTTAACACCACCATCAGCCATAACACCAGTTCTAAAATCAGGACCCTTAGTATCATATAAAATAGCTATATTAGTATTTAAATCTTTATTTATTTGATTGACAACTGCTTCTACTTGTTCACGCTCAGGTATAGTAGCATGTGAAAAATTAATCCTAGCCACATTCATTCCTTGTTCTACCATTTGCCTCATAACACTATATTCACAACTAGCAGGACCTATGGAACATATTATTTTCGTTTTTTTCATTATAACCTCCAACTATAAATATATTATACCTTCTTTTTAACAAAGTTAAAACAATAAATATCGTAAATCAATTAACTTTACTTTTCTTATTAATTAACAATTAAAACAAAACCACATAAATTATATTAGGTGGTTAATACTATGAATTTTATAATTAATGATTTTAATATATATTACGAAAAATATGGTAACGGGAAAACTAATATTGTCATTTTACCTGGTTGGGGAGAAACAAGACATACTTTTGATCAATTAATTAATACTCTAAAAAATGATTTTACTGTTTATATTTTAGATTATCCTGGCTTTGGTAATTCTAAATTTCCTAATAGAGATTTAGATATATATGATTATGCAAACTTAATAAAAGATTTTTTAATGATCAATAGTATTGAAAATCCTATTTTAATTGGTCATTCGTTTGGAGGAAGAATTATTATTCTTCTTACAGGGCTATATAAAATTAATATTAAAAAAATTATTTTGATAGATGCTGCTGGAATTAAACATAAAAAAAGATTCTTAGCTAGAATCAAACAACGTATATACAAAATGTTAAAAAAAATTGGATTTATTTTACCTAAAAAAGTACGTCATTGTTACTTAGATAAATTAATTAAAATATTTGGTTCTAGTGATTATAAAACGTTAAATCCTAATATTAGAAATACCTTTATAAAAATCATTAATGAAGATCTACATCCTTATTTAAAAAATATTAATCCATCAACTTTATTAATTTGGGGAAAAAATGATCAAGATACACCCCTTAATGATGGTTATATTATGGAAAAAGAAATTGAAGATGCTGGTCTTATCATTATACCTAATGCTGGACATTTTTCTTATTTAGAATATCCAAAATATGTTACCAAAATTATTTTAGAATTTATTAAATTATATAAATAAACATCTTCGATCTTATCATTTTAAGTTTATTTATATTTTTTCAACATATTCTTTTAAACTATCATAATGATCAATATTACTTTCTAGTTTTTCTCTTACTAATCTACATAATTCATCTATTTTTAAATTCTTATGATACTTAGCATAACTTTCTTTTAAAATAGTTTCATAATTACTGTGATCATTTTCTTGTTCTTTAATAATTTGATCACCATCTAAAATGACTAAATCAATAGAATAAGATCGTATTTTATTTTTTACTTTAAATAGTCCTTCCAAAGGAAATCCTACTCGATTATCAATAATTTGGTAATCCATAATATAACTAAGTATCATCGCATCATCATCAAATGATCGATAAAATTTACCTCTTTTTAATAAAATTAAATGACAAGGATATTCTTTCTTTAAATCTAAATATTTCTCATACATATTATTCACCTCCATTTTTTTATATTTCCCATAATAAAGAGCCGTATTACATTTTTTAAAATAACCTATATAACTAGCTTTACTTTTAAAGAAATGATTATAATCTTTTACTTTTTTACCCCTTAAATGCCTACTAATTCTCCTAATTGTGGCATTATTATATCTTATCTTTAAGCCATTATCTGTAACTTTAAAAGTATAACCTAAAAAACTTATACCATTACGTAAACTATAAATATTAGACTTATTATTAATTTGCAGATCATTTTTTAATATTTTCTTTTTTATTTCTTTAAAACAATACTTTAATTTATCTTTATTTGTATCTAAGATCACAAAATCATCCATATACCTTATATAATGATGACACTTTAAATCTTCTTTAATAAAGTGATCAACATCATTTAAATAAAAAACAGCTAATATTTGACTAGTCATATTACCAATAGGTAGTCCTCTATTCTTTTGATAATGAGGTAAACTTTTTAAAGTAGCTTCTTTATTTTTTCGATCATTATAAGATAAATTAAGGCCATCTAATCTTTTTAATTCATTATTAATTAAAGAAGTTATTTTATCGTTAATATAATCATCATTAGTTGTATCTAAAACAGATTTAATTAAATCAAGACAAGATTTATCTTTAATTTTCTTAGATAATTTATCCATTAAGATAAAATGATTAATATTATAAAAATATTTAGATATATCTATTTTTAAAGCATATATTGGTTCCTTAAAACCAATTTGTCTTATATATTGATCAAATTTTTTAAAAGCATATTCACTACCCTTATTCTTTCTTGTAGCTACATTAGTATCAATACAACAAGGTTCAATAGAGGGTAACAAAATATATTTACTAACTAAATGATTAACTATTTTATCATTAATATTTTCACTCATAATAATACGATATTTAGGTTCTTTAATAAGAAAGATATGATATGAAGAAAAGTGATAATCATTATGCCATAACTTATTAAAAATTTCATAAATATGAATATTTTGAGCAAACTTAAAGTTTAATAATTCTTTTTTATTTTTAGTTGTTTTACTAACAATCTTAACTATATCTAAAATATGTTCATACTTTAATATATCTTTATACAAATTCTTCTTTCTTTTCATTATCTTTCCATTTTATAGCTATTTTCTTTATTTCCATCAATAACTGCATAAAAGCAGTAAATCTTTTTTTCTTAATTATTTCTTTTTCATATATAATTCCGATATAATAATCAACTAAATAGATTGTTGCAATTAAATCAGATTGATATTTACTTCTTATATTTCCTTTATTAACATTAGCTTTAATAGTTAATTCGACTAATAAATATAAATTTTGTTCTAATCTTATTTTCAAAGCTAAATCTTTTTTAGGAAAAGATGCAAAAATGTATTGCTCAGTATAAATATTTAATTCTTTTATTTTATTCATTAAAATGAAATCATTCATTTATCCTCCTTTAAATGAAAAATAAGCGCCCCTTCAATATTTATTAACATTTACTAACACACTTATTTTTCGGTACTTCTATTTAGCTTACGCAAGGAAAACGCTTGTTTCTTCAGAAATCATTTTACCATAACTAATTGTTATAAATTCATCCATGTATTGAAGAAATTGGGGGCGCACACCGAGAGCATTCCACACGTTCGTATTGTTCAAGTTCCCAGTCGAGTTAACGTTCCAATCGTTCGCGTTGGAATTGGCAGAGTTGAAGTTGAAGGGGCGCGTGCAGCGGTTCCCTATATATATAAATTTTATATATACCATAATTTAGTTTACTTGCTTCATTTGCAAAAGGTTTTGCAAATGAACGTCAAGATTTTAGATCATTGTGTTAATTAACTTTTATAACATATGGTGAATTAACAGTTCCATCTCCGGAAGTTACTTCTACATTAGATGCGAGATTGATGGCGGGGCGCACACCGAGAGCACTCCACACGTACGCATTGCGCAAGCGCCCAGTCGAGTGAACGAACCAATCGTCCGCGCTGGAACCGGCAGAGTTGAAGCTGAAGGGGCTCATGGTCCAATAATCAACTCCTGTATATAGATAATAACTATTATTATTTACTCCATACACTCCTCCTGCATATACGGCTTCATCAGCTGTTATTAATCCTACTTTTTGGGTAGACTTTTTATTACCTTTACTATTTGTTACCGTAAATAAATCATGGGTTGGATTAGGACAAGCAAACTGTGGTGTCTTTGTACTATTATAATATAATCTTGCTCCTGGTCCATAATGCGTATCTATTCTACCTACTCCGGTTCCTGTTGATAAACTCCTATCATTACAAAAGCCAGTGTCAGCTATATAATCATCATAAGTTTTTAAATGTTGTTCATCCCAACTTTCTAATTTCGTTTTAATATCAGAATTAACATCATTGGCATGCGCTTGTTCATAACTTGTTGACCAATATCCGGCATGTGTCTCTCCTCCCCATAGTTGATAAGTATTACCTTCTTTCTTAGCTTGCGTTAACTTTATCATATGCGTACAAGCTGTACTTTGACTATAACAAGTATAATATCCATAATATTCTTCACTATATGTTCCATT
>CANRAE010000041.1 GCA_947628525.1 uncultured Bacilli bacterium
AACTCGCAATTTAATTATAATACATTTTTTCAAAAATAAAAAGACTATTAACAATTTTTACTTTGTCAACAGTCTGACTCTATAATATAGAGCTTTTATTGATAATTATAAATGCCATGAATTTTTTGACGTGTAATTTCATCAACATCATTTAATTGCCATTTACTTTCATTTTTAGTTAAATTAAATTCCAAAGTATATTTAACTTTTTCACTAGTTTTTCGCATTTGTTCAATTTTATAATCCATAAATTTTTCTTCACTGATGTTATGATCATCATCTAAAAATTCATCTTGATGACCAATTAAATATTCATCAGCTTCACTCATGGCTTTATTAAAATCATAAACTTCTATTTCTACGGTAACAATGGCATCATTACCATTAACTTCTTCATCTTTAATGGTATAGGTAAGATTTTGATATTGTTTTTTCATAATATCACGGTATTTTTCTTTTTGTTTATCAGTTAAAGTAGAATCATTGTTTAATGTTTCATCTAGTTGTTTTAAAACTTCCTCATCCATAATTTGATACTTGTTTAGGAATGTTTCCACTCTTTTAGTTGGATTATTCATCACACTTTCACAACCTGTTAGAAGTAGTAACATCGACATAACTAATAAAAATTTTTTCATAAATTGCCTCCTATTACTATTTTGGTTCATAAAATTATTTTTTATACTATTTTTTCTTTTTGGGTGTTCTAATTTTATATAGCAATAATTAATAGTTTATGTTAGAATGTTAGAAGGAAGTGATGATCGATGAAAAAAACAGTATTAACAGGCATTCGCCCTACGGGGAACTTACATATTGGGCACTATTTTGGAGCTAGTAGAAGTTGGGTAGAAGTCCAAGATCATTATGATTGTTATTTTGAAATAGCTGATGTCCAAGCTTTAACTGATAATTTTGATAATCCTGAAAAAGTAAAAAAGAATGTATATGAGCTTACGATTGATTTGTTATCAATTGGTATTGATCCTAATAAGGCAACTATTTTTTTACAATCAGCCATTCCAGAAATAGCTGAACTCACTGTTTACTATTCTAATTTAGTAACGATGGCAAGACTTTATCGCAATCCGACAGTTAAAACGGAAATTGCTCAAAAAAAGCGTTTATTTGGTAATGAAGGTGAAAGCGTAACTTATGGTTTTGTTGGTTATCCTGTTAGTCAAGCTGCTGATATAACGGCTTTTGGCGGAGAAATAATTCCTGTTGGTGAAGATCAATTACCTTTAATTGAACAGTGTCGCGAGATCGTTAGAAAATTTAATAGTATTTATGGGGAAGTTTTAATAGAACCCCAAGCTTTATTAGGTAAATATCCTAGAATCAAAGGACTAGATGGTAACGATAAAATGGGTAAAAGTTTAGGTAATGCGATCTACTTATGTGATAGTCCAGCAATAATTCATGATAAAGTAATGAGCGCCATAACAGATCCTAATAAAATAAGAAAAGATGATCCTGCTAATCCCGATATATGTATGGTATATTATTATCATAAATTATTTAGTGGTGATGAAGTTGACACCGTGTGTGCAGAATGTAAAAATGGAACCCGTGGTTGTGTTGCTTGTAAAAAACAATTAATAGATAATATTTGTAAATATTTAGAACCAATTAGAGAAAAAAGAGAATATTATTTAAATCATATGGATGAAGTGCAAAAAATATTAGAAGAAGGAAGTAAAAAAGCAAGAGAAAAAGCCCAAATGACTTTAAAAAACGTTAAAAAAGCGATGAAGATTGATTTTTTCAATGAATAAATAAAAAAATATATAAAGATCAAAATCTAACTAATAATAAAAAGGACTAATTAAGTTCTTTTTTTCATATATTTTTATTGGTGAAAATATGAAAAGACTAATCGTAGGAATAATGGTCATATTGTTAATCATGCCATTAAAAACCAATGCTTTATCTACCACAGCATCTTCGGCTATCTTAATGGATATGGATAGTGGCAGAATCTTATATAGTAAAGATATTCATAATGCTAGATTAATTGCTTCTATAACGAAAATAATGACAGCTGTTATTGCAATTGAAAATGGTAATTTAGATGATATTGTTACTGTTGGTGAAGAAGTGTTAAGTATGTATGGATCGAATATTTATATAGAAAAAGGGGAGAAAATATCATTAAAAGATTTATTATATGGTCTTTTGTTAAGAAGTGGTAATGATGCTGCTATTGTGATTGGTACATATATAGGGGGTAGTGAAGATAAGTTTGTTCAACTCATGAATCAAAAAGCCAAAGAAATAGGTATGATTGATACTGTATATCATAATTGTCATGGCTTAGATGAAGTTACTAAAAATTATTCGACCAGTTATGATATGGCCATTTTATCTAGTTATGCTAATAAATTAGATACTTATCGTGAAATAGTAGGAACTAAGAAATGGACAACGCAAAGTGATAAAAAAAGTTATGTTTGGCATAATCGTAATAAATTATTAACTTTATATGAATATGCTACCGGGGGTAAAACAGGATATACACCTAGTGCTGGTAGAACCTTAGTAACCACAGCTAGTAAAGATCATTTAAATTTAACAGCCGTAACTTTAAATGATCCTAACGAATATGTATCTCATGAAGATATGTATGAATATGGCTTTAATAATTATAAAAACTATTTAATTATTGATAAAAAACATTTTGATATCGATGATACTTTTTATAAAGATGATATATATATCAAAGAATCTTTTACTTATCCACTTACCGAACAAGAATTAAAAGACGTACGGATAGTAGCGGAAATATTAAAGTTAAAAGATTATGATAATAATAGTAAAGTAGGGGAACTAATTGTTAATTTGAATGATGAAGAATTATATAGAGAACCTATATTTGTTAGAGTTAATCAACAAAAAAACAAATCTCTTTTAGATAAAATTAAACATTTTTTATCTTCTTTATTTAGGTGAAGCTTATGATGAATAAAATATGGGGTATTTTTATTATTGCAGGTATTTTATTTACCATAGTTTTTGGTGATATCAATTTATTAAATAAGGAAATAATTAATTCTCCTAATGAAATATTAAATATATTTATATCAATGTTTCCCCTTTTGATTGTATGGAGTGGTCTTATGAATATTGCTAAGGATGCTGGATTATTAGATAAATTGGCTAACCTTATGACACCACTTTTTAAACTTATTTTTCCTGATGTACCAAAAGGTCATCCTGCATTAGGGTATATTGCTTCTAACTTAACTATTAATATGTTAGGAATTCATAATGCTTCAACTCCTTTTGGTCTAAAAGCTATGAAATCATTAAATGAATTAAATCCTGATAAAAGTAAAGCGACAAGAAGCATGATCACTTTTTTAGTTTTAAATACTAGTGGAGTTACTATTATTGCTACGGATATTATCGCGGTAAGGAATTTATATGGTTCCGCTAATCCCACAATGATTTTATCAACAACCATTATAGCGACAATGATAACGACAGTTTTTGCTCTTATTATTGATCGTATTTTATACCATATATGGAGGCATAAATGATATTTATTAAATTAGGTAATTATTTAATTCCAATAGTAGTTTTAATTATTGTATTTTACGCTTTCAAAAAGAAAGTCAACGTCTATGATAGTTTTATTAATGGAGCTAAGGAAGGTTTAGAATTATCTATTGATATTTTTCCTTATTTAATAGCTATATTGTTTGCTACTAATATTCTTTTAAAAAGTAATTTATTAAGTACTATTTTTAATTTTTGTAAGCCTTTTTTTGATTTTCTTAAAGTCCCTGTGGAAATATTACCTTTGGCCATTATAAGACCTATTTCTGGTAATGCTTCTTTTGCTGTCATGATTGATTTAATTAAAAAATTTGGTGTTGATTCTTTTATTGGAAGACTTGCTGCTACAATGCAAGGATCTACTGATACGACAATTTATGTTTTATCGCTATATTTTGGGACGATTGGTATAAAGAAAATTGGGCATGCGATGTGGGCAGGATTATTAACCGATTTAATTTCTATTATAGTAAGTATTGTATTAGTTAGTGTTGTGTTTGGTTAAAAAAAAGAGTATAATGCCACTAGGTGATGAAAAATGGAACGTTTACAAAAAGTAATTGCATCTAGTGGACTTACTTCCCGTCGTAAAGCAGAGGAACTAATTATGGCAGGTAAAGTTACTGTTAATGGAACGGTTATTACCGAACTAGGATATAAAGTAAAAGAAGACAGTGATATAAAAGTGGATGGTATCAAATTAAATAAAGAAGAGAAAGTTTATTATTTATTAAATAAACCACGTGGTGTCGTTACTACTGTTAAGGATGATAAAGGACGAAAAACGGTTGTTGATTTAATTGATGAGGATAAAAGAATCTATCCCGTGGGACGCTTAGATTATGATACCACAGGGGTTTTATTATTAACTAATGATGGCGTTTTTGCCAATAATATGATGCATCCTCGTAATGAAATTGATAAAGTATATATTGCCAAAATAAATGGTTATTTAACTCCTAGTGATATAGCGATCTTAAAAAAAGGCATCAATCTCGATGGTAAAAAAACTAGTCCTAGTAAAGTAAAAGTAAAAAAAATAGATAAAGATAATCATACTTCGATTGTAGAAATTACCATTCATGAAGGTCGTAATCATCAAGTCAAAAAAATGTTTGCTAACTTAGGATATGAAGTAATCAAATTACACAGAAAAAAAGTGGCTTTTTTAGATGTTTTAGGATTAAACTCAGGAGAATATCGTAAATTATCAACCAAAGAAGTTAAACAATTATATGCCTTATTAAATAAATAAAAGAGTATCTTTTAGTTAAAATGATACTCTTTTTGTTTTTTTATTTTATTCACTAACTTCAATGGCACCAGTTGGGCAACTTTCGCTAGCATCGATAACATCTTCTTTTTGATCGTCAGGGATACTATCTAATTTGCAATGAGCAAGCCCATCATCTTCTAATTCAAATACATCTGGCACAATGGCTTGGCATGCTCCACAACCAATGCAAAGATCTTTATTAACATTTGCTTTCATAATACCTCCATAAAAATTATATACTAAGACCATTAAAAATACTAGCATTAATTGACATGTTTTGACAAAATAACATTTATTTACATTTCATTTTACTACATAATATGATAAAATAAGCATAGTAGAGGTGGTGGTATAATGCAAAGCCGCTTAGATCGATATAATAATAATAGTAATCAAGAAACTCCAAGTCGATTAGTTAAAAATAAAAATTTGTATGATGAATTAAATAACAAAATTGGTTTTGAAGAAATTGTTGATTTTAATACTCAGACTAAAATAGAATTATCGACATTAAATGATCCTAAAAAAAGTCGTGAAAGTTATCAACAATTAAAAGATTATCAAAAATTAATTGCCAAAGAAGAAAAAGAAAAAGTAATTGAACCCGAAGAAGAAAATAAAGTTTTTGATATTAATACGATATTGGAAGAAGCAAGAAAGAATCGTCATGAAATTGATGAACTTGAAAAAAGAAGAAATTTAAAAAACGAAGAATATAATGCTTTATCAGATTTAAATAAAAAATATGTAAAAGATAAAGAAGATAAAGATAATAAAGATAAGTATGAAGGTTTAGAAGAATTAATTAATACTATTACTTCTAAAACTTTAGTTAATGATATTAAAGTACAAGAATTAAAAGAAGCAAGTGGTAATGATGATAAAGGATTATTAGGTGATTTAGTGGCAACTAATGTTGATTTAAGAGTTCAAGAACCTAGTCAATATGAAAGTGAAGATGCTAAGTTAATTAAAGAAAATGACGATAGTAAAAACTTAGAAAATGATGATATGGTTGAAGAAAAAACAATTGATGAATCTTTTTATACGAGATCGATGGACTTATCTAAAGATGATTTTGATTTAGATGATGATAGTGATGGTTCATCATCTACTAAAAAGATAATATTAATAACATTAGTTGTTATCTTATTAATTGTGATTATTGCTGTGGTAGGATTTTTCATTTGTAAAGCCATGGGTACTAATATATTAGATTATATAAAATTCTAGATATTTAATTCTAGAATTTTTTCATATATTTTATTAGGCGGGTGTTAATTTGAAAAGAAGGATCCATTTAAAGCATTCTAGAAAAATGAAACATAAAAAAAATATCTTCCTAATAGCGCTTGTTATAATATTTATTACTGTTTATTTTTTAGTAGGTTATATTGGGAAAAAAATGGGTAACCTTTTAATAGAATATGCCCAAGATGAAGTTACACGAATTGCTAGATATATCGTTAATTATGCTGTTAATACTAATAATATAGATGAATTAAATTTTAATGAGTTATTTGTTACCACTAAAAATCAAGATGATGAGATACAAACAATTGATTTTGATCCAGTAGTTGTTAATAATATTTTAAATACTATAACCCAAACAATAATAAAATACTTCAAAGCTGTCGAAGAGGGTAATATCGATGTCATTAATTTGCAAGATAGTTACTTAATTAATACTAGTATTGACAAATTAAAGGAAGGCATTATAATAGAAATACCGATGGGGGCAGTAACGAAAAATACTTTACTTGCTAATTTAGGACCACGCATTCCTGTCAAATTAGCGCTTTTAGGTGATGTAGCGTCTTATATTGATACTGAGGTAAAGTATTACGGAATTAATAATGCTTTAATAACTGTTTATGTTAATATAGATGTTAATGAGCAAGTTTATATGCCTATTGCTTCGGGACGAATTAAAGTAAATCAAAAAATTCCCATTGCTATCAAATTAATGCAAGGAGTAGTACCAAATGCTTATTTTGGCAATTTAGAATCTTCTATCTTTCAAGAGGTATTTAAATAGTTTAATAAATGTGTTATAATTTTGGCGAGGGATAGTATGAAAATAATATTGAATAATAATGAATATGAGTTAATAAAAGATTATAAAAATGCTTTTAATTTGGAAGAGATAATTTCTTTTACAACGGAATATTTTAATGAGTATGATTATATTTTAGGTGATTATGCCTATGGTAGATTGCGTTTAAAAGGCTTTTATGATGATCAAAATAAAAAAGCTAGTGATATCAATAAAATTAGTATGGTGGATGACTATATCAAAAAGTATTGTGCATACGAATGTCGTTATTTTATTTTAAAAAAGAAAATGTGAAAAATTAGTTGAAATATATGGAAAATATGATAAAATAAGTATATATGGAATGAAAGGGAGGAATATAAAAATGACAGAAGAGAAAAAAGTAATGTCAATTATATTAGAGGATGGATCAATAGATGAAGTAGAAGTTTTATTAACTTTTGAATTTACTGATACAAAAAAAGAGTACATTGTGTATACCAAAAACGAAACAGATGATGTAGGCAATGTAACTATTTATGTGGCATCTTTAATTAGAGAAGAGGGTCAAGATCCTAAGCTTGGTAGTGTAGAAACTGACGAAGAGTGGTCTAGAATAAAAAATGTATTAAAAGAACTTGCAAAAGATGATAATGAATAGTAAAAGGAGGTTTTGTTATGGCAAACAATGATGATGCATATTATGAAACTATTTTAAGAAATACCGAAGAAAAAAACACTAAAAAAGTTAAAAAAAGTAATAATATTGTAGTTAGATTGGCAAAATTAAGTTCCAGAACCATTCAATCTTTACGTAACAAAATGAAAGAGCATAAATTGGATGGAGCTTATGAGAAATATAATAAATATTACGGTAAGATGATTAGAAAAGCCAATGAAGCAAAAACATTGCAAGTTGCTCAATCTAAGGGGAAAGAAGTTCCTGATGAAGAGATTGAAAAAGCTGCATTAGCAAGTGATAGGTATGGTAGTAAGGTTGCAAAATATGCTGTAAAATTAGTTGATGTAGATATTAAAACAGCTACTAAAGTTACACCAGCTAAAGCTGATAGAAAACTTAGAATTACAGCAAGAATGAAAGATAAGTTTACAAAAGTTGCCAGAGCTTTATTTTTAAGCCGTAGACAAAGTAGTCAAACTAAAAAAGCTACTAAGGAATATATTGCTGATTATGTTGATAAATCTTTATTTAATGATGAAGTAGTCAAAAATAATATTAAGATGGGTAGTTTGAAAAAATTAGATGTTAGTGATGGTAATACTGAAAAATTGAAAGGCTTTATCGTTAAAAAAGATGTAGATGGTTTTAATAGCCATTTATATCCTGAACATCGTGATCAGAAAGATGAACCAATTGAATTAGAACCTTCTACCACTTTATCAAATAAAGAAAGGAATGACCAACATCGCGAAGCATTTAATAAAATAAGAAATTTAACTGTCGATAAAATAGTACAACAACAAAAAGAAAATAAAGAAAAAATTGATTCTGCAAAAACAGAATTAGAAAAAGCACTTGATGCGGCTGAAACAAAAAAAGAAAAAGCAATTTCTGAAAGTGAAAATGGTAATAATTTTGATTTTAACAAAGCTTTAAGCTCTGTTGAAAAAATGGGAAAAGAAAGAAATACTAGCAAAGAAGGTACGGAACAAACTAATGCTGGATTTGATTATAATGCTATGCTTAAAGCAACTGTTGGTGCATTAAATGAACATGGTAAAGAGCAAGAATTAGAAAAGAGTAATGTTGGAGATGAAAAAAAGACAACTACATCTAGCGAAGAGATTAAACCAGTGGCAACAAATACTGATTCTAAAACAGATGGAGATTCTGTAATTAGTAAACTTGAAAGTATGAAAGCTCGTGGTGTTATTGATAGTTCAGTAGCAGATCAATTAGTTAGTGAGATTAATACTACTCAAAAACAAGATGTCAAAGCTGATGCTAAGGTTACCGAAGAAGAAAGTGTTAATAATTTATCACCAATATCGGTAGGAGACAAAAAAGAAACAGATGCAAATCCTGTTGATAATGTTATAAATGAAACAGAAGAGCCAAAGAGATATACTGTTAGAGTTAAACGTGAAAAATTAAGTGATGGTAGTTATCGTTACACGCAAGTTAAGCCAACTGATGCTCCTAGTGAACCTACTATTCAAGTTGGTGAATCTAGAAAACTAGACATTACGCCAGCTGATATTGAAAGAATTCGTGAAGAAGTTAATAAAGAAGCTAAGAGAACCCAAGAAATAGAACAACAACGAGCAGCGGCCGAAAGAGAAACAACAGAGATTATAGGTAAAACAGAGGCAGTTCGTAAACAAGTAGAAATGTTGAAAGAATTTATCGCATACAAAAAAGAATTACAGAAAGAAATAGAAAAACGTGAGCAAGCGAAAACACGTTTCGAAGCTACTTTATATAGGCAAGGTCAAGCTAAAGATGTTTATGATAGAACAATTAAAGAATATAATGAACTTTCTAATCAGGCAGAAACTTCGGGATTTGGAAGAAAAAAATAGACTTAAAAGTCTATTTTTTTTGGAAAAAACATAAAATTAATAGAGGGATTACGATGAAAAATACAATTAATTATTTTTATAATATGAATATTAATAATATTAGAATGATTAATGATAATTACTATTTTTTATATAAAAACAATTATTTTATTTTTCAAAACATAGATGAATTAAATTTTGATATTAAAGTTATATTTGAATTAAATCAGATTTTAGTTAACAATAACAAAGCTTTCTTTAAAATCATTTTAAATAAAAATAATCAAATTATTACTAGATACAATAATAATAATTATATAATGATGCTAGATATGGTTAAACAAGATCGTGTGCTTAATTTTGAAGATTTATTAAATAACAATATCGAAATAGGGGATATTACTAATATAAAAGAATTAGTTCATTTTCCATGGCTTGATCTATGGATTAAAAAAATTGATTATTTTGAATTGTTTTTAACTAATAATATGCAAACATATCAACAACTAAATAAATATGCTAACTATTTTATTGGCCTTGGTGAAAATGCTATTAGCTATCTAAGACGCACTTTAACAGATACCAATCCTACCAATAAAGATAAATTAGTTGTAAGTCATAGAAGGATACGAAAGAATATGTCGTTGAAAGATTTATATAATCCCCTAAATTTAATTTTAGATCATAAAAGTAGAGATATATCTGAATATTTAAAAATGCTTTTTTTTAATAAAAAATATAATGATAATGATTTAAAAATGTATATTGAACAGCTCAATTTATCCAATTATGGTGCCAAATTATTAATGGCTAGAATCCTTTTTCCTTCGTTTTTTTTCGATAATTTTGAATTATTAGTTAAGAATAAAATAACCGAAACAACTTTTTTAAAAATAATAGATCAAATAAATGCGTATGAACATTTTATTTATTTAATTCATAGATTATTAAAAGAAAAATATGATATTTATGATATTGATTGGTTAAAAAAAATAGATTATTCATCTACATTAACGACACCAAGAACTTCTGGTACTTCGTTTATCAACATTGATTCAATGCCATCTTTTAGTGTAACATCGATCATGCTACAATGACTACAAGCTCCTAAAAGTTTCAAATAAACAATACCATCCTCAAATTTAATAAATTCAATATTACCACCATCACTAATTAAAAAAGGACGTATTTTGTCAATTACTTCTATTACTTTTTTTTCTGTCTCCATTGATATCACCACCATAAGTATACTATTTTATCTTGTTATAGTAAAGAAATTTGCGAAAACATTGATGGAATGTTATAATACAGAAAGAAGGTGTATAAAAATGTCAAAATATGAAAAAGGAAAAATAATTACAGGATGTGTGTCGGGGATTGAAAAATATGGAATTTTTGTAACTCTTGATGAGTATTATAGTGGATTAATTCATATCTCAGAGATTTCTAATAATTATGTAAGAAATATTAATGATTATGTCAATATTGGTGAAACAATTAAAGCTAAGGTTGTTGATACTGATGAAGATAATTATCATGTTAAATTAAGTATTAAAGATATAAACTATCGTATGAATAATTATAAAAAAACTAAAATTACAGAAACTAGTAAGGGTTTTATTCCTTTACAAAATAATTTGGATAAATGGGTAAAAAGTAAATTAGAAGAGGTGGATAACCAAAAATTATAAAAAAGGTATGTTAATCGTAAAAAAATATCGATAAAAAGCATTTTTTTGTTGACAAATAAAATACCAGATGATATATTTATAACTGTCCAACGACAATTTATTGGGCGATTAGCTCAGTTGGTTAGAGCACCTGCCTTACAAGCAGGGGGTCATAGGTTCGAGTCCTATATCGCCCAC
>CANRAE010000042.1 GCA_947628525.1 uncultured Bacilli bacterium
AACTTTGGAAATGTATAAAAGGACTTATAACAATTTAACATTAGAAATAAATGAATCAAAGAAAAAGAAAAAAGAATGTGAGAAACGCTTATATGATTTAGAAAATAATAAGTTAGTAAACGATAACTACTATCTAGATAAAATTAAGGAATTCGTGAGTATGAAAAATCCATCTCGTGCTTTAATCAGTTCACTAATTGATAGGATAGAGATAGATGAAGAAAAAACTATCGATATATACTACAAATTTAAATTAATTTAAAAAAATATTCATTAATTATTGCTTCAAGAACAAATGTTTGATACAATAATATGCATTAGAGGAGGTATTTATGAATCAAGATAAAATGCATTTAGTAAATAAAATATTTAATAATGAAACAATTAGAACCATTTGGGATAAAGAAGCAGAAAAATATTTTATTAGTGTTGTCGATATAGTTAGTGCTATTTCAGAAAGTAATAATCCGAGAAATTATTGGAAAGTTTTAAAACATAGACTAAAACAGGAGGGAAATGAGTCGGTTACAAATTGTAACCAACTAAAATTGAAAGCTTCTGATGGCAAATATTATAATACTGATGTTGTTGATATAGAAGGAATGTTTAGAATCATTGAATCAATTCCTAGTAAGAATGCAGAACCTATAAAACAATGGTTAGCAAAATTAGGTAGTGAAAGAATAGATGAAACATTTGACCCATCACTAGCAGCTCAAAGAGCAATAGATTTATATAGAGTTAAAGGTTATGACGAAAAATGGATTGCCAAAAGAATTAAAGGTGTTCAGGATAGAAAACAGTTAACTGATGTTTGGAAAGATGGTGGAATAACTGAAAATAAAGAATATGCTATTCTAACAAATGAAATATATAAAGAATGGTCTGGTATGAAAGCAAGTGAATATAAAGCATTTAAGGGCATTCGTAAAGAGTCTTTGAGAGATAATATGACAGATGTAGAAGTTCTTTTAACAGATTTAGGGGAAACAGCAACCAGAGAACTTGCTAGAAAGCATAAACCTTATGGAATAGATGAAAACAAAAAAATAGCGAGAATGGGTGGCAATACAGCCAAAGTTGCAAGAGTTGATCTTGAAAAAAAATTAGGCGAGAGAGTAATAACAAGTAATAACGCTTTAAACTATAAATATATCGATGAAAAAAAAGAAATAGATAATAAAAATAATTAAAAAATAAGGTACTATATATAAATAAGAATAAAAAATTTAAAACTTTGGTGAGTTTATGTTGTAACGCCATCTCTTAATAAAAGCTTTAAATTTCAAAGTGATTGGCCAAATAACAATTCACAAGTTTATTTACTAGATTCTCTTTTAAAGGATATAACTAGTGATCAAGACAAGACCTTAGAAGAAGTAACAGATGGTTATATAATTACTACAAAAGTAACATATCCAAATAATACTAATTTAGTTAAGCAAAAAATTACCTTAGACAAAGATTTAAATTTTAAAAGTGTCGAAGTATTAGATAATGATGATATTCCACAAATGATCATGAAGTTTAATAACATTGATTTAAAAGCTAACTTTGATGATAATTATTTTGATTTAGATAGTATTATTGAAGAAATAGATGTAGAAGATGATACTAAACAAGAAGATTCAGCCGATGATAGTGAAAAAACGAGTAGTTTGGATGATATAATTTATCCATTATATATTCCAACGGGAACATCATTAGTAGATCGTGAAAAAGTAGCTAAAACCGATGGTGAAAGAATAATTCTTACTTTTGATGGTGAAAAACCTTTCTTATTAGTAGAAGAAACAGCTAGCGTTGAAAAAGAATTTTCTATTGTACCAACCTATGGTGAACCATTTCTTTTAGCAGATACCGTTGGTGCTTTATCATCTAATTCTATTACTTGGGTTAGCAATGGTATAGAGTATTACATAGTTTCTGATGCGATGAGTCAAGTAGAATTAATTGAAATTGCTAGTTCCATTAGTGCCATTCCTACCATGAAATAAACATGAAAGTGTTTATTTTTTTTTAATAGAGTGTTATAATTTCTAATAGGTGAAGATTTTATGGCAAAAAAAGACAAGTTAAAAACAAAAAAGAATAAAAAATTAATAAGCAGTACGAAAGCGCATTATAATGAAGATGTAGTTAAACTAATAAAAATAGGAGCTATTGTCTTAATATGTTTTGCAATTATTTATTTAATTACAGCTATTATCAAAGGGGAAATATTTAAAAAAGAAAAGAAACAGGAAGTAGAAATACAAAACCAAGAAATACTCATGGGCGAATCTTTCTTAAAAAATGATAGTGAATATATGATTTTGTATTATGATTTTGACGATCCAAATTATAGCAATTTATATGCTATGTTTGTAAGTAATTATGGTAGTAATAGTACTTTACCACTATATACTGTTAATTTAGCTACTAAATTTAGTCAAAAATATACAGCTGGTGAAAACGAAACAGCCAATACTAATCCTACAAGTTTAGCTAATCTAAAAGTTAAAGGTACTACTTTAATTAGATTTAAAGATCATAAAGTTACTAATTATATAGAAGGAAAAGATGCAATAAAAAATTATTTAGGAAATTTAAAGTAAGTGAATATTGAATAAATATTCCTTTTTTTTATAAATAAATATTCCTTTTTTTTATTTTTTAATTCTATTTTTTTATTAATTATGATAAAATTATAATGTATCATAAGAGGTGTTACCTATGGATGAAAAAAAGAATAATAAACAAGAAAAAACTAAGCGTATAACTAAAAAAGTTAATGAAGATATTAAAGAGATAAAAATATTAGATGAAGATATAAAAACAACTGATAAAGAGGATAAAAAAAATAAGTTTAATACAGTAGAAGTGATTGCGATTATGATTATTACAACTTTGTTCGGAGGATTTATAGGAAGTGCTGTTACTTTTTTCAAAGATAATAAAACAGTTGGTGTTGGCAATAAAGATTTACAAGAATTAATATCTACTTATTATGAAGTTGTTGATAATTATTATGGCGATATTAATAGTGAAGAATTATTAGAGTCAGGTATAAAAGGAATGATCAATTACTTAGATGATCCTTATTCTAGTTACTTAGATCCTACATATTCAGCTAGTTTTAATGAGCAATTAGAAGGAGAATATACAGGACTTGGTGCTGAAATAACTAATAATGAAGAAGGTAATGCCATAGTTAAAACTATTTTTAAAGATAGTCCAGCTGAAAAAATTGGGTTAAAAGTTGATGATGTAATATATAAAGTTAATAATACATTGGTAAAGGATATCACACTTGAAGAATTAGTAACGATGATTAAAAGTGATAGTGAAGACGAAGTAAATTTATATGTAACTAGAAACAAAGAGAATTTAGAGTTAAAGTTTGTAAGAGGTAATGTTGAATTAACATCAGTAACAAGTAAAACAATAGAAAAAAACGGGCAAATAATAGGGTTAATTGATATTTCTATTTTTGCTAAAAATTCTTATGAACAGTTTAAAAGAGCATATGAAGAATTAGAAAAAGATGGTATTACATCATTAATAGTGGATGTACGTAATAATAATGGTGGATATTTAGCAACGGCTAAATCAATTAGTGAATTATTTTTACAAAAAAAGGATATAATATTTATTATAGAAGATCATAATGGTAAAACTAATCAAACTTCTTCTCAAAATGGTATAATTAAAGTACCAGTAGTGTTGTTAATAGATGGAAGTACTGCTTCGGCATCAGAGGTTTTAGCTGCTGCTTTACAGGAAAATTTAGATATAGAATTAATTGGTACTACTACCTATGGTAAAGGTTCAGTACAAAAAACGAAACAATTAAGTAGTGGTGCTACAATTAAATATACAACTGAAAAATGGTTAACGCCATCTGGTAAAAGTATAGATGGTCATGGGATAGAACCAACAATTAAAGTAGAACAGAGTAAAAAATATTTTGAAAATCCTATCGATGAAAACGATGAACAATTACAAAAGGCAATTGAGATATTAACTAATAATAAATAATAAATAATATATAGTAATATTTTAGGAGTGATGTAGTATATGAATAAAAAAAGAATCTTAAAAGCTACTGGCATAATAGCTATTTTGTTAATTGGCGTAGGAATTATGTTGTCGCTAAATATGAAAAATAATGTATTTGCTGAGGTCTATGCACCAGGAACTTTAACATTAAGTAGTGAGAGTAAAGATAAGATTGATTATATTACTTTAAATAACGGCGAAACAGTTAATACTTACTTGAAAAAAACAATTGTTGCCAAAAAAGAAGTAAATGTTTACTGTATCCAAGGTTTTTTACAAGCACCTAATGTAGGTGATCCTCTTGCTAATAAAGGTTCACTTTATAATGCTTATCCTGGATTAGGATATATATTAAATAATCCTTATACTGCTTTTTCAGGATCAGAAGCCGAACGTAAGAATTATTATGTTACACAACTTGCTATATGGTGGTATATGGATGATAAAGATGATGAAGGAGGATATAAATGTCCTGGGGGAGTAAATGCTCCTGGTAGTTGTTATTACAATTTATCACGTGATGTAAAAAATAATAATGTTCGTAGTGATCAATATGGAATGATTAGTAAAGCAAAAAAATTAATGCAAGAAGCTAAAAATCATGAGAAAAAAGGATACTATGGATTACCAACTTTTGATGTTTCAGCATCTCCTAATACATGGACTAATGATGGTGAATATTTTATATCGTCAGCTATTTCCTTTATTGCTACGGAAAATATTTATAAAACCGTTGATTTTCAATTAAAAAATGCCCCTAGTGGTACTGTTTTAATTGATTCTAGTGGCAAAACAATAGAAAATAAAAAAATACCTAAGGGAACTACTTTTAGAATAAAAGTTCCTATTGCATCAGTAAAGGCTCTTTCTGCCAAGTTCTCTCTTGCCCTTAATACTACTGGTACTGTATATGAAGCATTTAGGTATAGTGGAACAAATACTGATTTACAAGATATAACACCAGGATATGTATTTAATAATGTCTATGATTTTAAGGAAGATCTTAATTTTAATATTTCCCAAACAGCAGTTGAATTTGTTAAAAGAGATAAACAAACAGGTGAAAATTTAGCGGGAGCTACGATTGAGTTAAGAGATGAAGGTGGATCAGTAGTAGAGTCTTGGGTAACGACTACTGGATCATATACTATTTATGGCTTAACGCCAGGTAAAACCTATACCTTTAAAGAAATCAAAGCTCCTGATGGTTATAAATTGTTAAGAGATACTTTCCGGGTAACACCAGAAAGTGGCAAATTAGTAATAGCCCAAACTATTCAAAACGAAAGAATGGTTGAAATATTGAAAAAAGATAGCGAAAGTAAAAAGCCATTAGAAGGAGCCCATTTAATATTAAGAGAAAAAAATGGTAATCGACAGATTGATGAATGGGATACTACTTCTTCTAGTCATCAAGTATCAGGATTATCACTAAATACTGTTTATGTCATTGAGGAAACAACCGTTCCTGATGGTTACGTAAAAATGGATAATTTCGAATTTACTTATGAAGGCGATGGTAAAGTTATTGAAGTTTATAATGAACCGTCGAAGTTATCAATAACTAAGGTAGATGAAGAAGGTAATCCGCTTGCTGGTGCTCATTTAAAATTAAAAGATTCCCATGATAATGTTAAAGATGAATGGGATACAACTACGGATCCTCATATCATCAAAAAATTAAAATTGAATGAAACATATACTATTGAAGAGACAAAAGCACCAAAAGGATATGTTGTACAAGAAGCGAAACAGTTTACTTTTGATACCAATAATAAAACAGTGCAATTTGAAAATGCTAAAACCCAAATAACTATTCAAAAAGTTGATGCAACAAGTAGGCAACCAGTAGCAGGTGCGCAATTAGTGTTAATGGAAAAAGGAACAAATACTAAGATTGATTCTTGGACAAGTACATTAGAACCACATCCTGTTTACGGAATAGAATTGAATAAGGAATATACAATTGAAGAATTAGAAGCTCCCGATGGTTATGTTGTTAGTGAATCTAAGGATATTACTGTAACTAGTAACAATGAGACATTTGAATTTGAAAATGAAAAAACAGCTATTAATATAGCTAAGGTTGATAAGGATAACCATCCAGTAAGTGGTGCTCATTTAGTTTTAATAGAAAAAGAAGGTAATCGTCAAATAGATTCATGGGTTAGTGATACTACACCACATGTAGTACGAGGCCTAGTTTTAGGACATGTATATATTATTCGTGAAACAATATCACCTAGTGGTTATAAAACAATTAGTGATAAGGAGATAACTTTCACTGGCAATAATCAAACTATTAATGTCGAAAATAATAAAACCAAAGTAAGTATTATTAAAAGAGATGCTGATACCCGTCAACCAGTAGCAGGCGCGCAATTAGTTTTAAAAGATAAAGAATCTGGTAGTGAATTATATAATTGGACAAGTACCAAGGATCCTTATGTAGTAGAAGGATTAGAATTAAATAAAGAATATATAGTAGAAGAGAAGGAAGCGCCAAGCGGATACAAACAAAGTGCAAATATAACATTTACGGTTGATAATACTGATCAAACAGTTTACTTTGATAATACATTAAGTGGTACTAAAATTATTAAAGTTGATAAAGAAACAGGTGAAATGGTTTCAGGAGCTCATTTAGTGTTAAAAGATGCCAATGATGTCATAAAAGATGAATGGGATACAACCTTAGATGCTCATATTGTTAGAGGATTAAATGTTGGTGAAAATTATAAAATAGAAGAAACAAAGACTCCAAAAGGTTATAAAACAGCAGATTTTAAAATTTTCCAATTTACTGATGAAGATCAAACAGTACGTTTTGAAAACGAAAAAATAAAAACATCAATTCAAAAAGTAGATGCCGATAATCCTAGTCAATTAGTAGCAGGCGCTGAATTGTGTTTAAAAGATAAAGATGGCGGTGGCGTAATTGAATGTTGGACTAGCGCTACAACACCACATGTAATTAAAGGATTAGAAATAGGTAAAACATATACTATTGAAGAAAAGAAAGCTCCAAATGGATATTTAATCCATGAAAGTAAAGATATAACGATAGCAAGTGATTCACAAACATTTAGTTTTGAAAATAGTAAAACTATAGCTAAATTTGCCAAAGTAGATCAAGAAGGTAAAACTGTAACAGGAGCACATTTAGTATTAAAAACAAGTCATGGGGATACAATTGCTGAATGGGATACAACTAGTGATCCTTATGTTGTTAAAGGTTTAACAATCGGTGAAAACTATGTTATTGAAGAGACGGTAACACCTAGTGGTTATAAAGTAAAAATATTTGATCCATTTGAATATGATGGTACTGATAAAGTAATCAACTTTGTCAATGAAAAAACCAAAACCACTATTATAAAAGTTGATGCTGAAACAGGAGAACCTATAGCAGGTGCTACATTAAAATTAACGAATAAAGCAACTGGTGAATCAAAAAATGAGTGGACTTGGGTAACAACACTTGAACCATATGTAATATATGGCTTAGAAGTAGGACAAACCTATATCCTTAGCGAAGAAAAAGCCCCAGATGGATATGTAATTGGTGCAAGTAATGAAATAAAAATTAGAAATGAGGATATTGAATGGCGTTATAAAAACAGTAAAACTGTCGTTAAGATAGCTAAGGTAGATAAAGATACTGATGAATATGTTAGTGGTGCCCATTTAGTATTAAAAGATAGTAAAGGTACTATTATAGATGAATGGGATACTGTTAATGAACCTCATATTATATCCGGATTAACAATTGGTGAAAAATATTCTATTCTAGAAACAGTTACCCCTGATGGATATATTCCAAGTGAATATCCAGATTTCATATTTACCGGTGAAGATGAAATAATTAAATTAGTTAATGAAATATCCAAAGTTAGTATTTTAAAAGTTGATAGTACATCAGGAAATCCTCTTGCCGGAGCGCATTTAATATTAAAAGATAGTGAAGGTAATATTATAGATGAATGGGATAGTACTATTGAACCACATCTTATTACTAAAAAATTAGTTTTAAATGAAAAATATACTTTATTGGAAAGTAAAGCACCAGATGGATATATTATTGGATCCCAAAAACAATTTGTTTTTGATAAAAATAATATTGAGATAACTTATCAAAATAGTTCTACAGCAGTAAAAATACATAAAGTAGATAAAGATAGTAAAGAATTTGTTATAGGAGCTCATTTAGTATTAAAAGACAGCAAAGGTAATATTGTAGATGAATGGGATACGGTTGAAGAAATTCATAGTATTGCTAAACTAATTGTAGGAGAAACATATACTATTGAAGAAACAAAAACACCAAATGGATATCAGAGTTTAAAAGAACCAGTTACCTTTACAGTTACAGGAATAGATCAAACAATAATGGTGTATAATGAAATTATAAATCCAAGTACTGGTGATTTTAATGTTATGTACTTAGTTATTGGTTTAGTAGCTATTTCTGGTGTTGCCTTAATATCTTATCGTAAAATACATCTAAGTTAGTTATAGAACATTTATTAAAAAGTAAGGCCAAAAGCTTTGGCTTTTTTTAAAAAGAATAATTTGTTATAATTTAGTTAAAGAAAAGATGAAAATAATTATATTTTATAATAATTAGGAGGTGGAATTATGTATGAATTTGAAAAATTACCAAATGAAGAAATAGTGATAATATCAGATGACTCTTTGTTAAAAGTTGATCAAGATAATATACCTATTTCTACTATAATTACTAATAAAAGAATGCTTTTATTGGACTATCCTAAAAAATCTAATGATTTTAATGAAGTAATGCGAATAGCAAAAGGTATGGATTATATTAGAAAAAAAGAAGTTTTACTAGCTGTATTATTAACAGAAATATCAAAGATAGAAAAAGATGAAGATTATGATAAGTATATACTTAATAATGGAAATTATTTTTACTTAAAAGATGATACAATAAAGCAATACTTTAACTAAGAAATGCATGTAAAAAGTGCATTTTTTTGTTGGCCAAAACCGTAGGGGGGGGGGGTATAATATATTATGAAGAATAATATATTAGGAGCGGTAAGAGATGAACAAAAAGATAATTATAATAACATTAAGTATTATAGTAGTATTAATGACAGTAGGTTATGCCATATTTTCAACAAACTTAAATATAACCGGAACAGCTAATATTGTCTCAACTTGGAATATCGTCTTTACTAAAATAGAAAAACAAAGTGTAGTAGGTGGAGTAACGGAATTAAAGACACCAACAGCAAGTGGAACAAGCGCCACTTTTAGTGTTGACTTTAAAACACCAGGAGATAGTATAACTTATCAAATAACCGTTGAGAATAAAGGAACAATAGATGGAATCATCAAAGGAATAACAGCCAGTGAATTAGGAAGTGATGCGATTAAGTTTAAAATAGAAGGAATAAAAGAAGGAGATCAATTAGGAAATCAAAAAAGTAAGACTTTTACAGTAACGATTAGTTATGATAGTAATATAGATAAACAACCAAATCTAACGGATAATAATTTAATCTTAGAAGTAACCTATATACAAGATGTAGGTCAACAAATCCCTAGTGTTGATCCCAATATCACACCAATAAGATTATCAAGTAAGATTCTAAAAGATAACACAGCCCAAAGTGATTCTAATATAGATTTTAGTCAAATAAGTAGTGATAGTAATGGTAAGGGATTATATTATACAAACAAAAATACCGAAGACAATAAAGTAACATATTATTTTAGAGGAGATGTAAAAAATAATTATGTATCTTTTGGTGGATATTACTGGCGCATAATAAGAATTAATGAAGATGGATCTATAAGATTAATCTATCAAGGAGAAAAAGCGAATGCCACGGGAAGTAATGCCACAATAGGGCGAAGTGCCTTTAATTTAATGTCTGGTGATAATGCTTTTGTAGGATATATGCACAGCACGCCAACTACCTATAAAGATGGCTCAGGGATTTTTAGTGGTTGGGCATGGGCAACTACAACGGGCACAGTTAAAATGTCCAAAACATATACTTTTACTGAAAGTACAGGAGTATATACTTTAACAGGGGCAGTAGTAAATGGAACATATAGTGAAGAATATTATGGATATTATACTTGCACAAACCAAAGTACAACCTGTACACGCATGATAAAATTAACCCAAGCTAGGAAAAGTGGAGATACTTATCAACTATGGGGAGGAGAGGCTCATGCTGGATACTGGTCAACCTCATATGCAGAGGCTCATGCCAATGAAGTAGATTCTGATATTAAAATCTTTTTAGAAAATTGGTATGAACAACATTTAAAAACTTATGATAGTTATATAGCTGATACTGGTTTTTGTAATGATCGAAGCTTATCGACAGGAACCGGAGCAGGAAGAGTAGAAACGAATTATGGACCAGGAGCAAGACTATATTATAATAGTGCTAAAACACCCCAATTTGTCTGTCCTAATCCAAAACAAGATTTATTTACCGTAAGTAATGAAAAAGGTAATAAAAAGTCCATGAAAAAAATTGGATTAATAACTGTCGATGAAGCAATGTATGCAGGAGGAGTATATGGAGTAGCTAATAATAGTTATTATCTATATGCAGGAGCTCTATATTGGACTATGAGCCCCTTCTATTTCTCCTCCGCCGATTCCCGCGCGACCGATTGGCTCGTTGACTTGGGTGGAAACTTGTACAATACGTTCGTCTGGAATGCTCTCGGTGTGCGCCCTGTCATAAATCTTAATGCTAACGTCGAAACAACAAAAGGAGATGGCACAACAAATAATCCATATATTATAAAGACAAATTAAAAATAAGTAATAAAGTATTTAATAATTAAGGAAGCAAATTTAGGATTGTATAAGGAAATAATTAAATTTGCTCTTTTTTATTTAATTATGAAAAATTTATGAAATTTTTTCTTGCAAAAGCTTATATATATGTGATATACTTTTAACTGTGTGGCTGCTTA
>CANRAE010000043.1 GCA_947628525.1 uncultured Bacilli bacterium
TATAAAAAAGAAAATCAAATTTATTATAAATTCAACTTTCTTTCCTTTTTCCCACAAAACTCTTTACACTAACAAAAGAGTGCGCACACTCTTTTACTTAGTTATTCTAATTTTAACCGTTCTTACTCTCGAAGTATAAGTTAAACGTGAATCTTCACCAACTACTTGAACTTTTACTTCATGTTCACCTTCGGTTAAACCACTTAAATCAATATAAGCAGATACCGTTGAAGCATCAAGCGCATCTAAAACCGATTTACTTCCGTTAACTATTACAGATACCGAACTATTTTCTTCACTTAGAGCTTGAACAACATAACCATCTTGTAAATTCATGGTTCTTATCTTAACATTAGCTATTTCCTTAGAAACTATATTATCCAAAGTTAAACTTACTGTTATAGTTTTAACACTTATTTCACGAACACCAGCTGGTTTAGTTAAATTAACTGTATAAGTCTTATTATTATTAACATTTGATACATCAATAGTTACAGGTAAATATTCAATATCTGCTAATGCTGCTTCATCACCATAAATAGTTACTTCTTTAACACTTGGTGTTAAAGTATTAACCGCTTTACCATCAGGTGTTCCCTCTGGAATAACTCTGATTGGAACAACTTTACTAGGTGAAGATATTTTAATAACAGCCTCAGCAGTAGATGGAACTATTTCCACATCAACTACTTTTCCGTCTTTATCATAAGCAATCAAAGGAATATCAGATAAAGTTACACTACCAACTACTGGCTTAGTAATTTTATCAACATCAACTAACGCTTTAACAGAAGCTACTTCTTTTAATTTATAATCGGCACCTTTAATAATAACACTACCTCTATTTAAAGTAATATTATCAATATTTAGCTTTGTATCCAAATGATCTTTATGTATAACATCACTAGTTAATTCTCTATTTTCGGACATTTTCTCATATATGGTTACCATTACCGTAGAATAATCTAATTTATAATCAACAGATGATACTGATTCCTTATATTTTAAGGTTACTTGATGAGTTCCAGGAGTCAAACCAGTTAAATCAACAGTTACCTCATCATTAGGGTATTGCTTTGCTAAATAAACATCCCATTTTCTTCCTATTAAAGTAACATCAACAGATTCAGGTAATCCCTCAACTACATACGCTTCTTCGTTATAAATAGCCTTTACTTTTTGACCATATAGTACCTCAGCAGAATTATCTACAAGCGTTGTAAATTTATTATCGATAGCAAAAAAAGTAATTAAAGCAGCTATTAAAGATATTACAACCAAAGATTGTCTATTAGTAAGAGCCTTTTCAAAACCATGACCATTGCTTTTAAAAAAGTCTGTAATCAATAAAATTAATTTGGTTATAGGAGTAATAATCCACTTATCAAATAGATGAGCTAACTTAATAAAAATATTTGTCTTCTTCTTACTTGTTTTCTTCATATATTTCTTCCTCATTTACTTCATCTTCAAAATCTACTTCCTGTTTTGGTCTTAATTCATCTATTAACATCATTCGTACATCATCAATGGATAGATTATAAAACAACTCACCTTTAACAGCAATAGATAATCGACCCGTTTCTTCGGATACAACCAACGAAATACAATCTGTCTCTTCCGTAATACCTATTGCAGCTCTATGTCTAGTACCTAAACGTTTGTTATTTTTTAAATTATTACTAGTAGGGAACACAGCACCAGCACAACTAACTTTATCTCCTTGAATTATTACACCACCATCATGTAGAGGATTATTAGGGAAAAAGATAGAAATCAATAATTCACTAGAAATATCACCATATATTTTTTTAGCTCTATTAATATAATCAGCAAGGCTTACATCTCTTTCTACAACAATTAAAGCACCTATTCTAGCTTTTCGTAAATAATCCATAGCTTGAACTATTTCATAAACCAATCTTTCTCTTTCATCAACAGTTAATACCTTATGACGCCCTAATAATTGACTTCTTCCCAACTGTTCTAAAACATTTCTAATCTCTGGTTGAAAAATAATAATTAAAGCGAGAGGTCCCCACATAATTAAATACTCTAATAATAAACCGATCGTTACAAAATGAAATATATCAGAAACGACTTTTAAAATAGCTATAATAATTACGCCTTTAAAAATCAAAGTTAATTTTACATTATTTTTAATATTTTTTAATATATAATAAAACATTAACCATACAATTAAAATATCCACTATTTTATTTATAATTGATAAAACACCATCAACTGTTATTGTCATATAATATCTCCTTTATACCACTCTGGTACTATTATATTATACAAAAAAAGAAGTAAATAGTAAATACTATAATTTACTTCTAAAACCCATTGTTTTATTTTTATTTTATTGTGGTTGATTACTACCATTACTGTTAATTATTAATACAGGAGTTGGTTGATTATTAGGTGTTGGTGCATTTTGATTATTATTAATCCCAATAGCAGTATTAGTTCCAAGCGGTCTTTGATTTTGAACATTAGGCATAGTTGGTTGTTGATTATTTACCTGATTATTAATATTACCTCCTATATTTTGTAAAGGAATATTAGGTCCAATTGATCCATTAGAATTCATTGTTGGTTGAACAACATTAAATGATGGTGCTGGATTATTATTAGGTATATTTTGTGGTTGTGGCATTACAGTAGTAGGTGCTACTTTAGGAATAGTTGCTGGTGTAGTTACCGTACTATTAGAAGTACTACTCATGCTGTTAAGATTAACTGTGCCATTACTTATAGATGGACTAACCGTGTTCATACTCATTTTTAACAATTCCGCATTCTTTCTATCACCCATATAACCAATAATAGCTAATATCAAAATAATATTGACAACTAATAAAGTATAATAGATCCACCCATCGATCATATCACGAAAGAAAAAGATAACAAAGTCCATTTCAACACCCTCTATCTTATTATATATTAACACTTTTTTTATTAGCTTACAATAACTAACTTACACGCTAATAAGAGTTAATAAAAAGTTTACTTTTTATATTTTGCGCCAAAAAAAGATAATTTTACGTATTATTATTTTATTTTTGGATTATTATATGTTATTCTTAAAAAAAAATAGAAAGGAAGGAAAAAATGTTGTATTTTGAAGCAAGAAGACAAAGCAAAAATCTTTATTTTAAAATGTTATGTATCAAAGATAACACCATTAAATATCGTTATAAAAAGATGGATATCAACGATTTATTTTAATCTTATTTTACCCTAGCAGTATTGGAGGGATATTTATGATAAATTTTATAATCGTAGATGATAATTGTATGTGGCTAGAACAAGTCTCATCTATAATTGATAAAATTATGCTTAAAAACAATTTCGATTACAATAAAAAAACATTTTTAGAATATGATCAAAAGTTTAAAGAATATTCTAATTCCAATTTAGATAATAAAATCTATATTCTAGATATTAAAACAAGTAAAGAAAATGGTATTGATATTGCAAGAGAAATTCGAAAAAAAGATAATGATGCGATTATAATTTTTTTAACTGCATATGAGGAATATGGAAATAAAATATTAAAAAGCTTGCTTAACATTTATGGAATGATCTCTAAATGCGATAATGTTGAAAGTATGTTAGAACAAAGTATCTTAACCATCTTAGAACGAATTAATAATAGCAATAAAGCAATAAAAATAGAAGATACTAGTTCAATATTAGTAATACCGTTATCCAATATTTTATATATTACTATTGATGGTAAGAAAAGAAAAGCAATTATTATGACTGATAGTAAAAATATATATTGCAAAAAGACTTTGGATTATTTTGAAAAAAAATATCCTAATTTTTTAGTAAGAACTCATAAGTCATGCGTAGTAAACATTAACAGAACTATTAATTTTGATTTCAAAAGTCAAATTATATACTTTAATAACAAAAGTTCCATAGAATTATTATCGAAAAAATATAAAGATAAAATAAAAGAAAGATTAAGTGGGTAAGTATTTTTATTTAAATAAAAGTTTCCACAATAGGAAGTAAGTTATTACTTCTTTTTTTATTAAAATAATAACACCTAAATATTATTTAAATGCTAGAATTTGAAAAATTTTAGATTTAGTTAAATCATATTATTAATATTAATATTAATAAGAATATAAACGTAAAAAAAAAATACATTGCTATTAAAATTAGCTTTGTATTTTTTTGATAACATTATTTTAACTTTCCAGCTTTTTGGGATTTAGCAAATTTCAATTGTGGATGATCAATAAAAAGGTCAGTAACCTCACGTTGATGTTCTAAAACGAATTCTTGCGCACTTACACCGCGAGTAGGTCGTTCTACACCATAAGAAGTACATAAATCACAAAAAGCAGAATATAAAGAGTAAATATTTATTGCTGAAATATGAGTATATTTGTCCATGGCTTTAACTTCGCGAGCAGTTGTTTTTTTATATCTTTTTTTAATTTGTTCTAGCTCTTTACCAACAGTAGTTACTTTTACTTCATCTGGTCTAAAAATACTCTTTTCACCACCTAGTGCATATTGTGCATCTAAACCTGTTTTTGATAAGATAGCTTCTGCCATTCTTATTTTTTCTTGTGTTCTGCTTGGTATGGTTGGTCGTACTTCCTCATACTTTCTTGCAATTTCAACAAGTCTTGGATTTTGTGTTGCATTTAGTGCAGCCAATACAACTTCAGTTTCTTGCTCTTTTTCAGTATCTTTAAAAAGCCAACGAACTCCGGAATAACACCATCTATTTTTCAATGTCAAAGGTTTCTCGCCTCTTATCCATGATTCGTCATCGTCGCTCATACCTATGTATTTAGAAGGATTGTTTTCCAAATCCTCTTTTATTTTTAGTCTTCTACTTTCCAACTCATTATAAAAGGCCTGAATTTCATCATAAGTCATTTTCTTCATCGTCATCACCTACCTCATTAAGTATTTTTTCGTAATATTTAATTACTGCATCATATTCTTTATCATCTTCAATGTTTCTTGCAATAGGTATACCATCATCAGTGATATCAATTTTGGCAAAATAAATATCATCACCTTCTTGCGCATTTTCATTCTCGCAAAGAACAGCATACTCTTGGTCACCCATAAGAAAACGCATAAGAATATTTTCGTCTTCAAACTGAATTAAACTATCTTCCATATTCCCTCCTATTTATAATTTTATTTTAATTCATTACCATTACTAAGTCAATTAAATCGCTATATATTGACATTATAAATGACAAATATATGGTTAATGGAAACGATCTTATGCACATTATTCAAATGAGCACTCAAAAATTGCAATAGAAACCAAAAAAGGAACCAATATTTAAACTTTTTTTATTTTGTTTATGATATTTTTCAAAGTTTTATATATCGTAAAAGATATTTTATACAAATAATAAATAGGTTTATTAACAACCAAGTCAAATTCTCCTATATATTCTCTTACTTCACCGTCAAAGCCTCTTTTAAACTCATAAACACCATGCATTTCGCCATTTTTATTGTTTAAATTACCATCAATTCCATAAAAATTATATAAATTACATCCATCATCTATAGCATCCATAATAGATACCCATTGAATCAAATATTGACTAGGGTAATGCATATATTCTTTATAACTACCACCAAAAAGATAAGTTCTTTCTTTACCATATTGCAGAAAAAGAGCTCCTCCCAAAGGTATACGTTTCCCCTTTTCTTTTTGTAAAATTTTAATTTTATCTATTTCATTATTATAATTTACTATTAATTCTTTACTTTTAATTATTTTTTGTTGAGATTTGTCACTATCTTTTGTCTTTTCAAATTGACTAATTCGCGTTTTTTCTTCATTAATAGAAGTAGTCAATAACTCCATGGCCTTGTTAGTATCTAAGTAAGATATATAAATCTTGCAATGATCTTGCAAAATATCAATCATATTATAATAATATGAAAAAGGTCGATCCACAAATCCTCTTCTTTTAGAAGTATGTTCCATAATATCCTTAAATACTTGTAAATTGCTAGTTGATAATTGTTCAACTATCACACCACTATTTTGGCACTTCTTTATTGATCTTTTAGTCCTAGAATCAAATTTAGTATATATATCATCCTTACTTTTACCTTCTATTGGAAGAGCAAAGACCCAACGAGGTTGAAGTTCTTTATGACTATCAATATTTAATCCATAATGTTTATAACCTAATTTTTTTAAATAATTAATAAGCTTTCTATTATTAACATTTTCATTTACTATTTGCCCATTAACATCTCGCTCTTGATAAAGAACAATTGGATCTATTTTAACAAAAATACCTTTTCGTGCCTTAACAAATTTTTTTATTTCATCAGTAAATACTTTTACAGTATCATAATCATTATAATCTAATAAAAATCCCCGTGGCGAATAAAAGATATTTCTTTTTATCAAAGTCATTTTGGAAAGAATTAAACATCCCCCCACAATTTTATTTTCATCGTTTTTTAATCCTAAAAAGCAAGTTTGCCAACCATTTTTACCTTTTAAGTCCCCCCAAGCTTTAGTTTGATAAAAACTAAAATAAGGATGCTTCATTGCAAATTGATTAAATTCTTTTTCATTTAATTCTACTAATTTCATAAATTACCCCTTATTATTTTTCTTTTTAGCTATTAGTCGTATTAATTTTCGATAAAAAGGTACTAACTTAGTAAATACGAAATACATGCCTTTTTTAATTACATAATCAAATTCACCAATAAATTCGACATAATTGCCACCAAATTTTTTCTTAAATTCATGTAAGCCTAACAAAGGATTATTAGGATTAAAATCCCCTATTGTACCAAATTGATCATATACTTTAATTCCTCGTTTATAATAATAATTAATATGCTCATAATATGTTTTATAATTAGTATATGTCTCTTGCAAAATATTGTGGTTACCGGCATATAAAACCCACGCTTTATCATTATATTCAATTATAAAATGAGCACTAAGGACGATATTATTACCATATTCTTGTTTTATTTGCTTATACTTAATTATATCTTTTTCCATTTTGTCAATACGTTTGGATAATTCCATTTTTTTAGTTTTTTCACTTTTACTTAATTGATCATTTGGTAATAAAGATAATTCTTTTTTTAAGTCTTCTAAAATAGTTTGCTCTTTTTTGATAATTTTATCGATATTTACTTTGCCTAAAAACAAATTACAACGATCTAACTTATACCATATATCGTAAAGAGTTTCATAATATTTTTGATCATGAGCAACAAAATCTTTACGGTTTTCTGTTAATAACATCAATTGATAAAAAGTCTTTATATCGTCTTTATCACCTATACAAACCTCTACTCCTAAATCATTAGCTTTCTTAATTCTTTGTTTAGTCGTTTTGGAAAAATGATTGGTAACTTCTTCAAATGTTTGGTTAAAATCTATTCTAAAAGTATACCTAGGTTGCATTGTTTCAAAATTTTTAGTAAATCCTTGATGACGAAAACCTATTTTTTTTAAATTAGAATAAATTTCCTTAGAATTATACTCTGGTGGAATATTAGTACCATTAGGATCTTCACAATGCCATATAATATCCGGATCTATTTTCAAAAAAATAGCTTTTTTGTTTTTGATGAATGCTACAACTTTTTTTGTAAAAGTATTTAATAATTCATAATTAGAAAAATCAATCACAAAACCACGAGGAGCATAAAAGTATGAGTAACCTAATGGTAATTTTTTTTGTAATAATAATGATGCTCCTAAAATTTGATCATTTTCATCAACTAATCCAACATAATAAGGAGTCAAATTCTTGGATAACGATGCAAATTCACCCCAATAATATGATTGTAAAAAATGCGACTTAGGATGGTGTACAACGAAATCTTCAAAAACATCTTTTTCTAACTCTTTCAATTGACTCACAATAGCACCTCACCATACTTATCATTATAAAATATATATTTATATTATAACATTATAAAAACAAGAAAGATACTTCTTTTATAAAAAGTATCCTACAATTTTTTCATATATTTTTTATTATTATCATTTTTATCATTGACTTTATACTTAGCAAAAGCAACTTTAAAAAATGATTTGTATCTAGGATCATCTTCATGTTCCATAAATACCTGTTTAATATCTTCATCATTAGTCAACCTATAATATGTCCTAATAAGCAAAAGTTTCTTAATAGTACTATTATCCGTTGAAGTCATAAACACTTCATCTGCTAAATAAAATAATTCATCATATATATCATCAAATACATCGCCAAGTAACGTTATTTTTTTAGTTTCCTGTAAGGATTTATCAAAGTTTTTTTCATCAAATAATTTATGTTTAGAACCATCCAAAGCATATAAAAGTCTTCTTTTACTATCAAGTAATTCAGGATCTAAGCCATAGACATTCATATATTCATTAATATTATTAATATAATTTAAATAAAATATCCAATTTTCGATCCCTAATATTAATAAACTATCCTCTAACTGAAAATTTTGAATATCTTCAATCACTTTTTCAGTTCTAAGAAAATTTTCTTTTTGTCCAAAAATAGCATATTGATATAAATCATACATTATGTCTTGTATATCAAAATCTTCTTCATCATAATAATCATCAAGATCAAAATATTCGCACAAAAGATCACTATCCATAGGGAAACATTCATATTCTGTTTGTTGTGTTGATAATTCCATTGATAAAGAACGATAAGCACTCAATGTTTCTTCTCCTTTAAGGGCTAAATTAACATAAAATAATCCTCGTATATTTAATAATTTATTTAATTTATTTCTTAATACTTGATTATCATTATTACTATATAATTGATAATATGCGTTTTCGATCATTTCCTCTAATTTAACAAGTTCATTGATAACACTTTCAATTGTATAAATATCTAAACTATGTAAAAATTCGGCTTCATCAGACATAGAAATTAATCTAGCTGGAATATTCCATTCATTTCGTATATCAACTTCCAATTCTTCTAATTTTTTATAAGTAACATTCATATTCAGTATGACTTTATTACTATTATCATCAAAAGAAAAATAATCGTGATATATATCAATAAAATCATCAATTGAACGTTGGGCAAATGGATCTATTTCCAGAATATCGAACGAACCATCTTCTTCAATGTCATCTTCTTCAATGAAACTATTTAATAAATTCTGTCTATATTCCTCGATCTTACTTAATTCACACTCTCTTCTATTTTCATATCTTAATAGATGGAGAAAAGCTAAAATATTAACATAATCATATATAAAATCCATAGTCCTACCCCCAAAAGAAAATATAATAATTCTTATAAAATAATACAGCATTAATCACAATATTTAAACACTATTAAGTAATTTAACAATATAAATAAACTTTGTTCTTATTATATTCCAAAATTAATATTACGCCAATACCTTTTTTTCATAATAAAAATCTCTCCATTTATTATGGAAAGATTTTTTATTCACATAATTGCTCTATCTATTTTTTTAATTTTTTTTGAAAAGTATCTTCTTTTTGATAAGTTGAATTAAATGCACCTTGTTCTAAGGTATTATAATCGTTTTCTTCTGCATTATAAGTTACTATATAGCTACCGGCTAAACATACTGCTGGAGCACCCCAAGCTGTCATTATAATTAAATTTTCATCAACTTGTGTAAGTAATCTTGTTTCTACCACTGGAAGATATCTTGCAGATTGACCACATGCACATTGCCTAACATCATAAGGCTCATAAGTTTGACAAAACTTACTATGTTTAACAACATATTGTTCATTTGAAGTTGAATCTAAATTTCTAACTACAATATCTGAATATCCATCTCTTTCTTTTACTGTATTTTCTTCTTCACTTAAAATGTACTCTTTATCTCCTACAACAGTTTTTAAAGTAGTAATTATCTTCTCACCTGGTACCCCAACTCTTGCAGATACTACTCCATTTTTATAAGCATAGAATTTTTTATCTGCTGGTATTGTAGCTAAATATTCTCCTATTTTATCGTTTGGAATCACCCTACACTCAACAATTAAATCTGGATATTCATCTTGATGTGTACTTTTTAAAATTATTTTTTCTTTCATATTCTCACTCTCTTTCTATTAATGTCTTTTTTTACTCCTCTCCTTCAATATTTTTCAATATGTAAAAATCTTGAAAGACAAAAAAACAAGACTCACACACATTGTGTGAAAGTCTTGTTCAATAAAATTTATCATTTAGCCCAAATGCATATGCATCGAAATGACGAACTAAATCCATATTTATATGGGAACTACTCCCTTTCAACAAGTTATATGGTAGCACATTTTTTAAATTTTGTCAACTATAATTTTATCTTGATAGTGTAAAATTATTTGTGGGAGAACACAAAAAAAGAAAGACCAATGTTATAATAAATTTGAAAATATAACAATA
>CANRAE010000044.1 GCA_947628525.1 uncultured Bacilli bacterium
CCAAAGAGATATTATACAACATAATTTTGGTGAAATTTCTAATAATGATATGGTGAAATTTTAAAAAAGGATTAACAAATTTGTCGAAATTAGTTGACAATGAAAATTAGGAAAGTTAGAATAAAAATTGAATTTTATTTAGGAGGGAGTAAGGTAAATATGAAAAAAGAATCCAATAAGAAATATTACTATATTGGTGGAATCATTGCTGTTGTTATAATTGCTGTTATTATTGCCATTTTAGTAGTATCTTGTAATCGTAATGTAAAATACGATGTTCAATTATTGGTTGATAATAAAAATTATTATCAAGATAAAATTCGTAAAGGGGATACTATTAAAGGTATTACTGATCCTAAAAAGGAAGGTTATACTTTTGTTGGATGGTATGATGGCGATAAAAAAGTTGATTTAAATAATCCAATAGCTAATGATACTAAATTAGAAGCTAGATGGGAAATCAATACTTATACTATAACGATTGATTTAGGTAATGGTGATAGTGTTACTAAAAAAGTTAATTATAATGAAACAGTTACATTACCAGAAGTTCCAACGAGATATGGATATATTTTTGATGGATGGTATGTTAATGGTGAAAAGTTTGATTCTAATACTAAAATAGAAAAAGATACAACTATTACTGCTAGATGGATTGAAATAGGTAATGTTAGTTATACTGTTAAACATTATTTAATGGGAACTGATGGTAAATATACTAATACACCATTTACCAGTGAAACATTTGTTGTTAAAGATGGAACAACAGTTAAACCACAACCAAAAATTTATGAAGGTTTTATTAGTCCTAGTGGACAAGCTATGGTTGTTAAAGAAAATGGTAATAATGTTATAAATTATTATTATGAAAGATGTAAATATGATTTTATTTTAGTTGGAGATAATGGGGTTTTAGAAACATTAAGTAATGGTAAATACTATTATGGCGAAAAAGTAGTAATTGATTTTATTATGAAACCTGGATATACTTTTGAAGGATATAGTGAAGAGATCGAAAATGATACTTATGTTATGCCTAGTAAAAATGTAACAATTGAAATAATAACTAGTCCTAATGAAGATACAGAATATACTGTTAAACATTATGTAATGGGAACAGATGGAAAGTATCCAACAGAACCTGATTATATTGATAACTTAACTGGAACAACCGATACAACAGTTATAGCTGAAGTAATGGAACTAGGTGAAGGATTTATTATTCCTAGTGAAAAAGAAGTAACTATAACAGGTGATGGTAAAGCAGTTGTTGAATATCGTTACGAAAGAAGACAATACACTTTAACATTAACTCCTAGTACGGGAATAGAAAGTGTAGAAGGTAATGGATTATATTACTATGGACAAAGTGTTGCTATTACAGCTAATGTTAAAGAAGGATATACTTTTGTATCATGGGCACCAATTAATATTGATAAAAATACTTTTGCATATTTTATGCCTAATAGTGATACAACATTAACAGCAAGTGCAACACCAAATACGGATACTAAATATACCGTTAAACATTATGTAATGGGTCTAGATGGAAAGTATCCAACAGAACCTGATTATATTGATAACTTAACTGGAACAACCGATACAACAGTTATAGCTGAAGTAATGGAACTAGGTGAAGGATTTATTATTCCTAGTGAAAAAGAAGTAACTATAACGGGTGATGGTAAAGCAGTTGTTGAATATCATTATGAAAGAAGACAATTTACTTTAAATATTACAAGTGATGAAGGTATTGAAAAAACAGATATTACTGTTAAATATAATGATGAATTTATTACTTATGAAGAATATCAAGAAATAGTAGGTAATGATAAAATATATTATGGTACAACTGTAAATATTGAGGCAACACCTAATGAAGGATATAGTTTTAATAAGTGGACAGTTGCTGGTGAAGAAATAGAAGATAATAACCAACCAACAATAACTGTTATAATAGATGCGTATGACTTAGAAGTAAAAGCATCATCTAAAATAAACACTTATACAGTTACTTTTGATGCTGGTACTGATGCTACATTTGAAGGTGCAAAAGAAGTAGAAGTTAAATACTTAGATAAAATTCCAAAGCCAGAAGTAACACCTGAAAGAGTAGGATATACTTTTGCTGGTTGGCTTGATAGTGAAAATAACGAATGGGATTTTGAAAATGCTACAATGCCTTCCAAAGATTTAGTATTACATGCTAAATGGGATCTTGTAGAATATGATTTAAAATATTATTACTTAGATAATATGAGTGAAAAACACTATTTAGATAATGGAGATAATCCTTCTAAATATACAATTGAAAGTGAAGATATAACTTTAACAGAAATATCAAGAGAAAGTGAAGGATATCAATTTGTTAGCTTTAATAGTGATAAAGTTAAAGATAATATTTTATCGGTAAAGGGAAATATTGGTACTATCGAAGTAGAACTAAAATATAGTCCAATCGATTATGAAATAAAATATTACTATTTAGATAGTGAAGGTACTAAACAATATCTTGATGCTGGTACTAATCCAACGACATATAATGTTGAAAGTAATGATGTAACTTTAAAAGAAATATCAAGAGTGGATAGTGGTTATGCATTTACTAAGCTTAATAGTGATAAAGTTAATGATGAAAACAGTTTATCATTAAAGGGAAAGACTGGTAATATTGAGATAGAATTACAATATAGTCCAATTGAATATACAATTAGTTATTTCTATAAAGAAACTAATGGTACAGAACATGAATTATCAGAAGTAAATGGTAATAAAACAAATTATAATGTAGAAACTGATACATTTACTTTAAATCAAATTGATGTAGAAGGATATACATTTGTAAGATTTGATAACGAAAAGTTACAAGATGGTAAAGTAGTAAAAGGAACAATTGGTGATTTAAGAATTGAAGTAGTTAATACTTTAATTAATTACACAATTACTTATAACATCGACGGAGATGTTGTTTGTGAAGATTGTGATACTGAACAAACATATACCGTAGAAGATGATACAATAACATTGTACGAAGCAACTAAAAAAGGTTATACTTTTGACGGTTGGTTAGTTAATGGTAATGATACTCCTATTAAAGAATTTAATAAAGGAGATTATCTTGATAATATAACTGTAACTCCTAAATTTACCGTTATTGAATATACTATTACTTATGATTTACAAGATGGTGAAACATGTACTGATTGCGATACAGACAATAAATATACTGTTGAAGGTAAAATCTTACCTGAGCCAACAAAAGAAAACTTTGTCTTTGATGGATGGGAAATTACTGCATCAGAAGACGAAATATTAAAAGATACTGTAATAACTGAGATAGCTAAAGGTACAACAGGAAATTTAACATTAAAAGCAAAATGGGTTAAATTAATAACACTAGAATATGTTGATGAACAACTTATGAGTAGTTTTAATGATTTGTCAACAAAATACGATTCAAAAGTTTTTGAAGATGAAAGAATAGTTAATGTTGATATTTTAAATACCAAAGGCCAAATGATTGGTGGTATTGGATTGGTAATGTACTTCACACCTGTTGGTGGTAATATTGGTAGAGTAGTAGAAATTCCTGAAATCGAGGCTATACATATGCAATATATGGATAAGCCAGAAGTAGTTTGTACTAAAGAAGAAGCTAGTCGTTGTCAACTTACAGCGATTAGCGATATAATGACGTCTTTAACAAATACATCAAGAGTTAACGAACTTTCAACAGTACCAATTTCTGATTTAGATGGTAAAACTTTAACAATAACAGTGGATCTTGATGGTAGCTTGGCTAAAACGAAAGATAAAAAGACTGAATTAGTTTATACATTAAATATCAATGTTTTAGGGTATGTAACTGCTGAAGAATTTACAGAAACAGTTAATAAAATAAAACCATTAGTTGATGACAATAATAAAAATGGTGAACATTTTACAATTGACGATAGTGGTGTGGCAAGTGGTAATATCGTTTTAAGATATCAAGACGAAAGTATGCTTATGTCTCAATCTGTTATTGGTATGGGAATGCATGCATCTCTTTCTCAGCTTGCACAAGATCCTAACATTGACCATATAGAAGTTACTCTTCCAGGAGAAAATAAAACATATACTATAAGTACAGATGCAGAGGCATCTAGCTTATCATTCACTGCAATATCTGATATTGTTAAATATATGAAAGAAAAAACAGGCGATCCAACTAAAGATACACCAAGCATTACCAACGACGATTTACGCAATTATAAATATACAGTTAAAGTAAAAATCGTTCTTGCTAATAATGGATATTTTGAAACAGGAATTCCTACTGAGTATACAATTACATTTGATAAAAGTAATTAATTTAAAAACACACAATTTTTGATGTGTGTTTTTTCTTTTTAAAAAGCGACAAAATAAGTCAAATAAATTGACATATAAATTAAGGAGATGTAGAATAAAACTGTAACTTTTAGAAGGGAGTATTGGAAATGGGTAAAAAAGGTAAAAATAATAAAAAATATATTTTTACAGGAATTATAGCTATAGTATTGATAATTATAATTGTTTTAATATTGTTATTATCTTGTAACCGTAGTTATAATGTAGAATTAGATGTTGATAATAAATTATATTATCAAGCAACGATTCATAAGGGTGATACCTTAAAAGATATCGAACCACCAATCAAAAAAGGATATGTTTTTGTAGGTTGGTATGTTGATGGTGAAAAGTTTGATTTAGACACACCTATAACGGAAGATCTTAAACTTGAAGCAAGATGGGAAAAAAGTGTTTATACCATAACTTTTGATTTTGATAATGGACAAGGAATTTCAAAAGTGGAAGTTGGAGCTAATGGTAAAGTAACAAGACCAGCAAATCCAACGAAATCAGGTTATGATTTCTTAGGTTGGTATGTTGACAATAAAGAATTTGACTTTAATACCGAAATAACTGATGATGTTACTATAACTGCTAAATGGAGTGAAATAACAACAGCTAAGTATATGGTTGAACATTATTTAATGGGAACTGACGGTAAATATAGTAATACACCAACAGATAGAGATGTTTATATTGGAACGATAGGGACAACAGCAAGTCCTAATGTTAAAACTTATAAAGGATTTACTAGTCCAAAAGTTGAAAGTAAAATCATTTTAAAAAATGATGCGACAGTAATTAAATATTACTATACTAGAAACAAATACACCTTAACAATTGAAGGTGATGATGGTGTAATAGCAACAAATAGTGATGGAACATATTATTACGGTGAAAAAGTAAAACTAAATTATACTATCAAAGAAGGATATAGTGTTAATTCTTTTAGTGAAGAAGTAAAAGATGATGTATATGTAATGGGTGATAAAAATATTACTATTACACTTACTACTAAACCAAATACGGATACTAAATATACAGTTAAACATTATATTATGGGGCTAGATGGAGAATATAAAGATGAACCAGATTATGTTGATAATTTGAATGGAACAACTGATACAACAGTTACTGCCAAAGTAAGAGAACTAGGCGCAGGTTTTGTTATTCCTAGTGAAGAAGAAATAACCATAACTGGTGATGGAAAAGCCGTAGTTGAATATCGTTATGAAAGAAAACAATTTACTTTAACATTAGTTAAAAGTGCTACCTTAGGAGCTGGAATTGAAAGCTTAGAAGGTGATGGAACATATTACTTTGGTACAAAAGTTAAAGTTAAAGCCGTAATTAAAGAAGGATATACTTTTGTATCATGGGATCCAGTAAATGTAAAAGAAACAGAATTTGATTATGAAATACCTTCTAGCAATATCATTTTAATAGCAAGCGCAACACCAAACACGGATACTAAATACACAGTTAGACATTATATTATGGGAACAGATGGAAAATATCCTATTGAACCAAATTATGTCGATAATTTGAAAGGAACAACCGATACCACAGTTACTGCCAAAGTAAGAGAACTAGGTGCAGGTTTTGTGATTCCTAGTGAAGAAGAAATAACTATAACTGGTGATGGAAAAGCCGTAGTGGAATATCGTTATGAAAGAAGACAATTCACTTTAACATTAGAAAAATCGGTTTATGCTTCTAGTAATGGAATCGAAAGCTTAGAAGGTGACGGACTATATTATTATGGACAAAGTGTTACTGTTACAGCTAATGTTAAAGAAGGATATACCTTTACAACTTGGCAACCAATTGGTATTGATAAAAATACCTTTACCTATGTAATGCCAGCAGCTAATATGACTTTAACAGCAGGAGTTAAACCAAATACAGATACTAAATACACAGTTAAACATTATATTATGGGAACAGATGGAAAGTACCAAACTATCCCAGATTATACTGATGTTTTCACAGGAACAACCGATACCACAGTTACTGCTAAAGTAAGAAAATTAGGAGCAGGATTTATTACTCCTAGTGAAGAGAAAGTAACAATTACAGGTGATGGTAAAGCGGTAGTGGAATATCGTTATGAAAGAAGACAATTCACTTTAACATTAACCCTTGGTACGGGAATAGCAAGTGTAGAAGGTAATGGATTACATTATTACGGAGAAAGTGTTACTATTACAGCTAATGTTAAAGAAGGATATACGTTCGCATCATGGCAACCAATTGACATTGATACAAATACTGTTACCTATGTAATGCCTGCTAGCGATGCCACTTTAACAGCTAGTGCTACTCCTAATAATAATACGGAATATACTGTTGAATATTATTTAATGGGAACAGATGGAGAATATCCAACAGAACCAAGTATAACTACAAAGCAAACAGGAACAACCGATACTACGGTTGTAGTAAAACCTAGCGATTTAGGAGCAGGATTTAAAACACCAAGAACGGCAAGCGTAACTATTACAGGAGATGGAAAAGCCGTAGTAAAATTCCAATACGAAAGAAATAAATTTACTTTAAGATTTGCTATGCGTGGTGATTTTGTTCCTACTGAAGAAAGCTACAATATAATGATTAATGATTCTATCGATTATTACAAAACGATTGTAGAAGATATTGATAAATTAAAATTCTATTACGAAGAAAATGTCAAAATCGAAGTAGTTATGAGTGATGGAATCCATTTTGATACGTGGGAAGGATCAAATATAGAAAATAGAAATAATGCTGTTATTAACTATAAAATGCCAGCAAGTGATGCCAATTTACCATTCCGTTTAGCTATTAACAAATATACTATCGAGTTTAATGGTAAAGGTGGTGTTACTAGTGATGGAAATGACACATATACACAAGAAAATGTTAAATATTCTATCAAAAACAATTATCCAACTTTAAAGGAAAACTTATTTACAAGAAAAGGTTATGATTTCGCGGGATGGAGTAAAAATGATGATAATACTCCTGATGATGATATTAAATTAGTTGATGGATCTTATAAATTAAGTGCTAATTTAACAGCAGAAAATGGATTAGTTGTTCCATTATATGCTTGTTGGGAAATTAAAGAGAATAGTGTTATCTTTAAATTAAATTATCCAAATGCTCCACAAGATGGTGTTTATGAAACATACGAAGAGCAACAATATGGAGAAAAAATTGATAAACCAAGTCCTGATCCAACGCGTGAAGGATACAAATTTGATAATTGGTATCAAGATGCCGAAGGAAATACAGTTTGGGATTTTGGTAGCGATACTATGGGTGAAGTAGGATTACAATTATATGCTAAATGGATACCTATTAATTATAATTTAGAATATTATTATGACAATGGTATTGATAGTGCACCTGTAAAAGATACAGCTACTTATGAGCAAGCTATAACTTTAAAAGATGAACCTAATAATAAAAAACAATTTAATGTAACGTATAATAAGAAGAATGATGAAGAAGCTAGTACTACACAAATAGAAGGTAGATTTGTTTGTTGGACAATTGATGGTGTTTGTGCTTCTGAAAAAATGCAAAATGGTGAATTAAAAAATTTAACAACTACTGAAAATGGAACAGTAGAATTACATGCTAAATGGGAATATACTTTAACATTAGATAATAGTGTTACTAAAAAAGGATATCATTTAGATGGTTGGTCATTAACCGACGATGGTGACAAAATTGAAGATAAACAAACTTATGATAATGATGTTAATTTATATGCTCTTTGGCTTGTTAATAAAGCAAATGTAATATATCATTCAAATAATGGCGAAGATAAAACTGTTGAAGCTGAATTTACTTATGGTAATGATGCTTTTGCAAATAATGACTTTACGAAACAATATACTATTACTTATTATAATGAAGATAACGAAATTACAAAAGAAACAGTTGATGTAGCAATTAAAGAATGGTTAAAAGATAATAAAGGTAGTAGTTACACTGTTCAAGATTTAAATAAAGACCTAGAAAGTAGTCATAATATTACAGTAAATTTATATGCATCTTGGGGAAGTAAAGACGTAACTTTAAAAACGAGCGAAGATAAAGAAATATCTTCAACAACGAAAACTGGTTATAAATTAACTGGATGGTCATTAAATAAAAATGGGGATCCTGTTGGTGAAAAATATACAGTTAATAGCAATTTAAAATTATATGCTGTATGGACACCCGTTACTTACAATCTTGAATATTATTATGACAATGGTATTGATAAAGACCCTGTAAAAGATACAGCTACTTATGATAAAGCTATAACTTTAAAAGGTGAACCTAATAATAAAAAACAATTTAATGTAACTTATAATAAAAATAATGGTGAAGGAGCAACAACTACACAAATAACTGGTAGATTTGTTTGCTGGACAATCGATGGTGTTTGTACTTCTTCTAAATTACAGGACGGAGTATTAAAGAATTTAACAACAGCTGAAAATGGAACAGTACAGTTACATGCTAAATGGGAATATACTTTAACATTAGATAATAGTGTTACTAAAAAAGGATACCATTTAGACGGTTGGTCATTAACCGATAGTGGAAGTAAAATAGATGATAACGGAACTTATGATAAAGATGTTAGTTTATACGCTCTTTGGCTTATTAATAAAGCTAAGGTAATATATCATTCAAATAATGGTGTTGATACAACTATTGAGGCTGACTTTACTTATAATGATGCATCATTCGCACCTAATTCTTTCACCAAACAATATACTATTACTTATTATAATGAAGATAACGAAATTACCAAAGAAACAGTTGATGTAGCAATTAAAGAATGGTTAAAAGATAATAAAGGTAGTAGTTACACTGTTCAAGATTTAAATAAAGACCTAGAAAGTAGTCATAATATTACAGTAAATTTATATGCATCTTGGGGAAGTAAAGTAGTAACTTTAAAAACTAATAAAGATATATCTACAATTAAAACTGGTTATAAGTTAACTGGATGGTCATTAAGTAAAAATGGAGATCCGGTTGGTGAAACATATACAGTTAGTAGCAATTTAAACTTGTATGCTTTATTGGCACCAATTAAATATAAAGTTAAATTTGATGCTAATGCTAATGATGTTAAAGGATCTATGAGTGTTCAAGAATTTACTTATGATGGTAAAGAAAACACTTTAGCTACAAATGGATTTACTAAGGATGGATACCATTTCATGGGATGGAGTACTGATAAAAGTACTGTAAAATATCATGATGGTGCAAAAGTAAATGATAATTTAGCAAGTGAAGAAGGAAAAGAAGTAACTTTATATGCTGTATGGGAAGCTAATAAAGTAAATATTACTTACCATGAAAATAATGGTACAACAACTGATAAAACTGAGGCACACGAATTTACATATGGTAGTGAAAGCTTTGCTACTATAAGTGGTTTTAGTAAAAATGTTACAATTCATTATGATTATAGAGCAGGATCAGAATTATCAAATAAAGATAATGATGAACCATTTGTAATTAAATGTTGGTCAAAAGACAAGAAAACTTGTTATGATGTAACTACTTTAAATGCTTCTACTGAATTTAAAAATAATACTATTGAGGCATTTGATTTATATGCTTTATGGCAAGTACCACTTGATGTACCAACTAGGGAAGACTATGTTTTTGGTGGATGGACTACCGAAAGCAATATTCCTTCAAAATTAGAAGATAGTTTCTTAAAGGATAATATTTTAGGATATACAACCACTGATTTTGAACCTCAATTTACTGGTCAA
>CANRAE010000045.1 GCA_947628525.1 uncultured Bacilli bacterium
ATACATATCTTCTTCTTTTACTTTTTTTCCTATGGCAAAAACACCCATATATTTATAATATTTTAAGCATTTATCTAAAAATTCACCATCACTATCGGCTGATGTCTGTTAAGTAACTAACCATATTTTTTATAAAGGCAATTTCTTGCCGTTAAGTCTTTTAATACAATTTAATCTTTCGAGGTTCACCTAATCCAAATTTAAAGGATATTACTAAAGTATTATCATTATAAACAATAATCTGATTTACTACTTCTCTTACAATATCATTTATAAACTCGCCATTATTTATAAATTGATTATATTTTTCTAATAATTCTTTTTTTCTTATCATTATGTTTTTTGATTCAATTTTTTCCTTTAACAGCTTTTCTGAATTTTCTTTTAATTTAGTTTCCTTATCTTTTTCTTTTATAAATTCATCCAAAGTTATTTCACCTGTTGACTTTTTTAAATATAAATTTCTTATATTAACATTATGAAGTTCAATATCTTTTTTTAAATAAGATATTTTCGTATTTACTCGTTCTTCACTAATTAAGTTTTTTGTTGCCTTATTAATAATCTCATCTTTGAGAACATAACTATTGATAATGTTTTCTAATGTTTCTTTAAAAATAGTTCTTAATTTTGAATCAGCTATGTTTCGACTTTTACATTTATGATTATTATTCACTCTAGTACATTCAAAATAATATTGGACTTTTCTTTCCTTTTTTTGAACTCTACAAGCAGTCATAACTCTCCCACAAGTTCCACAAACCACTAAACCGCTAAATAAACCATTATAGTAATTTTTTTCTTTTCTTTTCATCTCTCTTAATTTATTATTAGCAGCATCAAACAATTCTTCTGATATGATTGCAGGATGGCAATGATTAATGATTTTCCTATCTCTAATAGGTATTATAGTTCTTTTTTTCTGATAATGACTTAATTTTTCAGTTTTTCTTTTTACTATGCTACCAGTATAAGTATGGTTCTTTATTATTCTATAAACGGTTTTATCTGACCAATTATAAGAATATTTTTTACCTTTACTAGGTGTCATATTTACATAAACCATAGGTGGTATAATTTTAAGTTCGTTTAATTCGAGAGAAACTTCTTGTCTTGTTTTACCACTAGCTATTTCGGTAAAAATTTTTTTAACTATATTAGCAGAATATTCATCTATTTCCAGCGTTCTTTTATTATCAATTTTTTTTATTTTATACCCATAAGGAGCATAAACACCGATATATTCACCACTTTCAGTTTTTAACATAGCTGTTTGTTTTCTTTTATCTGATACATCTTTAACATATCTATCATTAATTATTGACTGAATATTTAATATGATTTTTTGATCTTCATTATTAGGGTTATTACTATCAAAATTATCATTAATAGCTATATATCTAACATTATTTTTAGGAAAATACTCGCTAATATAATAAGCTGTATCAATAAAATTTCTACCTAATCTCGACATATCTTTTGTTATTACTATGCTTATTAAGTGATTATCAATATCATTTTTGAGATTTTCAAATGCAGGGCGCTCAAAATTAACTCCAGAATAACCATCATCAATATATTCTCTATCAATATTTAGTCCCATACTTTTGGCATAAGATTTTATATATCCTAATTGATTATAAATACTTTCTGAATACTCTTTTTCCTTTTTTAAATCTTCTTCGGACAACCTTAAATATGCCACTACTAACCCATTATTCATGTACTTCCTCATTTAATCTAAAATTAAAGAAAATTTTAACTGTTTTATCTTCATGAATTTCTATTTTACTAATAAGCTCTTTTAATATTTCTTTAGTTGGATTCTTCATTTTCAAAAAATCATTTATAATTTTCATTGTTGCTTTTTCATCATTTACCATAGCTTTAGATTTATTTACTCCTATTTCTAAATTATTAATTTCTTTAACACATATTTGTCTTTCTTTTTCTAATTCTTTTTTAATATTTGAAAATTCATCAATAGAAATAATATTACTTACACGGTCTTTGTATAAATCACTTATTGCTTTATCAATAGTAACTATTTTTGTTTGATATTTTTTTAAAGATACTTCATAATCTTTTAATATATCAGAATTGCTTATAGAAGATTTATATTTGTTTTCTAAAGAAGTATTATTTGCATATTTTACTAATATATTTCTAACTTCTCTTAATACAATTTCATTTAATGCATCTTCTCTATAATAATGCATAGAACACACATTATTTCTATATCTTGCATATGTTCTACAAACATAAATCGGAGTTATGGCCGTGGGTTCACTTTGCTTTTTTACCCGTCTTACTAGCATTGTTTTCCCACACTCTCCACACACAACTAACCCTTTCAATAAATAATCATATTGTCTATATCTTATACTTTCATTATTATTAAATGTCGAATTTACTCTTTTAAAGATATCTTCGGATATTATTTGAGGTAATGCTCCTTTACAAACTATCCATTTGCTTTTTGGTAACAAGCGTTTCTTCTTTGATTTTAAGCTTACTCTTTCATACTTTCCTTGAATCAATGTGCCAGTATATGCCTCGTTTTTTATAATGCGTGTTACTGTTTTTTCACACCATAAATTTGTAGATATAGTAATTTGCTTTAATTTTTTACCTTTATAAACATCTGGGGGTAAAATTCCTTCGTTTGTTAATACTTTTGCTATCATTCCACAAGTTTTACCCATATCTTTTAAGTTAAATATTCTTTTGACTACGGAAGCTGCATATTCATCAATAACAAGTGTTTTGCTATTTTCTAAAGACCTTTTATATCCATAAGGAACACTCCCACTTACAAATTCACCTTTTTTCATCATATCATGTCTAACACTTTTTACTTTTCTTGATATGTCTATTAAATACATATCATTTATAACTGCCTTAAAGGGGATTATATCTTCCGAACCATTAGGAAATAAGGTATCATAATTTTCTAATATAGCAATATATCTTACATTATGTTCAGGAAAATATTTATATATATAATTTCCTGTTTCAATAAATTCTCTACCTAATCTCGACATATCTTTTGTTATTACGCAATTAATAATACCCATTTCAATATCGTTTATTAATCTTTTAAATGCTGGCCTATCAAAATTACCTCCAGAATAACCATCATCAACATAATAATCATATATTTCAATATTGTTATTTGAAGCATACTCATCAATAATAGCTCTTTGGTTTTTGATACTAACACTTTCATTATCTTTATTTTCATCTTCGATTGAAAGTCTTAAATATCCACCTGCTCTGTATGTTTTATCAGTTAAGTTGTTTTCCATTTTCATCCTCACTTTCTTCTTAACTAACTTCACATAACAAATGTTAACTTTTTATAATGTAGACCTTAGGTATCTTACAAAGGCATCTAAAATTTTATCACTAATTGTCGGAGCATTATCGTCATAAACACATATAACTAAATCTTTAGTTTTATTCATTTTTCCTCCATTTAAATGTATGAATTTATGTTTTGATTAATGAATAATAAAAAAACAAGCAAAAAACAAAATCTTTTTCACTTGTATCGTATTTTATCTTTGAAAATTTAGTTTTTTGGCTAAAGGCAATGTTAAATCATCAGTATATAAAATATCTAATTCGTGTAATGCTCTAGTAAGAGCAACATAAAGTAATTTCATATCCAAACTACTAGTACTAGAATAAATATTTTCACTTGCGTTATTTATAATAACTGCATCAAATTCCAATCCTTTAGCTAATTGATTAGATATCGTGCAGATAGAAAATTCTTTATTTAAAATATCATCATTAAGTGTTATATTAGGTATTGTTACCCCCACTTCTTGTAAATCATCATTTATATAACGAGATAATAAGTTAGTTTTACTAATTATTGCTATTGTTTTATAACCTTTATTTCTAAATTCATTAATTTTTTCTTTAATATAATTAGGAACATTTGAAGCATCCATTTGATTGAATGATACTTTATTGCCATGTCTTACTACCAAATCGGATTGACTTAAATTAATACTTTCTGCTACGGCATTAGCTACTTCCATGATTTCTGAAGTTGTCCGATAACTTTTGGTAAAATTAATAATTGAAGCGTTATTATTAAACATAATTGAATTTACTATATTCCAATTTTCAACACTTCTATAATCATAGATTGATTGAGCTAAATCGCCAAAGATACTATATGTTGATGATGGTAATACCATTTTTAAAGTAAAGAAATTAAATTCTCCTAAATCTTGAGCTTCGTCTATTACAACATGTCTTATTCTATCATAATTTCTATTAGGAGAAATTATTTTTTTAATAAAAAGTAATGCTGCTAAATCTTCAAAATCAAAAGTACCATTTTTTAAATTAGATAGGGTAATACTTTTTAAAGTTTTTAAATTAGGATAATTAAACACATCATAATTTTCAATAGTAGTAATAAACAATTTATATAATTTAGTAGCATTTGTATTCCCACTTGCAAAATATTTTCTTAAAGAACTTCGACACCCTTTTTTTATATTTGCTAAATCTTTAGCAAATATACTCCGCATTTTGTCCTTTTCTTCATCATTTTGACAATTTTTAAATGTTGTAAATAAATAGTCATTATACCTAGAAATAATACTATCTTGATGTTCTAATATATACCGAGATAGTTTTTCAATTGTTTGCTCTATTCTTAAATCTAATGGATTACTACTTTTAGTTTCATTAAATGCTGATTTAATTATTTCATTATTTAAAACAACAAAGTCGTTTAATTGTAAAGGCTTTTGCGTTAAATTAGATATAAAAGCATTTAAAAACTCTTCAACCATTGCTTTATATTTCATTGAACATTTAAATTTATCAATATCATTATTTATTTTCCCCGCGATACTTAATGATAATTTTTTATCTGCAGAAGTCAATTTTAGATTTTCATTAATATAATCACTTACAAATTCTTCATAAGTACATTGTTGAACTCCAGTAACATCAAGTTCAGGTAAAACTGATTTAATATACTTCAAAAAGACAGGATTGGGTCCAATTACTAAAAATTGATTTTGCTTAATAATCTTCATATAATTATAAACTAAATAGGCAATTCTATGGAGAGCGACTGTTGTTTTGCCACTTCCCGCAACTCCTTGAATAATTAAATTTTCAAAGAGTTTCTTTCTTATAACCTCATTTTGTTCTTTTTGAATAGTAGACACAATACTTTTTAATCTGGAATCATTATTATTATTTAAATATTGTTGTAATAAAGTATCATTTGCAACCAAATCAACGTCATAGTAATTATTTAACGTACCGTTTTCTATTTCAAATTGACGTTTTAAACTCATAATTCCTTTAATTAATCCCTCAGGTGCTAAAAATTCACAACTACCAATTTCGGCATCATAATACAGAGAACTAATCGGTGCTCTCCAATCAACAACTATAATTTTATTATCAACAGAAATACCATTTTTACCAATATATATAGTTTCAATTGAGGAATCTGAAGTTTGAAAGTCAATTCTCGCAAAATATGGCCTACCTACACTACACTCAATATTTTTAATATGAATTTCCTTTTCGTTAATAAAACGCCATAAATCTTCTCTATTACCAATAAAATCTTTTTCAAAATTTTCTAATTCTTCTTTTTGGGTTTCTAATAATTTTTTAATAATTGTAATAGTATCTGCTAATTTTTGCCTTTCCATATTCAATTGGTCTATATTCATTAAAATCACCTCTTTTAGTGTTATTCATTATACAAAATATTTCTTATTTTGTCATTTGTTTTCTTTTTCAAATGTATTTTCTAAAATTATACTTCTATTAAATATTTTTCTATATACAGAAGATTTATTATCTTTAAAATATCCTTTTTCAAGTATTTTATAATCTTTTATATTTTTAAAATCTTCACTTTCATTGCAATTCAAAAAACTATAATCAATTTTATTTATTTTAATAGGAGCTACATTGTTACCTATTAAAGCATCATAATGTAATTTAGCAATATTAATTCCATATTTATCAAACAAAGCATTACTTATTAAAAAACTTGAAGCTTGAAAACGAGGATTGATTTCCATAAAATAAATTTTACCATCTTTTAAAATATAATCTATTCCTAAAATTCCTCGATATCCTAACTCTTGTATTTCTTTAGCTATATTTAAACTATTCTCATTAATTTGCTTAATGATGTCTTCTTTTAAATTATTAGTATAAGCAAAGTCGCCACCTACATACTTAAATTTATGATTTGATAATAATATTAATTGAGCTGAAATTGGTAAAAATAAGATATCTTTATCATAAATAATTAAAGTAATATTTAAAGGAGTATTAGATACATATTTCGATAAACAATACTGACTGTCAGCATTTAATATAGGCATATCTTCTTCTTTAGTTACTAAATAAGTACTGCTACCACCAGCACCAGTTTTTTCTTGCAAAACAAAAGTAGACGAACCGACAATTTCTTTAGCTTTTTCATAGGATATTTGTTTATCTAAAAAACTATATTCTAAAATTGGCATATATTTTTTAGCCATGTCTCTTGTTTGAAATTTATCATTAAGCATATCTAATATTTTAGAATCATTACTTCTAATAATATTAATATCATTCATATTCTGACATAATTTTCTAATTTTTTCATTAAAACAAATAAAATATGTTTCTGGATATTCCATTTGCAGTTTTTTAGCATTATTATAAATAAAATCATGATATTTTTGAAAAAAATTATCGCTAGAGGTATCGTTAATTAATTTATCACTAAAATAAATATTTCTCTTTTCTAAGGTTGGGTACAATGTTATTGAACCAGAAAAAAAATTATCATTACAAATGGCATTATTCGCGTTAAAACCTATATAATAAACTCTTTCTTTAATACCAACTACTTCTTTAAAATAAGCATTATATTCAAATTCATTATTGCAATACAATTCTTTAATTTTATCAGCACTTGCCCACATAACATTATTTACTTCTTCTTCTTGAATTTTAACTTTATCAATGGGAATATCACAATTAAATAACCAAACATCCAAGATATCAGGACAACCTTTATAATATCTTAAAGTACTACCTATAAAAGTGCTTGCACAGTTTGTTAAATCAATTCCCAATTCTTCTTTTACTTCCCTTAAAGCCGCTAATAATGAAGTTTCACCCTTAATTGCCGAACCACCTGTGCACTCCCACATTAAAGGATGACTTTTATTTGCACTTCTCTGAGTGATTAAAAATTCACCTTTAGAATTTTTTATCCAAGCATTAACTACTAAATGATACTCATCATCATCTAAATAATCACCTCTTTTGACTACTTTTTCTAATTTATTTCTATCTTTATCATATAAATCCCAATATTCAACCATTTTTTACCTTCTTTCTAATTTTAATATTTTGCACGCTTCACTATATGTTTCTTCAATATTACAAACATCTGTATAAATTGTACCATTAGAATATAAATTAACTAATTCTCTATAATCTTTATCATCTTTTAAAGCCCAAAATATTCTACTTTCAATATCTTTTAAAAGGTGATTTCTATTTTTGTCATTTTCTATTCTCTTTTTTACGCCTTCTGCTATATTCATAAAAGTTAAATTCAAAATCATGACCTCATATAAATTACGTAGTGATGCTAAGCTTAATATATCTTTGTAAGATGTGAATAACAAAATGGTATTACTTTTTTTCCATGAGGTTAAGCAATCATCTAAAAATACACCATAAAAATTGCCATATTCTTTACTAATAATTGGACCGTCTCCTGACGATATTAAGAAACAGCCAGCAGAAAAATTTTTTTGATATTCTTCATGAGTTAAGTATCTATAGAAGCCATCTATGTCATCATCTCTTTTATTTCTGGTCGTAGTATGTTTAGGAATAACTATATTATTTCTAGAGTGTAAATTACTTCCTAAAGTGGTTTTTCCAGCTCCCGATGGTCCCATTATTGCAATAATTTTTTGAGAGCACTCCATTTAAATCACATCCTTTTTAATATATTTAAATATCGTAAGTAATTATCTTTTTTCTGATTTTTTGAAAACAAGTCAATTTTACAAATAGAATGCAAATAATATTTTTCTAATAAGATTTTGCATAAATACAATTTTATAATATTAGAAAAATCTTCTATAGTTACATTTTTATTATTATCTATGATTTTCTTTTGCAAGTTTTTTATTTTCCTATTATTTACTTTTCTCTTAGTAAACATTTTAATAACAATTACTGCATAATCATAAAGATATGGTCCAACTAAGGCTTCATCAAAGTCAATCAAATAATGGTTTTGATGATTACTAATAATGTTACTTGCTTGAATATCACCATGGTTAAGATAATTTCCTTTTAATTTATTTAACTTTTTATATACATCTAAAACATATAAAACATTTTCTTCAGGAATATTGTTAATTTTCTGACTTTTTAAGTGAGAATAATAAAATTCACATTTTTTTAATATAGTATCATCCATTTTAACTTTTCTATTAATAGTGATTATTTTACTTAAATATTCACTACCTATTTTCATTCTTTCATGCCTTAAATATGGAAAAATATTATAATAATGGTTTTGATAAAAAATTGGACTTTTGTTTATTGGTCTAATAACTAAAACATTATTTTTTTCATATAAATCGTATAATTTATTTATTAGCTCAAAGTCATACTCATAATTATATTTTTTGATAATATAATAACCTTCTTTAGTTTTTAAACGATAAACAATATTTGCAACCCCGTTTTTTTCTCTTTTTACTTTTAAAATTTTAGACAATGAAACATTATTTAAAATATGTTGAAGGTCATGCAAATTATCTTCCACATTTTTATAATTATTAATAACCTGTTTATATAATAAAACTAGTTTTTCACAAACTGATGACTTATTATAATATTCTTTAACTCTTTTTATATTGGCTAAATTATAATTATTTTTCAAAGCTAGCGCGTATTTGGCTTCTATTTTATTAGCTAAATCTTTAACATTGCCAGTTCGATATAATGAACTATTATCATTTAACATCTCTACCATGCCAGAATTTCTACTACCGACAATATGCATTCCGCAAGCCATTGCTTCTAAAACAACATAAGGAAAATTATCAAATAATGAGGGAAAAACTGCTACTAAAGAACTATTTAAATGTTTAACAATGTCGTAATTCGGAATTTGACCAATAAAATGTAAGTTACCATGATATTGAGGTAAAACTAATTGTTTAATATATTCTATAGTAGATATATTTTTAACATTTCGTTTAGTATCTTTACCAACAAATTCTATTTGTAAATTTGGTTCTTTAGCAAAAAGATAGTTTAATGCTTTCGCTAAAATAACTACTCCTTTTCTTTGTTCCAAACTTCCTACATAAATTATTTGATTTTTTTTGGCTATATTTTTATCACAATAAAAGTTTTGTAAATCGGCAGGATTTGGTGTAACAATTATTTTTTTAGCAGAAATTCTAAAATTTTTTGTTATTTTCTTTTTTAAAGCATTAGAACAACATGTAACTAAATCAGCATTTTTAATCATCTTTTTTTCCCATTTTAATAAATTATTCTTCACTTTTCCAAAGCTATTTTTATTATATTTAAGCCAAATTTTCAAAGGAGTATGAAGCCGCACTACTAAGGGTAATTTCCGATAATTTTCAAAATAATAAGTTTCTGCACCCCAATCAGGGGTCTCAATAATATCTATTAAATTATCATTTTGTAATTTAATTAATACTTCTGCCACTTTTTTACGGTAATTTATGTAAGATAAAACACTTCCATCTTGAGGATAAAAAACTCTGATAACATTGACTCCATTTTCCGTATATGTTTTATCTTCTTTTAGGCCACGACATAACACATACACTATATGACCTTCTTTTACCAGTTCTTCTGCAACATTTTTTTGATAAGTAGCAATACCACCAAAATTTGTTTCTTCTGGATACTCTTCATGTACTAAGCAGATTCTCATATAGACATCACCT
>CANRAE010000046.1 GCA_947628525.1 uncultured Bacilli bacterium
TATATTATTCTTCATAATATATTATACCCCCCCCCCCTACGGTTTTGGCAATAAAAAAAGAGATAAATTTATTATCTCTAAATTTAATGTGAACAATATTAAACTTTTATTTGCGATATATAATCATTGCCGAAAAACAATATATTTGTTCTTCACTAAACATTGCTATTGACACTTGGTACTTAATATCGACAAATTTATTTCCTATTTCATCTAAAAATTCATTGACACTTTGTTCTAAATCTTTTTCATGCATTTCATCAAAAACTTTAACTTTCATATCATCACCAAAGTTAATTATATAAAGGTTTTGTGTCGAAAAATGTTATTTTACAACAATATTTATAATTTTACCTTTTACAACTATTATTTTGACGATCTCTTTACTGTCAATATTTTTAATAACGTTTTCTTCACTTAAAGCCTTGGTTTTAATATCTTCTTCACTATCGTTAACATTAACATCGATAGTTGCTCTTACTTTGCCATTAACTGATACAGCCATAGTTACATTTTCATCTTTGGTTTTATCAATATCATATTCTGGCCAAGTTGATTCACATATTGGTTTACCTAACTTACATATCTCATTTAATTCTTCTGTTACATGAGGTGCAAAAGGATTTAATAATTTTAATAATACTAAATATTCATCTTTAGTAAGATCATCTTTTTCACTATATTTATTTACTAAGGTCATTAAACTAGCTATAGCTGTATTATATTTCATTGCTTCTATATCTTCACTGACTTTTTTAATAGTTTTATGAATTAAACCTCCTAATTCACTACTATAGCCTTCTTTATCAACTACTTTATCTTTTAAGTTATAAACACGATCAATAAATCTAGCTACACCTTTAATAGAAGACTCATTCCATGGTGCTTCTAATCCATAATCACCCATAAATAAGATATAGGTTCTTAAAGTATCAGCGCCATATTTATCTACTATATCGTTAGGATCTACGACATTACCTTTACTTTTACTCATTTTTTCACCGTCAGGCCCTAGGATAAGCCCTTGGGCAGTTCTTTTTTGATAAGGTTCGCTAGTAGGTACTAAACCTAAATCATATAGGAAATGATACCAAAATCTTGAATAAATAACGTGTCTTGTTACATGCTCCATACCACCATTGTACCAATCAACATTCATCCAATATTTAAGTTTATCAAATGACGCAAATTCTTTATCGTTATGTGGATCAATATATCTTAAAAAATACCAAGAAGACCCTGCCCATTGTGGCATAGTATCTGTCTCTCTTTTAGCATCTCTACCACATTTAGGACATTTACAATTAACAAATGATTCTATTTTTGCTAATGGACTTTCTCCATCTTGCCCTACCTCAAAATTATCTACATCTGGTAATTTTAATGGTAATTCTTCATAAGGTACTGGAACATCTCCACAATGTGGACAATGAATTATAGGAATTGGTTCTCCCCAATATCTTTGACGATTAAATGCCCAATCTTGCATTTTATATTGCGTAGCTTTTTCGCCAATACCTTCTTTTGTTAAATATTCTATCATTTTACTAATTGATTCTTTTTTATTTTTTAATCCTGTTAAAACGCCAGAATTAACCATTTCCCCATCACCAGTATAAGCTTCTTTTGAAATATCGCCACCTTTAATAACTTCTATTATCGGTATATTAAATTTCTTAGCAAAATCATAATCTCTATCATCATGAGCGGGCACAGCCATAATCGCCCCTGTACCATAACCCATCATAACATAATCAGATATATATATAGGTGTTTCTTCATTATTAACAGGATTAATAGCTGTTAATCCATTTATTTTTACTCCTGTTTTATCCTTTACTAATTGCGTTCTTTCAAATTCACTCTTATGACTAGCTAATTCTCGATATTTATTAATTTCATCCATATTACTAATTTTATCTTTATTTTTATCAATTAATGGATGTTCAGGAGCCATAACCATAAATGTTACTCCATATAATGTATCAGGTCTTGTTGTATATATTCTTAAATTATCATCTATTTCTTTGATCTTAAAATCGACAAAAGCTCCTTCGGATTTACCAATCCAATTTTCTTGCTGCACTTTAATATTTGGCAAATAATCGACTTCTTTTAATCCCTCTAATAACTTTTCAGCATAAGCCGTTATCCTTAAATACCAAACATCTTTCTCTTTTTGAACTATTTCACTATGACAAATATCACATTTTCCTCCTTGGGAATCTTCGTTAGATAAAACAACACGACATGATGGACAATAATTAACCAAAGTTTTATCTCTAAACACTAATCCATGTTCAAACATTTTTAAAAATATCCACTGTGTCCATTTATAATAAGATGGATCTGTTGTATCAATTACTCTATCCCAATCAAAAGAAAAACCAACTTTCTTTAATTGTCCTGCAAAAACGTTAATATTTCTGTCAGTCAATACTCTTGGGTGAATATTTTGCTTTATAGCTGAATTTTCGGTAGGAAGTCCAAAAGCATCATACCCAATAGGAAATAAAACATTATATCCTTCCATTCTTCTTTTTCTTGCTACTACTTCAAGTCCTGAATAAGCTTTAATATGTCCTAAATGCATTCCTACCCCTGATGGATAAGGAAATTCTACTAAGGCATAAAACTTCTTTTTATCACTATTATCTATGGCTTTAAAACTTTTATGTTCTTCCCAATATTTTTGCCATTTACTTTCTATTTCTTTAAAATTATACATGTTTGGTCAATCCTTTCTTTTTATATATTTTTCCTAATATACTAAAACTTATCAATATTATTGGTATTACTAATAATGCTCCTATCCCTAACTGTATATATATATTTTTAGTATTAATAAAACTTATAATAGTAATTATAATAGCAATATCAATACTACAAACAAAACCAATTGCTTTAAGCATTGTCCTAAAATTTATTTTTTTGAGATCTATTTTATATTTATAAATAAACAATTCTACTTCGGATGGGTATCTAGCAACATCTATTTTTTGCTTTTTTTTAGCTCGCTTTATATTTCTATTACCATGGATATCATACTTTCTAACAATAAATAGATAATAAAATAAATACACTGCTCCTAACACGACAATAAACCATACTATTCTTTCCATTTTAACCTCCTATAAAAAAACATCCTTATTAAATAAGGACGTATTTAAAACGTGGTACCACCTTAATTCATAGCCTAGACTATACTCTTATCTTGATAACGCATATTATGCGAATTACTTATAATGGAAAACAAGTTCATATAATAATTGTTATAGTTTTCACCAAACACTATTTCTCTACAAACAACTAATTATATTACTACTTTTTCAAGTAACTAAATTATACTATATAGTATATTAAATTTGATCAGTATATTCAAGTAAATTTAAAAATAATTTTACAAAAGATTTATCTAAACCTTGTCTTTTTAACTTTCTTAAAGCTATTCTTTTATCTTTTAATTTTTCATGTTCAAATATAGCCTTAGCTATCTGTTCTTTTAAATCGGTTTGAATTTGTAAATCTGATAAAATACTATCAATATCTTCATTAACTAATCTTACTGCATCTATTTCAATATTTTGTCCTTTACAAGTAATAGCAAGACTCCTAAATGAATAAACATGATTAACTTCGATAACATAATCATTACCATCTGGATAACTATTAAAAGCACAATTAACGTTTTCGACTGTACAAGTTACTTGTTCAATTGATCGGGTATTTCTAAATCTTATTTTAAAATCGCGATATTCTGGTATAATCCCACTTTTATTGCCTATATTACTTTTTATATTTAATTGATAATTATCTGGTTCATATATATATTCAATAGTTGTTTTAAAGAATAAATTATCTTTATATTTTAAAGAAATACCATCATCTTCATATAATTCATATGTATTACTTGCACCAGGAAAAACTTGTATCTCTAAAAGAGTAGGATTAGCTGTATTATTATAATTGCTTTGTAAAGACATAGGTATAATTGATCCTTTTTTAGCAAAAACAGGATAATCTTCATCTTTGTAAAAACCAACATATTTTTTGTTACCAATAAATTTTTTACCAGTTAAAAAGTCATACCAAATACCATCTGGTAAATAAAAGCGATGAATAGTACGATTCATTATCGGATCTTTTTTAGTAGTTATTGGTGCTACTAAAAGTTGACTACCAAAGAAATATTCATTACGATATAATATATCATCATAAACCTTAGGAATAATATAATATAGTGGTTGAAATACCATTGTACCATTAGTAGCGTATTTATAAGCTTCGGTATATAGATATGGTATTAACATATGTCTTAGTTTTAAATAATCATTAACAATTTCATAGGTTTCTTTATTCCATAACCAAGGTTCTCTTTTATAGTATTTACCATTAGCAGAATGGAATCTTAATATGGGACTAAATACACCTAATTGAACTGATCTTATATATAATTCACGATCTTCTATACCACCGTTAAAGCCACCAATATCATGACTCCACCAACAAACACCTATATTAGAAGCAGAAAGATTGAAAAAGGGAATATATTGAAAATTATCCCAACTAACTTGTAAATTACCAGAATATAATATTGGATAACGATGCGCTGCAATTAAGGAATTACGAGATAGAATCATATTCCTTTTTTGATTTCTAGTCATATCTAGGGAATAATAATGGTTTAATACCCACGTTGTTGTTAAATTATTTAAATTATTATAATCATTCCAAAAAAAGTCAACACCAAGAGCTTCTAAAGGATGTATTAATATTTTTAAGTATACATCTAAAAAACGTGGATTCAAAGGATCAAATTTAATTAAAGTCCCTGCTTGTGCTCCTAAATAACCACATATTTGATTATAGTAATCTTCCATTGGATAAATACCTTCACTAGGATCAATTGATAATCCTAATTTAATGCCTTTACTATGCAAAATATCAATAAAGTTTTTAGGATCAGGAAATAAATTGGGATTAAACGAAAAACCACTGTTAGTTAAACTATTTTTAACTTTTGCTCTTTTATGCCAATCTTTATCTAAAAGTAATACTGCAATAGGTACTTCTATTTGATTAAATTTATCTAATAATGCTAAGGCTTCAACACTAGAATAAGCTTTATCACGACTCCACCAATTACCAAGACAATATCTTGGAATAAAACTAGGCATTCCCGTAAGAAGATAATAATCATTCATAGCAAGTCCAAAATCTTTACCATATACAAACAAATATATATCAATACTATCGGGATTAGGATTAGTAATAGTACCAACTTCATTTAATCTTAATGTATGACTATCATCAATACTTACAAAACCATCTAAAGAGTAAAGACCTCTATTTATTTTTTGAGATGCATTTTTACCTAATTCATTGTTGGAACCAAAATAATTCTTTACTTCTGGATGACCATAATACCAATAATTTTCTGTACCTCGTAAACATACTTTTAAATTTTTAAGAGGATTAATACCATTACCAGCAAAAGGCATTTCTTTAACATATTCTAAATGAAAATAGGAAGTATTGATTTCTAAGATACCACCTTCTAATTCTTTTACTTCATAATTAGTTTTATCAAAATTACGAAAAGTTACTAAGGCCGTTGCTAAGTCATTAAAAAGGCCATTTTTATTATATTCTAAACGAATAAGTCTTTCCGTTAGAATAGAAAAACGATATTTAGTACCACTAATAATATTAGTACTTTTAGTTTTTAAATTATTAAGATCAATATGAAACTGATTACCAAGATCATACATAAATACCATTCTCCTATCTTATTTACTACATTATAGCATGTTTTAAATTTAATAGAAAGAACTAAATGATATTATCTTCAAGCTTTTATTTATTAATTAGAATAAATAATTAATTTTTGGCATAATAAATAATGGTGATGATAATGACAAAAATTAATTGGAAACAACTAATTATTAGTATTTTATTTCCGGTTATATTAGGTAGTATTTCAGGATTAATAAGTATGTCTTTTATGGATTATAAGGATTTAATTCAACCACCTCTTGCCCCACCAGGATGGCTTTTTCCCGTTGTATGGACTATTCTTTATATTTTAATGGGAATATCTTTTTATCTTATTTTAAATGCTGATAGTTATTTTAAGGAACGGGCATATTTAGTATATTTTTTACAATTATTTGTTAATATTCTTTGGCCTATTTTTTTCTTTGTATTTAAATGGCGTTTATTTTCAAGTATTTGGTTATTATTTTTAATAATTCTTATTATAATTATGATTTTAAGATTTTATGTTATTGATAAAAAAGCTGGTCTATTACAAATCCCTTATTTATTGTGGTGTTGTTTTGCTTTTTATCTAAATGTTTCTATTTATTTATTAAATTAATTTTATTGTTTATAGATGATCTTTTGTGATAATATATATGTTAATGACATGGAGGATCATATGGGATTTAAGTATAGTGATTCAAATAAACGTTATTACACACTGGATTATTTTTATAAGCATAAATTTAATTCCAAAGTCTTTAAAGTTAGTTTAAATGCTGGATTTAGTTGTCCTAATAAGGATGGAAAGTTAAGTACAGGTGGATGTATATATTGTTCTAAATTAGGTAGTGGGGATTATGCTGGTAATGTTAATAAAAGTTTAATTGAACAATTTAATGATGTTAAAAAAATTATGTTAAATAAATGGCCAAATAGTAAATATATTGCTTATTTTCAAGCTAATACTAATACTTATGCTAGTGTAGATATATTAAAGGAAAAGTATGAAAGTGTATTAATGTTAGATAATGTTATTGGTTTAAGTATTGCTACTAGACCTGACTGTATATCTGATGAGTGTTTAGAATATTTAAAAGAGTTAAATCAAAGGACGTTTTTAACTGTTGAATTAGGATTACAGACTATTCATGAGGAAACATCTAAATTAATTAATCGGGGACATGATCTAAAATGTTTTATCGACATGGTTAATAAACTTAGAAAAAACAATATTAATGTAGTAGTTCATATTATTAATGGTCTACCATATGAAACCAAAGAAAATATGATAGAAACAGCCAAATTTTTAGCTAATTTAGATATTCAAGGAATAAAAATCCATATGTTACATATTTTAAAGGATACACAACTTGCTAAAATGTATGAAAAGAATCCCTTTCATATATTAAGTAAAGAGGAATATGTTGATATCGTTTGTTCACAATTAGAGATGTTACGTGAAGATATTGTTATACATCGCCTTACTGGGGATCCTAACCCTAATGATTTAATTGAACCTTTTTGGTTATTAAAAAAATTTGGGGTATTAAATGATATTGATAAAGAGTTAAAAAGAAGAGATAGTTATCAAGGAAAATTTTATCCAAAATAAAAGTGTCAAAACATTGTTTGGCACTTTTATTTTAGTTTTTTCTTTTGTATATTATAAGTTATTTTAGCTAAAAATTTAGTTGGTACGAAACGGCTAAAAAAGTAAGCACATTTCATTTTAAAACCTGGTATTATTATTAATTTCTTTTGCAACATATGATTTATTGCATATTTAGCTACATAATCACTTTTTAATGGTTTAACGGAAAATTTAACATTAGCAACTGCATTAAAATTAGTTGCTACTGGTCCAGGGCATAGACAAGATATTACAACTTTAGATTTACTTCTTCTTAATTCTTCATATATAGAAGTAGTTAGTCTTAATACATAGGCTTTACTACTATAATACGTAGCCATAAGTGGTCCTGGTACAAAGCTGGCTGATGAAGATACATTCAAAATATAACCATGATCTTTCTTAACCATATCTTTTAAGAACATTTTCGTTAAAATATGCACCGCTTTTATATTTAAATTAAGCATATCCATTTCTTTATTTAAATCAGTTTCAGTAAACATACCACAATCACCAAAACCAGCATTATTAATTAAGACATCAATATTGTCATTACGACATAAAACATAAACTTCTTTAATTTTACTTTCAATCGATAAATCAGCAACAATTATTTTAACTTCTGTTTTTAATTCTTCTTGTAATTTTTGTAATTTTTCTTTATCGCGTGATACAAGTATTAAATCATAACCTAATTGACTTAAATATTTAGCCATCTGATAACCGATACCACTCGAAGCTCCCGTGATTAAAGCTTTCATAATACCATCTCCATTTTCATTGTATCAAATTTCAACCAAAAAGTCTATTTAAATACTATAATGTAAATTTTTATAAAGATTGGAGTAATAAAAAACTGCATTCATTATCTTTAATGTAGATCCTACATCAAAAAAGAACACAGTTTTCTTAATATCTAAATTTTTATTTAATTATAAACCAATGTCTTCGTCTTCTGTATCATCATAAGACCAATCTTCATTTTCATTATCATTATAATTATTCTCTTTATATTCGATTGCTCCACTGACATCAACATTTGGAAAATCTTCATTTAAGTAGAAAGTATTATCCATTTTAATTGTAGCTTCTGGTCCTTCCATACTTAAATTAATATTTAAAGACATTTTATATTCTTTTGATTTAGTAACAGTATTTAATATATATTCAATTGTTCCTAATTTTGTACCTGATACATTTACATCTAAAATCAAAGAAAGGGAATCATTAGAAACTTTTTTGTTACCTGTTACTGTTATTAAATTAGTATTTTGATTAAAATTATTAACAGTAAGATTTAAATTAGCTTCTGTTTGAGTTGTATATTCTTCTTTATATTCAATAAATGAATTATCATTAACCATGCATCTAATAGCATTTATTTTATGATTACTTTTATTATTATAATGATCAAAAACAATAGAAACAGAATTACTTATAATACTATCAGGATTATTACTTGATCCTATATATATTTCCGTTCTAAGTGGATTATTTGATGAGTTAACATACATAGATAATGTAAATAAATCATCATCACTTAATGTTGAATCATCTTGTTTAATTTCAGATATTAATTCTTGTATCATCTCTTTATTAATATCTGGATTGAACTTTTGCAATAAGGCAATAGCTTTATTATCTTCACTAATTTCTTCAAAGAAAGATATAATAATATTCATTAATTTTTTTTCATTAAAAGTTAATGATATTTTGGTTGTATTAAATTTTTGATTATCAATATTTAATGCTACTTTACTCTTGGTAAAATCACTATCTTGCATTTTCTTTGGGATACTATTCTTTAAATGATTAATTAATAATTTAATATCATCACTAGTTATTTCTATATCGGAACTAACTGGCATATTGATATAATTAAATTCATCCATCATATCTTTTACTTTAAAATAGAATTTATCATCTTGTAAAAGAGCATTTAAATTTAGACTTTCTTCACCCGCAGTTACCGAAAAATCTAAATATCCAGCATTTTTATTTTTATAAATATCTCCTTTTAATTTAAGATTATTAATATTTTCTATCATTGATAAATCCGCATTATCAAAATCATCACTATCTATTCCTGAAATATTAATATCCATATTAGTAGATACTTTATACTTATCTACTTTATTTAATTCCTTGATTAAGAAATTATTATCAAAAGTATCAATACTACTAGTTAAATTATTAAATGTTTTAGATAAAGCTTGGGAAAAAATATATTTATTGGAATTTAAAAGAAATACACCATAAATAATTAACCCTAATGACATTACACCTAACACTGACCCTAAGATTATACCTATCAACTTTTTATTCTTCATAACTACACCTACCTACTATAATTATATTATAGTAAATTTATCATTTTTGTCTATATTTTTTCGAAAAGTTGTGTTAAACCTTATGACTGATAAACAAAAAAGTGGTATAATAGATATGCCAAATAAAATTGTAGAAAGGA
>CANRAE010000047.1 GCA_947628525.1 uncultured Bacilli bacterium
TTTAATATCTACAAATATTTTTAGAAAAGAAAGAAGTAGTAAAATTTCTTTCACCACTCCTTAATGTTTAAGAACCTAGATACTGGGCTTAATAGTGATTTTTTGCTTTAATAAGTGCGAAACTCGGGAAGAAGATTTATGTTTAAATATCAATTGCATTCCGAACTTGGCTGTAGTGCAAGCCGCTATTAATGAAAAACAAGCTAGTAAGGAAGCTAAAAAATCTTCTAAGAAGAGTAAATAAGTAAAGAGGAAAGATTAAGGAAACTTAGTCTTTTTTTATGATATAATAAAAAACAAAACATGCCATAAGAGAGGAAAATATGAAATTAAAAGTAAAAAATTACAAAAATATTAGTAATCTTGATTTGTATATTGAAGATAATAAAATAAATTACATATTTGGTATAAGTGGTTCTGGTAAATCTTCTATAGTAAATGCTGTAATCGGTGATACATCTAAAAAAAATATTACATATGGGAAAAAAATGGGTGATATGGAATTAGTATTGTCCCCTACATTTAAAGATGATGATTATTTAATTTTTAACGAAAATACGCATCAAAAATTAATATTAGAAAAAAACAACAATAAAGAAGTATATTCGATTTTATTTGAAAATGACAACAGCTTAGAAATTATTAGAAATGATATTTCATCACTTCTAGCAAGTATCAATTCAAAAAGGCAAGAACTATTTAATTATGTGCAAAATGTTGATCAAATGATAAAAATTATAAATAAAAGGAAATTACCGGTGTCAGGAAAGTTCTCATCAAGTTCGTCAATAGAAAAATTAAAATGTGAAACTGAAAACCCTAAATATAAAAAGTATTCTGATTTTATTCGTGATCATGGATTAGAATATGTTCAATGGGTAGAAAATGGAACAAAGTTTGAACCATTTAGTAAAGGAAAATGTCCATTTTGTAATAGAAAAATGAGTAAATATAGGGTGAATAAAATTTCTGATATTATTAAGATAACCCCAGAACAATATAGTATTATTTCAGATTCACAAGAAATTTTAAACAAAATTGGTATTGATATTCCAAATTTTTCATATAAAAGAGAGGTATCTAAACTTGAAAAAGATTTATATAATGCAATAGAAAACAAAAAGAATATAGAGAACTTATATAACCTGATAGATTCATATAACTTGGATTCACTTGATATAAAATCTTTTCATAAAGTATCATTATCAGAATCATTAAGTAATATGTTTCCAGATGTAAAAATAATACTTGATGAATTCAATAATAATATACTTGAATTAAAGAAAAAACTATGTAGTATAAAACTAAAGACATCTAGATTTATTGGAAAAAATTTAAAAAAACTTAATGATTATTTATCAATGTTTTCAATAACATATGAATTTGAAATTGATAAATATGATACTATGAATAAGACGGCAACTGTATTTTTAGTAAGTAAAAAAGAAAAAAAGCATGAAGATAAAATCGAAAATTTATCATATGGTGAAAAAAATATTATTTCATTGTTATTATTTATAGTAAGTTCAAAGAAGAAATTAATAATAATAGATGATCCGGCTTCTTCATATGATGAAAACAGGAGAAGAGTTATTTATGAATTAATTAATGAGCTTCATGACAATCAAACATATATAATACTATCTCATGATCAAGTGTTTGTAAAATATGCTTTACTTGGACAATCTATAAAAAAGAATTTTGATAAAACTGGGAAAATATTATGCCTTGAAAATAAAAATGGAGAATGTAGTACAAAAGATATAATAGCTGAAGATTTTGATAGCCTTCAAAATCAAGTGGTTGATTTCATGAATAATAATATTTTATCATATTATAGAAGAATAATTAATTTACGTATATTAGCAGAATTGAATAAAAGTAGTAAAAATCGTGATAAATTAATATATTCGTATCTTTCTGCAATTCTTCACAATACAAGTAAACATGATATCTTAGTTCAATTAAATGAAGAAGGTATTAGTGAAGATGATGTCCTACATATGATATCTGAATACTATAAAATTACTTTACCAAATATTCCAGATGATATCTATTATGATTTTGATTATAACAAATTGACTACTTTTGAAAAAATAGCATATAAACGTGAACAATACCGTTTGGTTAGAGGTAACAAAAGAGTAAAAACGTTTATTGAAAAGGAATTTGATGATATAATACATTTAAATAATCGATACTTTATTTCTTTAAATCCATATAAATTTGATGTTTATTCTGAAAATATATATATACATTTGTCTTAATTAGGAAACAATAAAATTACGAGTTTCAAAGAAAATACGTTTAGACATAGCAGGAGAAATCCTGCTTTTGTTTGTAATATTAAAAAGTTCAAAATAATTTGATGTTTCTAATTGTTAGAAAGATGAAGAAATTTTCTTTTTTTTATGCTATAATATTTAAAAAATAAACTTTGATGTTAGGAGTTGATACTTATAAAAATATTACATACAAGTGATTTACATTTAGGTAAAAATTTATCTGAAGAATCATTCTACGATGATCAAAAATATATACTAGATGAGATAATTAAAATTGTAAAAGAAAAAGACATTAATGTAGTTATGATACCAGGAGATATTTATGATAAAAGCATTCCTAGTTCTGAAGCTAGTATGATGTTTGATAAGTTTTTAACTAATTTATCTAAAATGAATGTTAAAGTTTTAATTACAAGCGGTAATCATGACTCAAACGAAAGATTATCTTATGGATCTAAAATATTTAATGAATTTAATATTCATATAGTAACTTCTTATGAAGGACATATTGAAAAAATTAGTATTGATGATGTGGATTTTTATTTGTTACCATTCTTAAAACCATTTCATTTAAAACATTTAATGGATGAAAAGGAATATGAAACAATTAATAATTCTAATGACATGATGAAATGGATTCTTAGTAGAGAAAATATAGATAAAAATAAGAAAAATATTTTATTAGCTCACCAATTTGTAATGTGGGATGGAAAACTACCTGAACAATGCGATTCTGAAAGTATTTCTTTAAATAATGTTGGAACATTAGATGCTATAGATGTTAATTTGTTAGACGACTTTGATTATGTAGCTCTAGGACATATTCATAGACCTCAAAAAATAAAAAGAGATACTGTAAGATATTCTGGAACTCCACTAAAATATTCGTTTAGTGAAGTAAATGATAAGAAAAGTGTAGTAATAATTGATACAAATGATTTTGAAGATATTGAACTTTTAGAATTAAAACCACTTAGAAATATGCAAGTATTAAGAGGAACATTTGAAGAAGTAATGAATATGAAACCTACTGATGATATTATTAAAGTTGAGTTAGAAGATGAAAATACTATTATATCTCCAATGGAAGAAATAAAGAAAAGATTTAAAAATGCAATTGCATTGGTGTTTATTAATAAATATGAGTCAAAAGAGGAAATAGCACTTAGAGAGGTTAAAAAGGATGCAAGCCCATATGAATTATTTAGCGTATTTTTTAACGAACAAAATGGTAGGGAAATGACTAACGATGAAAATGAGTATATAAAATCTATAATAAAATCTTTAAAGGAGGAAGAATAATATGCAACTAAAAAAATTAACTTTACAAGCATTCGGACCTTTTAAAGATAAAATAGTTATTGATTTTGAAGATAAGAAAATTGATAAAGGACTTTTACTTATTTCTGGAGATACAGGTGCAGGTAAAACAACTATTTTTGATGCAATATGTTTTGCTTTATATGGACAAACATCAGGTGAAACAAGAGCAGCTAATTCTTTAAGAAGCGATTGGGCTTCACCTGATATTGATACTTTTGTTGATTTAGAATTTTATTATAAAAACAAATTATATGAAGTAAAAAGAAGTCCAGAGTATAGTAGAAGAAAAAAGAATGGTGCTGGAGAGACTAGGCAAGCACCAACTGCTGAAATTGATTTAGATGGAAGAATAGTAACAAAAGTAACTGATGTTACAAAAGAAATTGAGCAATTAATTGGCTTAGATTATAAGCAATTCAGACAAGTAGCAATGCTATCACAAGGAGAATTTACAAGGTTTCTTTTAGCAAATTCTGAAGAAAAGACTACAATCTTTAGAAAAATATTTGGTACAGAATTTTATGATTTATTGCAAAATAAATTAAAATCCAATAGAATGATTAAAGAAGATGAAATAAGAATAGTAAAAGATAAAATTGATACTGAAAAGAAAAATTTAGAACCTATAATTGATGTCTTTGGCTTAAGTGATGATGAAACAATTTCTACATTAAAAAAGAAGATTAAAGAATATAACGATACTGTATCATTAACTAAAGCAGAAAGAGATAAAAAAAATGAAGAAAGAACAAAGTTATCTACAGAATTAACTAATTTGAACAAATTAAATAAAGATATTACAACTTATCAAAAATCTAGAGAAAATTTAGATAAATTGTTACTATCTAATCCTAATATTAAAAATGAAAAAGAAAAATATGATTATAATATTAAAGTTGCAAATACTATCACTAATTTATTAGAGGTATTAAATAAAGATTCTAAATCTTTAGAAGACAAAAAAACTAAAAAAGTTAAAAATAAAAAAGACTTAGAAATTAAACAAAAGGAATATAAAGAAAAAGAAGAACAATTTAAGAAATTAGATAATTATTCCAAAGATGTTGATAAATTAAATAATGATATCAATGATTTAATAAGCAAAAATAAAGATTATGATAATTACTTAAATAAGATAATAGAATTAAATAATGCAAAAAAAGACTATAAAGTAATTTGTGATAGTTATGACAAACAAAATACTTTATATGAAAGTATGAAAAGAAAATATTATTTAAATATTTCTATTGAGATAGCTGAAACATTAATTGATGGAGAAGAATGCCCTGTATGTGGTTCAAAAGAACATCCAAAAAAAGCCATTGCAATCGAATGCGAATATACCAAAGACGATATAGAAAAAGCCGAAAAACAATTAAAAATTATAGATGGATTAAGAAAAACTAATGAAGCAACTATTGAACAAGTCAGAAAAGCAATTAAAGAATATAATATTCCTGAAAATATAGATGTTTCATTAGAAAAAAATAAAAATACAGAATTGTTAGATAAAAAGAGAAAAGAAAAAGTAAGTTTAGATAATGAATTTAAAAAACTATCTGATGAAAAACAAGTATTATCATCTGATATTAAAAGTTATGAAGAAAATATTAAACACTTTGCAGTTGATATTAAAGAGTTAGAACAAAATATTAAAGATTACAATATTAGATTAGATAATGCATACAAAAATAATAATACTAACTATGAAGATTACATGAGTAAAAAATTAGATAGATATGATTTATCTGAATTAAAATCAAAAATCGAAAGTTTTGATAGTACAAAAAAAGATTTAGAATCAATAATTAAATTATTAGAACAAGAAGTTAAGAATAAAAAAGTAGTTGATGTATCCGAAAAAGAAAAGCAATTAACTTCAATTAATGAAGAGTATAAAACCTTAGATGATATGTATACCCAATTAAATGTATCATTAGATAATTTAAAAAGATCAACGTTAAATATTGAAAAATACTTAGAAGAATATAAAAATATTCAAAGTGAATATGATGTTATAAAATTATTAAGTGATACAGCTAATGGATCACTAACTGGAAAACAAAGAATAACTTTTGAAAACTATGTTCAATCATATTTTATGCAAACTGTGTTAGTGGAAGCTAATAAGAGATTAATTAAAATGACAGATAGTAGATATGAATTAAAAAGAAAAGAAATAGAAGTTAAATTAAATGCCAAAACAGGATTAGATTTTTCTATCTTTGATTCATACACAGGTAAAGAAAGAGATGTAGCATCTTTATCTGGTGGAGAGAAATTTAAAGCTTCTTTAGCATTAGCATTAGGATTATCTGATGCAATAAGTAATAATCGTGGTGGTATTAAAATTGATTCTTTATTTATAGATGAGGGATTTGGTTCTTTAGATTCTGAATCGTTAAATCAAGCGTTAAATATTTTGTCTGATTTATCTGGAAATGATAAATTAGTTGGGGTTATATCTCATGTTTCAGAACTAATGAATAGAATTGATAATAAAATATTAGTTAATAAAACAAATACAGGTAGTGTTGTAGTAATAGATAACGCAAATTAATAATATTGTAAATATCTATATATTTAAAGGAAAAGATAAAAAATTGTATTCTCAGCAATTAAAAATTAACCTGTATAATAAAATATGATAGTTAGAGATTACATAGAAGATTTATTAAGCTATAGAAAGGAAAAAGATTAATGCAAGTAACATTTGATTTAGAAGAATTACGTAAATATATTAAAGAAAACAAATATAAAGAAGGAGACAGAATATATTGTAACATTTATCCTAATTACATATTTATATATGAAGAAAATGAATTTGTAGGTTATTATCCCGATGGACATGATTTGTTTGGAGATGGATTATTAGAAGAACTAATAAAAGATAAAAATGCTATATTCTCTAATGAACCATTCGTTAAATATCCAGATGAAACAGATTAATAATAGGAGATATAAAATATGAGTAATTGGTATAGTAAGTTAAATATTAATTTAAAAAATAATAATTATAAAATAAATGCAAAAAAAATATCAGATTTTTTAAATCAAAAATATAATTTTGAATCATCAATAGAAATAGTTTCAGATAATTGTATGGAATTTTATGGAGATGAAGGTGAAACCATCCTTAGTAAAGATAAACCTGGTTATTTGCCTGATGCAGAAGAATTGTTTATTGGAATTTGTTTAGCTGTTAAAGAATGTGATATAGAAGCATCTTTATTTTCTGAATGTAGTATGGAAGATGGTTTTAATGAATACAAACTTAATTTTAATAATGATAGAATAATTATTTCTATTTCATCGTGGGTTTGGAAAGCACCTTTCTATGATTATAAAAATTATGATTTATATTGTGAGGATTATGGTGATGAAATACCAGAGGAACAATTTAATGATGCAATTAAAAATCATGTTATTTATCAAGGCAAATACTAAAACTAAAAGAAAATGGAATTGATTATAATGATATAGCTGTTCTAATTAGAAAAGGAAAATTTATAAAAGATATTGTTAAATCATTTAATAGATATTCTATTCCATATATATCTGATAGTGCCTGAATATTTCTTTGAAAATAAATATTTTACTTTATTTAAAAAAACATTTGAAATTCTACCTAATTTATCAAAAAAAGAATTATATGATTTGTTGGGAAAGTATTGTATTAGAGAAAAATTCAATTCTGGATTTATATTTCTAAGAGGTTCAATTGCTAATAATAAATATATAAATCTTTCGGATATGCCACAAAAATTTGTAGAGTTAATAGTTTTTTTAGATGATGTAGATGATATAGCTCCTAGAAAAGACGTTTTAAAGGGAATGAAAGATATATTAGATGATTATGAAGAAATATATTTAGATTTCCAATTATCAGCAAAAATTCAAGGCATAATAGATTTCTTAAACAATTCAGCAACAGAACAATATAAATATCATAATTTTAAGTCAAATGAAATAGAAAATGGTGTCCAAATAATGACAATTCATAAGTCTAAGGGGTTAGAGTTTGAAGCGATAATTATTCCTAATATTGATTCAAAAGAATTCCCAACTAATAATGTTAATGGAAAAAATATTGGCATGTGTTGAGTGAAAGGTTTAAGAACAACAAAGAAAAATTCGAAGGTAGTATAGAAAATGAAAGAAAGTTATTTTATGTAGCTATAACTAAAGCAAAGGAATATTTGTTGTTAACGTATAATAAATTAAAACCTTCACAATTTTTGTTAGAAGCATCTTCATCAAAATATTTAGATATAGACAAAAATTTTTATCTCAAGAAAAGCACCAATTGTAAATTATCTTATAAATAAATGTGAATCTAATAGTGATTATGAAAATAATAAAGCATATTGGAATTAGTTAAACAAGCAAAAAATAAGTTATATGATTATTGCTGGACTGGTGGTCATTTTTTAAAGGTATGTATGGTGAAATAGATCGAATAAAAGAAATGAGCCCAGATGATATTATTGAAGAAGCAAAGAAAAATCATTTAATATAAAATAAATTAATTTTGAAAAAGTAATAGAGGAGTGATAACTAATGAGTGTTTGTTATAGTACAAGTTTAACAATAACTGGAAAAAAGAAAGAACTAATAAGTGTTTTAAAGTATTTGAATAATTATAACAAGAATCATAAAAAAATATATTTTGATTGTATGAAAGCAAAATTTGAATCTAAAAGACTCCCAAAAAGTTTAAAGAATAATCTATTTATTAATGGTAGTGTTTCTAGTATAAGTGATGAAGGATTAGAAAAAAAATTAATTGATTTAAATGATATGAAAGAATATAGTATATATATCACAGCAGATGGCCCTTATGGCAAATTTGCTACAATAGAAGAAGTTGATTTTTTTAAGGATCTTGCTGATATTTCTTTGGATATTACTTTTGATGGTGAAATTGTAGGCGGGGAGTCCATTCCTGAAGATAGATTAGAAGTAAAGTATAGTAATAAAAAATTATATTCTAAATGTTTCCAGTTCTGTGATGATGATAATAATGATGTATACATCGAAGAAATTGAAAAATTACTTCCTTATAACAAATTTTGTGAATTACTTAAAGTCGATAAAAGTAATTTTAGTGAATTAGACTATGACTATTTTGTCTTAGAAGAAATTGGAATACAATATTTTCCACATTTTTATAGTTATAACGAATTTATTAAAAAATGTGAAGTAAGTTATATAAACAAAGAAGAATATCAAGAAGCAATAAAAGAAGTAGAAAAATTAGAATTACCATATTTAGAAGAATTTAATAAAAGAAAAAATGATAATTTTGATATTAGTGAATACGATTCATTAACTAGAACTTGGAAAAAAGTTGATATTAGTGACAATAGTTTGCTTGATATAGCTAATAAAAAAATTGATGAACAAGATACGAAATTTAAAATTGGAGATGCAGTAATGCATATGAATTTTGGTAGAGGTACAGTTATTGAAGTTGGTAAAAAATCTATAACAATATCTTTTGAAAAAAAATATGGAATAAAAAAAATAATAAAGAATCATGAAAGTATAAAAAAAATATAATATTAGTTATTTGTTTTTAAAAACTAAATTATACCTTAAAATATGCAAGCAAAGAATTATAGAATAATGATGGTGTTTTAAAAATAATTAATAAGAAAGGAAAATAAATATGATATTGAAAAAATTGATTATGAAAAATTGAGAAGTGATTTAACAGATTATTTTGGGGCAGCAATGTTTTCAAGTTTATCTATGGCAATTGTTGATTTAAGTGATGTGGAAGTAGCATCTAATTACTATTTACTTAAAATTGCGAAACAAAACGAATTTGATTTGAATGAATATCAAACAACTAAGAATGAGAATAAAAAAAATTTTAAATTTAAAAAAATATAAAAGATTCTCCGATAACCCCCCTTGCCATGATGGTATCACAAGCTGCTATTAATGAGAAACAAGCTAGTAAGGAATCTAAAAAATCATCAAAGAAGAGTAAATAAGTAAAGATGGGTTCTTAAACATTAAGGAGTGGTGAAAGAAATTTTACTACTTCTTTCTTTTCTAAAAATATTTGTAGATATTAAA
>CANRAE010000048.1 GCA_947628525.1 uncultured Bacilli bacterium
TAATTAATCTTGTTATATAGAAAATGTGTTGGAGTTGTCTATATAATAAAATAAATTCCAACTAAACTTGTAGATATCATTTAATAGGTTATATTGGACACGAGTTCGACTCTCGTCTACTCCACCAAATTGATATTAATCTCGAAAAACTCGAGTAAAAATAGAAAACTTGTCAAAAGTTCTTTTTTATGTTATTATGAATATGTCAAGGAAACTTGCATAAAATAAAAAAGGATACATTTGATTGTGAGAATCAGATGTTATCCCTTAATTGGATTGCATCTGAAATCAACTATTGTTGAAATCAGATGTTTTTATTATCTAAATAGTAAGGTGATTACTATGAAGAATAATAGTAGAATTATAATAAAAAGAGAAGTTTCTCTTTTGGTCATAATGAACCACCACCTTTCTCTTATCTTTTGATAATTGAAAGGGAAAACACCTGATATTTTCAAATGTATCCATTAACATTGTATCAAACGTTTGTTCTTTTTTGCAATAGAAATTAATACTAAATTTATTTAATTTAAAACACATTGGCAAATTGTCCAAACAAAAACATTAGAAGAGTACATAAAAATTCTTGTATGTTCTCCATTATGGCATGATTAAAATATTAACTAAACTTTTGTTTAATATAAATAAAAAGGAAAAGATTTTCTCTTCTTTTAATTCAAATTTTATTTGTCAGATAACATAGTAACTTTATCATTTTTATCTATAGAAAGTAGAGTTACATTTTCTATACTTTTTTTCTTTTCTTTTAGATACTTATTTAACCAAGTTTTCGTTTTCTTAGCTTTTTTTAATTCATTTTCATTTAATACACCATCTAGAATAACTAAATAATTTAAAGTTTGTTTTTTGGTATTTTTTTGAACATTATTTTTTAAATCTTTACTCGTAATAAATTGTGAATTACCTTTTAATAAGATAGATATATCTCCAGATGGTTCTAAAACAGCACAATCTAGCTCATTAATATCAAAGCAGCCTTTAAGGCGACAGTTTTCTAAAACTTTGGCAACACTTAATTTAGCTGTTTTTAAATTTGAATAATTAAAATTATTATTTTCAAAAAGTACTAAAGGTTCACCATCTATTATTTCTTCAACTGTATGATTATGATAAGAAATTAATGAGGTAATATAACCAATTGTTCCAAAAACAAGAAGGGCAATTATCCCATCATAAAGTGGTGTATCTATGCTAATAATGGCATCAGCAGTAATAGAGCCAATAGTGATACTTAAAACATAGTCATACAAAGTTAGATTTTTAATTTGTTTTTTACCCAATATTTTAACAATAAGAAAAAGGATGACAAACATGACTAAGGCTCGTATTATAATTTCCATACTATCACCATTATTAATATGGTTTATTTTTTTTAATAATATAACTGTTTTTAGCCCATTACCTCGCCACCATTATTATGAATTACTTGACCTGTCAAATAGCTAGAGTCATCACTTGCTAAAAAAACGAATGTTGGTGCAAGTTCATAAGGCATAGCACCCCTTGCCATAGCTGAATCAGATCCTAGGGAAGGTATTTTTTCTTTAACCCAACAAGCTGGTTGAAGTGGTGTCCAGAAAAATCCTGGGGCGATTGCATTTACTCTAATATTTTTAAGAGCTAGGTTTCTCGCTAAAGCTCTTGTAAATCCTACAATAGCACCTTTGGTAGTAACATAATCGATAAGTTGGGCATCGCCATAGAATGCAGTTACTGATGATAAATTAATAATTGAATCTCCTGATTTTAAATAAGGTAAAACGGCTTTTGTTAAATAAAACATACCATAAACATTAACTTTCATTGTCCAATCGAATTGTTCATCACATATATCTGTAAGAGAATCTTGCTGATATTGCACACCGGCATTATTTACTAAAATATTTATTTTTCCAAATTTTTCAATTGTTTTTTCCACTATTTTTTGAGAGAATTCTTTATCGGTAAGATCTCCTTCTAATAAAAGGCATTCTCCTCCTAAATTATTAATATATTTTTTAGTATTTTCGGCATCTACTGTTTCATTGTAGTAAGGTATGACAACTTTAGCGCCTTCTTTAACAAAAGCAATTGCACATGCTCTACCTAGACCACTGTCCCCACCCGTTATAATTGCGACTTTATCTTTTAATTTACCACTACCTTTATAATTAGGGTTATCAAATATAGGCAAAGGATCCATCATATATTCTAATCCAGGCTGTTCTTTTTGCGATTGTTCTGGGGCAATTATATGATATTTTGTACTAGCAATACCGACATCGCCATAATAATTATAAAATTTATTCCCAAATTTATAATCGTATTCCATTTTTAAATTCCTCCTTTTATACTATATGTTTAAGGAGCCATTTGGTTATTTTAGCATAAGATATAATAACAAGTGTTACCAAAAATTACACATAAAATTATATATTGTTTTCAAATACTGAAATCAAAAAATTTGCTAAATAGTAAAAAACATTATAAAATATAAATGTGGTGATAAGTATGGGAAAAGTATATGATAGAGTAATTAGATTTAAAAATAAATTTCCAGGTGGAGTTGCATGGCGTCTTAAAAGTCATGCCAAGGTAATTGAAGATTATCTTAATCCAGAAGAGGAAGTATTATATGCTTTTTGTGCCCAAAAAAATGAAAAATTTTTGGAAATAATTAATACTTATGCATTTGTAGTTACTAATAAAAGAATATTACTTGGAAGAAAAAGATTATTATGGGGTAGTTTTTTAAGTTCAATTACTCCGGATTTATATAATGATATGCAAGTTTATAAAGGCCTTTTATGGGGTAAAATTACAATAGATACCGTTAAAGAAGAAGTAGTTATTACTAATTTACCAAAGAAATCATTAGATGAAATTGAAACAGTTATATCTGAATTCATGATGGAAGCTAAAAAGAAGTATCAAAATGAACAAGAGGACTAAATTATTTTTCTTAATATTTCTTCTTTTAACATTTTTTCTAGTTTTTCTTTTCCTTGTTTTTAGTCGTCATGATTATGAAGTAAATTATAATGTTAAAGGATTTCAAATAACTGAAAAATATGATAAAGAAAAAGAATATTATACTTTTTTGATTACTAAAGATAAGCTAACTTATCCTTTTATTATTATAAGTAAAAACTTTATTGAAAGAGATTTAGTAGATAATATTTTAACTTTTTCAGAAGAAAATGAAGAATGTATTCTACCTGTAAGTGCTAAATTAACTTTCTATCCTTTATGTAGTAATAGTGATGAGTTATATACTCTTAATTTAAGCAATATAGAAACTTCTTATAAATTTAAAAAGACTAAAGATCTAAATCAAGAATATAATGATACAAAAATCCATTACTTAAATAATGCCTACTTTGCAATATATGATTATAATGGTTTTAATATAATTAATAGTAAAGAAAATAAGAATATCAAATTATTTAATCAAGATGTTTACAATATAAATTTAATTTATCAAATGGATAATATCTTATTAATACCTGATTATAATAGCAAATATTATTTTAATAAGTTTTATTATTTAAATATGCAAAATGGTAAATTAGAAGAAATTAATACTGACTTTGATATATCTTTTGAAAGTATCTTTTTAGGTCACTATAAAAATAAAATATATTTATTAGATAAGAAAGAAGAGGTAGAATATGAAATAAATTTAAAAAAGAAAATTGTGAGTAAAGTTGATTTTCAAATATTAGAAAATAATAAATTTGTTTCGAAAACTTATAAAGAAATTGTTAAAAATAATTTGAATTTTATTTCAGAAAATAAAACCCATTATGAAATAATCGATAATACTTTATATAAAAATATTAATAATATACTAATTAAGTTATCAGACAAAAAAGTAAATAAAATAATCTATAATAATGAAGATACTATTTATTATTTAACGGATACAGATCTATATATGTATAATGATATTTATGGAGAAGTATTACTTCTAAGTAATTCCGAATGGGATTTTAATAATAGTAATGTTATATTTATAAACTAATAACACATTTGGGGTTTTTTCATACTTTATATTAGAGGTGGAAAAATGTTTGAAAGTTATCGTTTAGGAAAAGATGAGGATTTAAACCAAGTAGCAGAGAAATATAACACAACAGTTAAAATATTACAAGATATAAATAATTTATATTTTTTAGATAATTTAAGAGAAGGTATGGAAATAATTGTTCCCTCAGAAAGTAAAGACTATTTTAATTATTATGTAGTAGAAAAGGGCGATAGTCTTTACGCCATAGCTAGAAAATATAATATTAATCCTGAGCTTCTTGCCAGTATGAATGGTCTTAATATGGAAGATTATATTTACCCTAATCAACAATTACTAATTCCTAAGAATGGTTATTCTTATTACATAACTGCTGAGGGTGATACATTAGATGAAGTTGTTAAAGTATTTGGTAGTAATAAAAATAAATTTTTAGATGAAAATAATACAATTTATTTAATGGCAGGACAATTACTTGTCAATAAAAAATAATTAAATGAACTAGAGCAAATCTAGTTTTTTTGAATTTACAATTATACTAGTTTTTGTTAAAATTATATGGGAGACTAGTTATGATATTAAGAAAACCATATGCATTTTTAATTAAATATTTTAAATTAATAAATGGTATTTTAGCATTACTTACAATATATATTACTTATCGTACTTATAATATTGTTAGTTTTTTTAATGATTATATAACTAGTGATTATACAGGTAATTTTTATGCTGGATTTTCGAGTAATTATATTTCTACATTCATTTATTTCATAATCATTTTAATTATAGCAGGATTACTCGTAATAATTTTATTATTTATATATAAAAAGAAACCTTTAAAAACTTATGCAACATCTTTAGGATATTATATAATTTTTTTAGTCTTTTTAATATTTATAAAAAATACGATGGTTACATTGGAAACTACTGTTATTAGTGCTGAAGCTGCGAGAGCTTACCGAGATTTATCATTAATTTCGATTGTACCACAAATATTATTTATTATTTTATTTTTAATAAGAACATTTGGTTTTAATACTAAAAGCTTAAACTTTGAAGCTGATTTAAAAGATTTACAAATTGAATCTAGTGATGATGAAGAAGTTGAAATAACTTTTGAAAGAGATAATACTAAATTAAAAAGAACTATAAGAAGATTTAAAAGAGAATTTAAATATTATATTAGAGAAAATAAATTTATTTTCATTTTACTTTGTGTAATAGGTACAATTGGAGTAGGATTTTTACTATATTTATCACTCCCTGAAATCATTGATAAAGAATATGTCCAAGGTGAAACTTTTGATGCAGAAGGTTTAGTGTATCGTATTGAAGATAGTATTATTACTAACTTAGATTATAAGGGTGATGTAATAAATGAAGATAGTTATTATTTAGTAGTTAAACTATATATAGAAAATAATCAAGATGATGATTATGAATTTGATATTAATAATTTTAGATTAGAATTAGGTAATAATTATTTATATCCTTTAAAAGATAAGATCTTATATTTTATAGATTACGCTAGTAATAATGTTAAAACTAAAGTAAGAGCAAATACTAGTTATTCATATTCACTAATATATGAAATATCCAAAAATGATATAAAGAAAAATTATCAAATAAAAGTAAATAATGGTACTAATATTAGTGATAAACTACAAATTGGCCGTTTTAATTATATTACAATAAGTCCAACAATTATTGATAAAATAGTCGAAGAAAAAGAATATTTATTAAATGACGAAGTTAATTTAATTAACTCGAATTTACAAGAAACAACGGTCGTATTTTCTAATTTAGAAATAACTGATAAATATATTTATGATTATGAATTATGTCAATATGGAATATGTAATAATTATAAGAATCAAGTTAGTATTAACTATTTAGAAAATGATAAAACTTTAATGGTTTTAGACTATAGTTTTGAATTAGATAAAAATATCCCTTATTATACTTTTTCAAATACTTTTACATCTTTTGTTAATAATTTTATTAAAGTAAGGTATTTAGATGGTGATAATAATATTTATGATACAGTTAAAAATGTAACTCCCAATAATTTAGAAGGAAAGATGGTATTAGAAGTAAATAAAAAAGTTAAAGAAACTAAAGAGCTTGCTCTAATAATAAGAATTAGAAATAAAGAATATGTTATTAATCTAAAGTAATTTTTGATTAAATTTACTTAATATTTCTTGTAAATCTTTAGGATTATCTTGTAAGTTTTGATAATAACTAATTAATAAAGCATTGAAAAATGCTTTTTTCTTTTCTAAATATTTAGTTTTAAAAATTGAATATAAGAAACATATTCTAGTATATTTCCTTTCAATTGGTTTTATTTCATTTAGATAATAATTATATGGTTTTTTCATAAAATCACTTTATTCCTTATGGGTATATTATAACACACTAAGGACATAATAGTTACCGGACTTATTGATTTTTGAAAAAAGGTGATATTTGTGTCTACATATAAAAGATCATTTAATTTTAATAAAAATATTAGAAAAAATATTTCCCTAAATATTAAAAAATATCGGAAATTAAATAGAATAACCCAAGAACAATTAGCACTAGATGTCGGCATCTCTTATGATTTTATGCGCAGATTAGAATTTAAAAAAGGTAAAATTGGATGTTCAATTGATACTTTATATAAAATATCGGTGGTATTAAATACCAGAATTGATAAATTTTTTGAGTAAATAGTAATAACTATTAATCTCTGTGGTATAATATAAAAGGTGGTAGTCTGAAAAATAATTATTTTCATGACTATGTGTGCCTTGAACGAAGTGAAAGGAATGTGTGGTTTATATGGAAAATGAATACATTGAATTATTATTAAAAAGATGTTTAAAAGTAAATAAAAATACACCATTATTTATTAGTTATCCTAAAATTATTAGTGATTTTGTTAATAAATTGGTTTCATGTGCTAAATCTATGGGGTTAAGTGATATTTATTTAGATGAAATAGATTCTTATGATATCCATAATAAACTTAATACATGGAGTATGAAAAAAATAGAAGAAAGTAAAATATTTGATTGTCATATGTGGGATGTTTATGCTAAAAAAGATGGAGCATTTTTAATGCTAGAAAGTGAAATACCCCATTTAATGGATGATGTTGATGCCAAAAAGATTGCGAAAACTGCCTATATAAAAAGAACAACCAAACCAGTTTATAAAGAAAGACAATTAAAATCAGAAATTGCTTGGTGTATTGCTTGTGTTCCTAATATAAAATGGGCAGAAGAAATTTTTCCTGATGAAAAATTACCTTTAAAAAAGTTTTGGAATGTCTTATTTGATATTTGTATGATTGATGGTAATGCGATTGAAAATTGGAATAATTTTTTAAAGAAACAAGAAGAAATGCAAAACAAATTAAATGATTTACAAATATCTAATTTATATTATAAGAATTCTTTAGGAACTAATTTAGAAATAGAATTAGCTAAAGAAGCCTTATGGGCTTCCGCTAGTAGTGGCAAATGGATTGTGAATTTACCTAGTTATGAAATATTTACATCTCCTGTTTATAATAAAACAAATGGTATTGTATATGCCACTAAGCCTTTAATGTATTCTGGAAAATTAATTACAGACTTTTATTTGGAATTTAAAGATGGTAAAGTAGTGAAATATGATGCTAAAGAAGGAAAGGATATTTTAAAAGATATAATTGAAAGTGATGAATACTCCCAATTTTTAGGAGAAGTAGCTTTAGTAGATTATGCATCGCCAATTTCTAAAACTAATATTTTATTTAAAAGCACTTTAATTGATGAAAATGCATCTTGTCATTTAGCACTTGGTTCTGGATTTTTAGAATGTATTAAAGATGGTAATAATAAAAGTAAAGAAGAATTAAAAGAGATAGGGCTTAATGATTCTAAAAATCATGTGGATTTTATGATTGGATCAAAGGATTTGACAATTGAAGCTGATACCAAAGATGGTCATGTTACAATTATGAAAAAGGGTAATTTAGTTTTGTAATTATAAAGCCTCATTACTGATGAGGCTTTTAGCATATTAATTATTTTTTATAATATAATATATTGAATTTAATTGGTTTGACAAAGGTTTAATAGTAGTGTAGAATATTGTTGTTGGAACAAAATTTAAGTCATGGAGCCGTAGCCAAGTGGCTAAGGCGTGGGTCTGCAACACCCTGATCACCAGTTCGAATCTGGTCGGCTCCTCCACGGTAAAATAAGGGAATTATCCAGATAAAGATAGTTCTTTTTTTATTTTACTGACGGATTTCTGACGGATTTAGAAAAAATTTAAAAAAACACCTTATATATCAAAAATCATTTAAGAATTTTAATTTCAAAAATTATTCTTTAGCCGTAAAAAAAACAAAAAAAACATTTTTTACGGCTAGAACCGTAAAACTTGACAAAATCAAAAAAATAGTATATATTTATTAAGAGGTGTTTTAATATGTTAATACGAGAAAAATATTTAAATAAATTAATAGAAAGTAAAGACCTTAATTTAATTAAAGTTATAGTGGGAGTTCGAAGATCAGGAAAAAGCACATTATTACTTCAATACAAAGATTATTTATTAACTCAAAAAATAAAAAAAACAAATATTATTTATATGAATTTTGAAAGTGCCGATTTTTATGATATTAAGGATTATAATGATTTATATAAATATATAAAAGAAAAAATTATTAACAAAAATAAATTTTATATTTTATTAGATGAAGTGCAAAACATTTCCCAATGGGAAAAAGCTGTAAATTCTATTTTAGTTGACTTTAATACTGATATCTACATAACAGGTTCAAATGCTTACTTACTTTCTAGCGAACTTACTACCCTTCTTGCTGGAAGAGTTTTGACTATTAAAATATATCCTTTTTCATTTAAAGAATTTATAAGTATCTATCCTTTTAAAAACACTGAAGGTAAATTTGACAAATTTGATAAATATCTAAAATATGGTGGAATGCCCATGATTGTAAATATGAACGATAATGAAAATTTAATTGTTAATTATTTAAATGATTTAAAAGAAGTTGTCTTAAAAAAAGATGTCATTAGTCGTAATAACATAAAAGATATTGTTTTTTTAGACAACTTAATAAAATATATGGCATCCACAATTGGTAATCTAACTACTCCATATGCAATTGCTGAATTTATGAAGAAAAATGGTAGTTCAATTACAAATGAAACAGTTGATTCTTATTTAAAAATGTTAGAAAATGCTTATTTTATATATAGGGTTCCTCGCTATGAATTAAAAGGAAAACAATTACTAAAAACTCAAGGAAAATATTATTTTATAGACAACGGTCTTAAAAATATCATCGCTGGCATTTCATCATATGATACAGGTAGTAGTTATGAAAACATTATATATATAGAACTACTACGGCGAGGATATGAAGTATATGTAGGACAATATAATGATATAGAAATCGATTTTATTGCTATAAATCCTCAGGAAAAAATATACTTTCAAGTTACAAGAAGTCTAATGGATGAAAAAGTAGAAGAACGAGAAAAAAAATCACTTTTAGCAATTAATGATAACTACAGAAAAGTAATACTAACTAT
>CANRAE010000049.1 GCA_947628525.1 uncultured Bacilli bacterium
GGACTATCATTTACAGTAGCATATGCTTTCTCTGATGGAGCAGCTAATGCACCATAAATTAAATGAATTTTATATCCAGCTTCATCATCAACATCTGTACCAACTTTTGTTTGATAACTCATACCAAACATTTTACGTTTTTGTTGACCAACAGTTACACCCTCAATAGCAGTTTGTTGATCTAATAATGCAGCTTCACCATTGCAAGCAGCAAATTCATCTGGATATGTATATGCTTCAACGGTAGCTCCAAATTCTTCTGCTGACATAAGATTTAAATATTTAATATTATCAGCATATAAAGGTGATGCTTCTGCTCCTGATGGTGATTCTGTTACTGCAGTTAAGCCATTCCATGCAACACCTAAATCATATTTTTTTGATTCTGTATTATAAGGATATAAAACTCCTTTACTAACACCTGTCTCATATTGTCTTTTTCCTACTTCATCCCAAACTAGTTGTTTACCAGCCATTTTTAAATTCCTCCTTTTAATAATATAATTTTATTATGTCATGATTCAAATTATCATAAACATAGTGTCTTTCAAATGAACTATAAGGCAATGATAAAATCTTTTCAATTACAGGATTATCTGGCATTTTATCTATCACAACAATATCATAAGCTTTATTTTTTAAATAACTTGTGTTATCACCATAATCTATATCAATATCAGATACCGAATATCTTATTGCCGGATAGTTCATTTTTAATGATTCTGGTGGTTGGTAGTATACATTTTTGCTACCGAGTAGTTTCTCCAATTTATCCTGAAGACTTAGTCTCGTTCCCATTGTATACACCTCCCACCGTTAAAATTATTCTTGGATACTGAACTTCAGCATTTGTTATCTTCCATTTAGCACCCATAAATTTGACATACCTCATATGTTGAAAATTCTCATTGGCATATGGATCAGCTACAATACTAATACTATTATTTAAAGATATATTATCATTAACACTACTTGAAGATTGAAAAGAATTTGAATTTCTCATCAAATCACCATAATAATGTTTTTCAATATAATCTTCAACCCATAAACCTGGTTCTTTTTCAACAGACATAAAGTAGCCTATTTCACCACTAAATTTTGCCATTTTGAATTTTCCTTTCTTTATCCACCAATTTTACCTTCAAGTTCGATCTCAGAAATATCTAGTGTTACACTAGCTTCTTCTTTTCCTGATACTTTAACTGTTACAGGTTTCTTTTGGTTTAATTTCATTGTATACTTGTAGTCATTGGCATCTAATTTAGTTTTTTGTCCTCCTTCATAGCTGCAAATTACAGTGTTCTCTGCATCTTTAGCTTGAGGGAATTCAAGAACTAAATAATTACCGCTCACCACCAGCGCCTTTAATATCGCTTAGATATTTAGATTTACCAGTGATCTTATTTCCTATTTTCTGAATATTCTCTTGAATCTCATTAATTGTCTTATTTCCTAATTCAGAAACAGTTGTTTCACCAGCTGGTATATCTACGGTGACTTCCGCTGATGGAGGAATTATTCCCCCACTTTCTCCTCAATTGCTATAGCAGAATAAACTCTTGTTAAAGCTCCTGAACATCTTGTTTCTAATAAAGATTTCTCTTGATTGAAATCTATATCGAATTGTGTGAAATGAGTAATTTGTCCACCCTTTGTAGCACCTAAAGAATAATCATTTAAGTTACATAAGATAGCAAGTAATTTATGTTTCTTTGTTTCTTTATCAGTTCTTTCTTTTCCAGCAAATTGTTCTGCTGTATAAATAGCACCAACATTTAATGCAGAAGCTAATTCAGCAACTGTATTGTAGATTCTTCTACCATTCATATCTCTAGCTAATAACATTGTATTTAATATTCTTGGAGTACAATAGAAATCAGGTGTACCTGTTCCTCTATATTGTTCTCTAGCATATAATACTGTGTTAACCATAGCTTCAGCCATTACATAGTTTTCACCAAAGTTAACTCCAGTATTTGTTCCTTGAAGTTCTTTTCTAGCAGCTTCAAGATCAATATCAACGTGAATTGTATATAGATCATCATCTGTCCAGATTGGTCTGATTTTATCTTCTTCAATCTTTCCTTCAGCACCAGAACTACGTCCATCACCTATCATTATAGCTGTAGCTAATTCTTCATTAAGATTCATTTTATCTATTTGATATAAGTAATTTACATAATCGAAATCTGTTATATCAATTATATCATCTCTATGAATAGCATTCTTTACATAGATAGTTTGTGGATCAGTTGTTCTTCTGATTAAATCGAAATTACCAACTTGTGTTTTTTGTTTACCTTTTTGGTATCCTTTAGCTCTTAATTTAAAATCATCAAGTTTTCTTATATCAACTTGAGAAGTTCTTATTCTTGAAATTGGTGATTTATGTACTTTAGAAAGTACTGTATTAATCCAACCTTGATCAGTTGTTATTAATTCAGGTGCTCCTGGTCTAACTTCTTGATATTCTGGGAATAATTTTCCAATATCTTTTGTTGAGAATCCACTAGCTTCAGCATCAGCATGAGCTAATTCATTTTCCTCAGCATACATATTTAATGCTGTTTGGAAACTACCAACTGAAGTGTTTTTAGCTAATTTTATAATTTCCATTTCTTCAGCATGTGAAAGTATTTCTTCATTATTTTTATTGTCATTATCAAATACATTATGTTTCATTTTATCTTCTCCTCCATCTTCTTTATTATTTTCTTTTTCATCAGTCTCATCTTCCTCTTTTTTTTCTTCAAGAGCTTGACCGATTAAAGCATAAACAACTTCTTTTTGCTCATCATTTAAAGTATTGAAAACATCTTCTATAGTTTTTTCTTTATTGTTTTTTTCTTTATCTTCGTCTTTGTTGTCTATTTCTTCTTTCTTTTTGTTATCGTCCATTTTCTTAGATTCCTCCTTTTCTTCTGGATCACTGTAATCATGATCATCTCCATGTTCTAAATTTTTAGATTTATCATCTTGATTTTCATTATTATTGTCATCCTCATCATTCATAGAAATTTGTTCATCATTATATATTATAACTTCTTCTTCTTTTTCTAATCCTTCTCCATGAGCTATTATAGTATCTATAAAAGCACCAGGATTAGCACCAGCAAGAACTAAACTAACTTCACGAATACATCCATGAATAACATTATTAGATTTACTTTTTAATCTATTAGCATAAATTGATAATTTATCAACATCACCATTAGAAACTAATTCTTTAGCAGTTCTACCTGATTCAGTATCATTAAATTTACAATATGCATATACGCCTTCATCACGATTTTCAAGTAAAGCGTGACCTAAAACTTCATTTGGATCATCATGTTGATGATTCCATACTAATGGTACTTTTTGACCATCATTGTCTTTGAAAGCATCTTTCATAATTGTTCTTCCATCAGAACATAATACATTATTTCTTGTAGCCCATCCACTAAAGTCATAATCATTCTTCACTATCGGTTCCTCCTTCCTTAATTATTTTATTATTTTGTTCACCATATATTTCCTTATTAGTTTCATTCGATTGATTAATATTACTATTAACAAGTTGATCTGCCTTAGGATCATCACTAGGTTTTCTTCCAATAACTTGTCTGACTTCATTAGAAGATAATATTTCATTTCTTGTAAATTTATCTGCTAAATCACCCATTTGACTTACTGGAACTAACTTGAATGGATCCCTAAAGAATAATATTGATTGTCCTTGAGTTCTAGCAGTTTTAGTTAAGAATTTTCTTTTAAATTCATCAACCAATACTGAAGCTATAGGTTCTATGGTACGTGAATAATAATTAATCATTGTTTTTTCATCCGCTGTTCCATCCATGACCGCCTGCGTTATACCTAACTGGCTATATAGCATACTCGTTAAATACTCGATTTGTTTCATAAGATTATTTTCAATCGGACGATTCAATTGAGTAATTTTTTCTGTACCATCAGTATAAGCTATACCATACTTACTTCCAGACAATTGTTTCTCAATATCTCTTCTTCTTTGTTCAGCTTGTTGTCTACGTAATTCTGATTTTACGATATATGGTAATTGAATAATAAGATCTAATTTACCAGAACCAGATTGTTCATCTATACTATCTAATAATACTAATTTTCTTATTAAACGTTGTAGAGTAGAATTTGGTTCATTCATTATAGAGTATAAAGGATTTTCTATTATAGCTATAGAACTTTTTGGTAAATCTATTTGTTCTTTTTTACCAGTCCTATCGTTATATAATTCAACAGTAACATAAGTAGGATACCAAGTTATAATTTTACCTGTTCTCATAGTTATAATATCTGTGGAACCTGGTTCATTAGGATTACCTATTGTGTCAACTGGGACAACAGCGACACAACCTTCATCAAACATAGATAATACTATATCTTGGTAAAAAGCTCTAGATGTCTGATCTATATTTGCTTCTAGAGTTAAACAATTATTTAAACTAGAATTAATAACAGATTTAAATCTATCATTTTCGTCTAATCTACAATGACAAATATCTAATGATGCTATATCTAATGCTATTCTATTAAATATAGATGTAACTATAGATCTTTCATTACCTCTTGTTAATCTAACTCTATCTGGCCTATAATATGAACCAGCATAATAATTATCATTATTAATGGGATTTTTATTTAAAAATGTATTCCAAGCATTTTTAACTCTTGTAGTTAATGTTAATTCCATTTTTTAATCCTCCACATTATTTTAATTTTTTACTATCAGACTTTTTAGTCTTAGTAGTTTTATTTGTAGTTACTTTTGCTGCTTTCATTTTTCTTTTATAAATTCTTTCTGCTGCTTTTTTACCAAGTAATTTAATATTAACTTCATTTTGAACTTTATTGTAATCATAACCAGCTTTCTTTAAAGCCTTCTTTCTAGCTTCACCATTTCCATAATTTCCTTTTATAACTTTATTAACTATGTCTTTTATTTTATCATTATTTTTACTAGAAGAAATTTCAGATATTTTCTTTCCTTTTAACTCATCATTAACAAATGATTGTATTCTACTAGAATCATAACCAGCTTTCTTTAAAGCTTTCATTCTAGAAGAACCGGTACCATATTTTCCATTTATTACATCATTGACAGCTTTCAATTCTGCTTCTGTTGCTGCTTTACGTTTACCATTAGCAGCTCCATCATTATAACCGCCATTTCATACCTTTAGTTCCTTTATGATAAAGCTCTGAATTATTTTTAATCACAATATTCACCTCCTAATCAAATGCTTCTCTATTTATCTTAAATGCTATATAAGCATCCATCATTGCTGCTACCGAATCTATTTTTTGATCGTAACGTTTTTTATATAATTTTCTATTGCCATTAGTATCTTCAAGTGTAATACAATTACCCATAGCAAAAGTCATTAATTCTTCATCAAATATTAATAATCTATCTTCTGCTAATTTCTTTAATTCACCTAATGGAACAGATTCTGTTTTAGCTCCTTGTATAACTTTCTCTATACCAAATGGTCCATTTTCTCTTTCCCATCTTTCCACAAAATCTTTTGCGTTATATGGATCATAACCAAAACATCTTATATCATAATCCCTTTCAGCTATATAATTATCTAAATCATCATAAACATCCATCATATTCAATACTGTCCCATTCATAACAATTAAAGATCCTTCTTGAATAAATTCATCATATTTAAGTCTCATAGCTGGTTGCAATTTCATTAATGTATGTTCTGTTATATAGTTTCTAGTTTTAATTCCAAATGCACCTCTAGATAACGGAAATAAAAATGTAAAAGCACAGAAGTCATCGCCTTGTGATAAATCTGCACCTAATGCACATGACATTTGCCAATAATCTCTTTTTTTATGTTTTAATGTTTCTTCATAAGTAAAGAAATATGTATAGCCTTCCATTGGTATTCCAAAACGTTTAGCCAATATATCGTTTCTAGTAGCAGGAGCTTTTTCAGCTCTCTCAACATCTAATTGATAAGTTTCATAACTTACTGTTTTTCCAAGATTAGGGTTAGCTTTAATCCACATATCGGGATCTGACACTTCATCAATAGAATCAAGTTTATACCACCAGATAGATACATGCGGATTTACATATTCTCCTTTTAGTATATCCATTAATTCCATTTTGACGGTATCTCCTGGTCCATTACGAACTGTACCTTCTGAACTAACAGCAACTATCAAATAATCATCATTCTTAGAAGCACCTTGTTCTAAAGCACCTATTACATCTTCTCTAACATCACCAGATAACCATTCATCAACAGTATTAATTCTACTATTAAGACCCTGTAATTTATCTATTGTCATTGGTCTTATTTCAACAATTGAACCTGTTAAAAAGTTTTCTATACCTTTTTTTGTAGAAGCTAATTTAACTCTATTAATTTTAGATCCGGTCGTATTATTTATAGAACCTTCTGTTAAAAATTTAAATAATGGTCCTCTTGATCTTGTTATGGAAGTTCTCATAGGAGATAAAACTTCATCAGCTTGTTTCATAGTTGGAGCTGTATGAACTCCATGAGTTGTTGAAGTATCAACATTAAGAAAATAACTTTGTATATAAGATTCATATTGTGATTTAGCAGCACCTCTTGATACAATTAAATATTGTTTATTAGTTAACCTTTTTCTAATTCTTCTATTTTCATAATGTCCACCATGCCCATCTTTAGAAGGGATGTAAACACTTCTTTCAACAAAATAAAACCAACTAAATATTTGTTCAGCCCATAATTTAAATGAATCTAATAATACTAAATCTTCCCCATCTGTTAATGTTAATTCGTTTTCACAATATCTTATAAATCCATCAATAGCTTGATCATCATAATAAATACCAGGATTTTCTATCAATGCATCTATTCTATTCATTTCCATAGAAATAGTTTCACAAACTGGTATTTCACCTTTTATTACGGCATCACGAAACATACCATAATATTTAGGTGTTGCTGTATTCGATAATGCCATAATTACACTCCTTTACTATTATTTTTTACGTTTTTTAGTATCTGTCTGTAGATTATTTCTTATAGATTTAAGCATTTCTTCTTTTTGTTTTTGTAAATCAGAATTTCTAGGATTTGTTTCTACATATTTTTTTATTGTTTTTTTAGTAGATGAATTAGTATTATTTAATACTTTACCAAATTGTCTATTTAACCATTTTTGAGTTTGTTCTCTAGCGGCATTTGTAACAGCTGGTACAATAACATCATTGGTTAATTTATTAATAAATCTTTTACCTCTAGATACTTCTTGAGGATTTAATCTATTTCTTCTATTAGATGCTTCTATAAAATTTGATTCCATATTAAGTCTATTTGTAAACCTGCTTAACTCTTCATTAGTCATACTCTTTACTGTTCTTTTAATATTTTGTTTTGAATCATTTTCTATAACATTTTTTCCTGTTACCTTTTTATATTTTGATATTAATTTATCTGCCCTTTTTCTTCCTAATGGCGTTAAACTTCCATCTTTATTTTGATATAATCTTCTTCCCCAACGCATACCAAGAACACCATGGTGTGTTAAAACTTCATTAGATTTATTTTGATCCATAACTTATTCCTCCTTTCTTTCAGTATCTACTTGAACATTCAAACGCCATTCTAATTCATTAATTGTTTGTTTAATAGATTCTATTATAGCAGAATTAAGAGGCGGATCAAATACTAATCTAACTTTTAAATGTATGTATGTTTTTATAGCTTCTAAATCATCATCTTCACTTAAATATTCACTCCATACATTTTCTGTTCCTTTTATACTAAATTTTTTATTACTAACTCCTAATTGTTCTAATATCATAAATACTGTATTGATATGTAATATTATGTCTGTATCGAAATCAGTACATGTTTCAGATAATCCTAATAGTTTCTTTATATCATTTAAAATACTTTTATCCAACTATGATCACCTCTTTACAATAATTTTATGTATTCTTTAACACAATATCCTTTAGTACCATCTGGAGTTAAAACTTTATAAAAGTCTTTAGATTCTTTTGAAGATGAATCTATACTAACTTTAGAGTCTTTAGGAATTAGTACAATTTCTTCTGCTTTTAAACTAGGTTTACTTCTTACTCTTAAATAATCGCAATTAACAACTATTCCGTTCAATGAAATTATTTGTTTCTGTTTTCTTTTTAGAGTTATTCTTAGATTTAGCAGCATAATTAGTTGAACTCATATCTTTCCTCCTTTCAATGTCGCCAAGGACATGTATCATTTTTAGTTCTTGTAATAACTCCTCTATTATAATTATTATTTCTGTTACCATAATGTATAATATCATGAGTATTCTTACAAGTACAAATTAAATATTCCGGATTTAATAATAAATCCGTTTTGTTAATTATATCATCTCTAGAAATTGGATTCATATGATGTATTATAATTTTTCCAATTATTTCAAATTCTGGAAAAGCTAAATCGCAACCCATATCTCTAGTAATAATATCTTTTCTTAACATACGCCATTCATATGATGTATAAAACATCTGATTAAGATATCTATCAAAACCAAAAGTATCTTCACCAACTGTTCCATACAATCTTAAATATTCAACTCTTTCTTCAAAAGTTGGTATTTTGATTAATTCTGAATATGTTCTAATCGTATTTTTCATCTTCGTCATAATCTTCACTATCTCCATGTCCACTATACATTCTCATCGCTGTAATAGCTTTGGCATAAAGTTCCTCAATACGTTTAGCAGATTGTAATGATTCAGTTTTAGCACTTATTAATTCTTTTTGTTTTTCAAGAATCTCTTTTTCAATCTTTTCTTTAGTAGAACCAAGCTTCAAATAATGTGTAATTACTTGAGAAGATGCTGTTCCATCTCTTAATTGCTGTTCTGCTAAATTAGTTGCAAGATAAATTAGTTGATTTTCCCTAGCTTCTGGCGTTAAAGCGGGCCTAATTTTCTCGCCTTCATTTTTAGTCTTTACTTTAGCCATACTCTATTCTCCTTTCATTAGTATTTACATACACTTTCACATTACTTAGATAGCATTTAAAGTGATTTGTAGAGGACTAAATTAATACTTTTTTATCATTATAAATTAGAAAGGAGAATAAACCCTTGCAACTATATCGAACAGGAGGTATGCTTCTGGACATTATTTAAAACATTTTATAATCATAACTACAAACCACTTTAAATACCATCTAAGGTAGGCCATTTCTAAAAATTTCCTCCGGGGAAAATATAAAG
>CANRAE010000050.1 GCA_947628525.1 uncultured Bacilli bacterium
ATTTTCTAAAATTTCAATTTTTAAAAATCGCATAAGAAAACCCTTAGAAAAAATCTAGGGGTTTGTCTACACTCTGGCTCTATATTATAGAGTTTTTTTATTGATTATATTTAGTTCCAATTATATAATAATGGGTATGGAGTGATAATAATGAGAAAGAAAAATAAAAAGAAAAGCAAAAATAATAATGAATTACAAAAACAAGAAAAATTAAAAAAGAAAGAATTAAAAAAGAATAAAATTGATAAAGTAAATTTTGCAGTTATTATTAGTCTTATGATTTTATTACCGTTATGGCAATTAGTACGTATGCAGTTTGCTGGGATCGATCGTATTGATTTATATCAAAAATGTCATTGTGGATATATTCTTTGGGTAGCAGGATCTATTTTACTAGTAACTTATATTATTAATTTAGTAAAAAAAAGAACTAAGATAGATAAAATAGATATTATTATGTATGCTTTTTCCTTAGTCATTTTAATATCAACTTTATTAGCTGATGATAAAAATTTAGCCTTTTTTGGAATTGTCGATCGTTACGAAGGTATATTTAGTTTATTAAGTTATAATATTCTTATTTTAACAGTCAAAAATTTACCTCTTAAAAATCGCTATATCACCATAATTAATACTTTTATGGCTCTTGGCCTTGTCCAATCATTAATCGCTATAATCCAATGTTTTGTAAGATCTGACTATATATTAAGATTTTCATATCCTTTTATGGCTAATGCCCTATGTGGTAATCCTAATTATTTAGGAAGTTATATGATGATTTTAACTATTTTGTCCATGGCTATGTACTTATTTAGTGAAAAATATAATAGAATGTATTTTGCTTTTACTTTAATCTTTATTTTTACATTAGTTTTAGCCCAATCAACTACCCCTTTATTAGGTGTTGCAGTAGGAACATTATTTTTACTAATATATAATTTCACCAAACATAGAGATTTATTTAAGAAAACATTATTAATAAGTTTCGTATCAGCAATAGTAGCACTAATTAGTATTTATGGAACAGTATATATTTATACTGATATATATCATATGCGTGTTTATAAAAATTATACGATTAAAAGTGATATTACTCAAATGTTTAATAGAGTTTTTGGCCTAGAAGATGATGATAGTGAATATTTTAAAAATATAGAAGGTGTTACTCCTGAAAATCAAGATTCATTAATTACTGATCAATCATTTTATAGTAGTCGATTATTTATTTGGAATATTTCAGGTAAAATCATAAGTGATCGTTTCTTCTTCGGTTGTGGGCCAGATAATTTTGCTTTAAATTTTCAAAAACATTCTACTTTATATGTCGATCGAGCCCATAATGTTTATATTCACATTTTTGCAACCTTAGGTTTATTTGGTTTTGTTTGTTATATGGCTTTATTAATTAATACATTTATTAAAGGCATATTTAGTAAAAATAAAATTACAATAGTTTGTTTAGCTGTTTTTATGGCCTACGTTATCCAGGCTTTCTTCTCTGTAAATGTTATTGAAGTATTACCATACTTTTACATCTTATTAGGAATTATTTTAGCAACATACGATAAAGAAGAAAGAATATATAGTTAAATAAAATAAATCTAGAAATACCTAAGAACTTGTTACCCACTTTCGCAAAAAAAATATCAGCATAATATCAGCTGATATTTTTATTATATTTTATTGGGTAATAAGCTAAGAGCTACTTTTTGTTTTTCTAATGATATATCGATAACATAGCAATCCACAATATCACCAACACTAACTACTTCACTTGGATGTTTAATATATTTATCGGTTAATTTAGAAATATGAGCTAAGCCATCATTATGGACACCAATATCAATAAAGACCCCAAAATCAACTACATTTCTTACTGTTCCTTGTAATTTATCACCAATATGTAAATCTTCAATATGTAAAACATCGCTTTTTAATAATGGTTTAGGCATATTATCTCTTGGATCACGATTAGGTTTTGATAAATCATCAATGATATCTTTTAAAGTATATGGATCAATACCTAATTTTTTACTTTCTTCTTGAATGTTAGTGGTAGCTAATTTGGTCTTTAAATCACTAGTCCCTATTTCCCTACTAGTAGCATTAATACTTTCTAAAAATTTGGTTACTTCTTTATAATGTTCCGGATGAATAGAAGTTTTATCTAAGGGATTATCGCCGTCAATAATACGCATAAAACCAATTGATTGTTCATAAATTCGCGGTGTAATACCTGGCATTTTTTCTATGTCAGCTCGCGATTTAATTTTTCCTAGTTTCTCTCTATTTTCAATAATAGAATCAATGGCTTTTTTATTTAACCCGGAAATATATTTTAAGATAGAACGTGAAGCAGTATTAATATTAACTCCTACTTGGTTAACTACTTTGGTTACTACAAAGTCCAAAGATTCATCTAACTTTTTAGTAGAAACATCATGTTGATAAAGTCCTACCCCTATACTTTTAGGATCGATTTTAACTAACTCTGACAAAGCATCTTGTAATCTTCTTCCTATACTGATAGCACTTCTTTTTTCAACGGTCAAATCAGGAAATTCTTCAATAGCTAATTTACTAGCTGAATAAACGCTAGCACCAGCTTCGTTAACGATAACATATTCAACTTTTCTTTTTGCTTCTTTTATAACATCAGCAATGAAAGCTTCTGATTCACGAGATGCTGTACCATTACCGATGGCAATAATATCAATATTATATTTATCAATTAAATCTAAAACAATTTTTTTACTTTCTTCTATTTTATTATGAGGTTCCGTTGGATAAATAACACTTATATTCAAAAGTTTACCAAAAGGATCAATAACTGCTAGTTTACAACCTGTTCGAAAAGCCGGATCATATCCTAAAACAACTTTCTCTTTAATAGGTGGTGTTAAAAGTAACTTTTCCACATTAGATGTAAAATTATCGATTGCCACTATTTCTGATTTTTCTTTCAAATCACTTCTAATTTCGCGCTCTACACTAGGAAAAATTAAACGTTTAAAACTATCATTGATAGCTTGCTTAACAATAGTAGTGCAACAACCTTGATTATTATGTATAACTTCATTTTCAAGATAATGCATGATATTATCTTCATCTATGATCAGCGATATAGATAAAATATTTGCACTTTCTCCCCTATTCATGGCTAAAATACGATGTGGTTTAATTTTAGATATAGCTTCACTATAATCATAATACATTTCATAGGTTTTATTTTCATCAAGGAAAGATGCTTTTTTCTTTAATTTAGAAACTAATATACCTGTTTTATAAATATAATTTCTAATATATTTACGATATTTAGCATTATCACTTATTTCTTCTGCAATAATATATTGCGCACCTAGAATAGCTTCATCAATACTTTTAACCTTATCATTAATAAATTTACTAGCATATTCATTAATTCCATCTTTCGGAAAAGTCATAATATATTTAGCTAATGGCTCTAAACCACAGGCGATAGCTTCAGTAGCCTTCGTTTTTTTCTTTTCTTTATATGGTCGATATAAATCTTCAACATCAATTAATTTTTGACATTTTAAAATATCTGCTTTTAATTCATCAGTAAGCATTCCTTTTTCATCAATTAATCTTATAACATCCTCTTTTCTTTTTAAAAGATTAACTTGATAATCATATACTTCCTTAATACTTCTTATAACCTCTTCATTAAGAGAACCAGTTAATTCCTTACGATATCTAGCAATAAAAGGAATAGTGTTACCATCCTCTAATAATTTTAAAACTGATTCCACTTGTTTAATCGTAATATTCAAATCACTACTTATTTGTTTAATTATATCATTATTCATTTTGTACTCCTTCCAATTGTTACAAATATAATTTTAACATATCATCAAATGAAAAAGCAAAATAAAAAGAGCTTGATCAAAGGACGTTTTTATGTTAATATGTATTTGTCAAAGATATTTGCATAAAATAAAAAAAGGAATGCCTAATTTTGAAGCGTTAGGTACTATCCTAAAAATATAAGGCAGTACCGACTTACACAGTTGGTACTATTTTTATTAGTATGATTAAAATCACAATAATAAGGAGTATTATGATAGTACAAAGATATTTCTCTTGCTTTCTCATAACTTCACCTCCTTCCACTTTAAAAAGTAAAGGAGAATAGTACTTAAACTAACTAAGCATTCCTAAAACAATTATATCAAACAAATGTTCTTTATACAATATATCTTATCAAAATTATGACAATAAAAAACTTACATATTGTCTAATACACTAAATAAGAAAGAGGTAATATTATGTGGGGAGCAGTTATAGGAGATTTAGCAGGTTCAATATATGAATATCAACAAACAAAACATTTTTCTAAATTAAACCCGAAAAAACTGATTAATGAAAAAAGCTTTTATAGTGATGACACTATCTTAACTATCGCTATCTTAGATGCTATTTTAAATGATAGAAATTATGAGTATTATTTAAAAAAATATGCCAAAGATTTTTTAGCATATAAACCAGAATTTACTTCTTATTTCAAAAATGTCTTTTCGCCTGGATTTACAAAATGGGCCTTAGGAAAGCAAAAAGGAAAAAGCATCGGTAATGGTGCAATGATGAGAATCTCGGCTGTTGGTTATTTGTTTAACAACAAACAAGATATAATTAATAATGCGCGTCTAGCTACTATTCCATCTCATGATTCTTTGGAAGCAATCAATTGTGCCACTACCATTGCAACAATTATTTTTTTAGCACGTTTAGGTTTTTCAAAAGAAGCTATAATAAAAGAATTAAACTTAAAAATAAATTATTCTGATTTCAATGAATTTAATATGACATGTTATAAAACCATTGATAATTGTCTATATGCTTTATTTACTGCAACTAGTTTTGAAGGATCACTTTTAAAAGCTATATCTTTTGGCGGTTATACCGATACAAACGCTTGTATAGTTGGTTCCATGTCAGAAGCATTATATGGCATTCCTAGTGAATTAATAGAAAAAGCAAGGGAAAAAATTCCTAATGATTTTAGTAATTTACTAGATCAAGGCTATTCCAAAGTTTTAAAAAAGAAATAACATTGGTCATACTTCTTATTAGTTCAAATTTTAAAAGAAAACACGCTTAATAAAAGTGTGTTTTTATGTTATTTTAATATATCAAGAATGATAAAAAAGATTAGTTTTAATAACCTAACCTCATTATTTCAAATTTAATGTTAACTTCTGTCCCCATTTGTAAAGCCTCTTTTTCCGTTGCAAATAATAAGTCAAATAAATATATTTTATTCTTACCAATATTACCACCACGGTCTAGCACAATGGCATAGAAAGGCTCATCATGAAAAAAGTCTATATTACTTATTCTCACAATAGTACCAAAGGGATACAAATAATCACCTGCCACAATACGAACTTTTCCATAAGTGGCATCATCATAATAAATATTACCTTCTCCTATATATTTACCACTAGCAGTATACATATTGCAACCATAACAATCTGATCCATATCCAGCAATTTTACCAATTAATGTTTCAATAGCTTGATTATTATCTAGTTCCTTTTTACTTTGCTCCTTTACTTCCTCTTTTATTTCTTCTTTTATGTCTTCTTTTACTTCTTCTTTATTTTTTAAAGCACTATTATCACTATTAGTACTATTTTCCTTTGGTAAAGTACTTTCATATAAAGGCTCATTAATTTTGTCTTCTTTAATTATTTCCAAATCATTACTATTTTGACTTAATGGCAAAGATGGTTCCATTGATAATAAGGTTGGATCTGGTACTTCGTCTTTCAATAAATAACTAACAAAACGTCTATCATCATAATCAACAAGATTAATCATTACTTCCTTATCTTCTAATTTATAACTAAAAATATTATAAATAATTAATCCCATTAATACTAAATTACAACCATACAGCAGATATTTACTCAATTTTTTCACAATTATTCTCCTTTTTTGTTGTACAGCATTAATTGTAACACATAATAATTATATGTAAATAGATTTACTAAATACTTGTGTCAATTTTATGTAAATAAATATATGTTTTTATGTAAATATGTTTTTATGATTACTATATTAAGTGCATTATTAAATTAAATAATAGACAAATAACAATACCACATAAAGTCGGTATTAACATAGCTAAAAACATCCACTTATTTGATTTAGTTTCCTTTCTAATTGTTAAACAGGTAGTTGAGCAAGGAAAATGAAACAAACAAAATAGCATTACAGAAATAGCTGTTGTTATAGTCCAACCATGATCTATTAATAAAGTTTGTAATTGATATAAATTATTATAATCAGTTAAATTACCAGTTGCCATATAACTCATAATAATGATCGGAATAACTATTTCATTGGCTGGAAAGCCAAGAATAAAGGCTAAAATGATAACACCATCCATACCTATTAATTTGGCAAAAGGATCTAAAAAATTAGATAGATGATTTAATAAAGATAGATCGTTAAGACTTGTATTAGCTAAAAGCCAAATAAGTAACCCGGCTGGAATAGCTACACTTACTGCTCGCCCTAAAACAAACAAAGTGCGATCTAAAATGGAACGAACAATGACTTTACCTACTTGGGGACAACGATATGGTGGTAACTCTAAGGTAAATGATGAAGGCATGCCTTTTAAAATGGTCTTAGATAGGATAAATGATACAAGGAAAGTCATAAATATTCCTAATAAAATAACACTCATTAACATAATAACACTTAAAAAAGAATTATTGCCACCTAGTCCTACAATAAACATTGTTATGATAGCAATTAAAGTTGGAAAACGGCCATTGCAAGGAACTAAACTATTAGTAAGAATGGCAATTAATCTTTCACGTTTAGAATCAATGATTCTAGTACCCGTAACACCAACGGCATTACAGCCTAACCCCATAGCCATCGTTAACGCTTGTTTGCCACATGATGAACATTTTTTAAAAACTTTATCTACATTAAAAGCTATTCGCGGCAAATAACCTAAATCCTCTAAAAGCGTAAATAATGGGAAAAAGATCATCATAGGTGGTAACATAACTGATACAACCCATGCTAAAGTCCTATATATTCCATGGATCAACATATCACTAAAATAAGTAGGTAAAAACACATTACAGAAATTAAATAAATCATCTTCAATACTAAATAATAATTTATTTAATAAACTTGATGGATAATTAGCTCCTTCAATAGTTAACCAAAATATCATAGCAAATACTAATAACATAATAGGAATTCCTGTCCATTTATTAGTTAAAATTTTATCAAGACGACGATCTTTTTTAGTATAATCTTCTTTACCATAATGTGTTACTAATTCACTAATTTCTGCTGCTTGATCATTAATAGCTTTAACAATATAATCTTCTAATTTATATACATCAATATCATTATCTAATAAATAAGTTTTAGCTTCTTGTAAAACTATTTTTGTTTCTTGATCAATTATATTCCAATGTAATTGATCATTAATATTATTAATTAACTCTTGATCATCTTTTAATAAATTTAAAGCCACCCAAGAAGGATTAAATTTATGATTTAATTTATTTTTAATAACTTTGGCAACCATATTAATAGCTTTTTCTAAATATTCATTATATTTAATTTTTACAGTATGTTTGTTCTTACTAAAACTTACTTGATCAATACTACTAGCTAAAACGTCTAATCCTTTGCCATTACGAGCAGCAGTAGTAACTATCTTTACTCCTAATAATTTACTTAATAGTTCCGTATCAATATAAATACCTTTCTTTTTAGCTTCATCAATTAAATTAATACACACAATAACATTATTAGTGATCTCCATTATTTGTAACACTAAATTAAGATTACGCATTAAAGTACAGGCATCACAAACTACTACGGTTAAATCACTTTGGCCAAAGCAAATAAAATCGCGCGCTACTACTTCTTCTTCCGAATGGGCTAAGATAGAATATATACCTGGTAAATCATAAATTTTAAAATAATGATCTTTGTAACGCATAATTCCACTAGCATTACTTACTGTTTTACCAGGCCAATTGCCAGTATGTTGATTTAACCCAGTAAAAGCATTAAAAACTGTACTTTTACCAACATTAGGATTTCCAGCTAGAGCAATAGTTTTATCTATTTTAACTTTATTTTCTTTTATTTTTTTCAAGAATTACATCCCCCATATTCTTTAACTAAAATATTTTGGGCATCATCATTACGAATAGCAATTAAAGCCCCCCTAATCATATAAGCAATTAAATTACCACCAGGATTTTTAAGTGATGCATATACAATAGTTCCTGGTGAAAGACCTATATCTAATAATCTTCTTCTAATACTTCCTTCACTTAAAAGTTTAGTAACTACCACTTTTTTACCTAAGGGAATATTAGATAATTGTTCTTCTTTCATAAAAATTAATTCCTCCTCATATATTATGGAAAGAAGTTTCCCTAATCTAACTCTAATATACTATATGTATAAACCTATAAGGAGAATGGGCTCATGTTTGATGAAAAATATTATACTTTAACTGGCTATAAAAGGAAAAATAAAGAAATAATTACCGAAGCAATGGAAGATTATATTGAAATGATCTATCGGGCCACAAAAAAAGATAAAGAAATAACGATCAAAGATTTATCACTTTTTCTTAATGTCAGACCGTCATCAGTATCTAAAATGATTAATAAATTAAATAATTTAAATATTGTTAATTTCAAAAAATATGGCCATGTTTCTCTTACTAATAAAGGAAAAAAGTTAGGTAAGTTTTATTTAGAAAGACATAATACTTTAATGTGTTTTTTTAAATATTTAAATAAAGAATATTTTAAATTAGAGCAAGTGGAAAAAATAGAACATTTCATAGATAAAATAACTGTTAACAATATCAAAAAATTTAATCATAATATAAAAAGCAATTAAGTATTTTGATACCTAATTGCTTCTTGTTATCATCTTAGTTAAGTTATTAGCAAAGCATTCATTATCGAATTTATTTATTTTAAATTTATAATTTCTTCTTTGGATAATCCTGTATATTTGGCTACCATATCTACATCTACTTTGTCTTTTATCATTGATAAGGCTATATTTTTCTTTTCAATACTTATTCCTTCTTGTTTACCTTTCTTTTCTCCATCAATGATTCCTTCTTCATACCCGTCCATTCTAGCTTGTCTTTGGTTTGCTATCTCTTTATCATATGATTCCCCAAAACTTATACTTCCACTTACCTCTC
>CANRAE010000051.1 GCA_947628525.1 uncultured Bacilli bacterium
TTCATTTTACCACTCCTAATATATTATTCTTCATAATATATTATACCCCCCCCCCCCCTACGGTTTTGGCAATAAAAAAATGCACTTTTGAGTGCATAAATTAAACAATTTTTATTAAATAATATTTCTTTTTCCCACGTCTTATAACAATAAATTGGTGATCAAGTGCTAAATCAAAATTAATAACCATATCTTCTTTTTTAATAATATCACCATTAATACTTATAGCACCACCATTAACAAATTCACGGGCTTCTCTTTTGCTGGTTGCTATTTCTGTCTCTATTAAAACATCAAGTAGTTCTTTATCATTACTAATCTCATAATGTGGTACATTTTTAAAAGCAATTTCAATTTCATTTGATGATAATTCCTTTATATTACCACTAAATAAAGCTTCACTAATTTTAACAGCTTTATCGTACTCTTCCTTACCATGTAAATCGGTAATTATTTCCCTAGCTAAAGCCTTATGAGCCTCTCTTAATTCAGGATGCAAACTATGACTTTCGGCAATTTTTTCTATTTCTTCCTTAGATAAGAAAGTAAATACTTTTAAATAATGAATGACCATTTCATCATCAACATTAATTAAATATTGATATAATTCATAAGATGATGTTTTACTTTTATCTAACCATAAAGCATTACCTTCACTTTTACCAAATTTATTACCATTTTTATCTAAAATCAAAGGCATAGTAAATCCATAAGCTACCTGATCAAGCTTTTTTCTAATTAAATCAATACCAGTTGTAATATTACCCCATTGATCAGAACCTTCCACTTGCATAACACAATTTTTTTCTTCAAATAAATGTAAGAAATCATTCCCTTGAATTAAAGTATAAGCAAATTCTGCAAAAGTAATTCCTGTTTCCAATCTTCTTCTTATTATATCTTTATCTAACATATAATTAACATTAATATATTTACCAACATCTCGTAAAAAGTCTAAAATATTGATATTACAAGTCCAATCATAGTTATTAACGATTTCAGCTTTACCATCAAAAATAGCATTTACTTGTTTTGCTATTCCATCTAAATTTTTTAAAACTTCTTCTTTACTAATTATTTCACGTTCACTAGTAGGTCTAGGATCACCAATCAAACCAGTAGCACCCCCAACTAATAAAATGGGATGATGCCCATATTTAGCTAGACGTTTAGCTGTTACCAAAGATGAATAATGCCCTAAATGTAAGCTGTCAGCTGTTGGATCAGTTCCCCAATAAAAAGTAATTTTCTCTTTATTTAATTTATCTTTTATTAAAGGACTAGACATATCTTTAATTAACCCACGCCATACTAAATCTTCATACAAATTCATAGAATCCTCCTACATATATAAGTCTTTAAATAATTAAGCATATTTTAGCATATAAAAAGAGTTTATTCAACTCTTATGATTCACTTTTTTCAAGCTTATTTAATACTTCTTTAATAACCATTATAGTTTTTTCTCTAACTTCTTCAGCTGCTTTTTGTAAAACTGGTGTTCCTTTTTCAACTGCTAAATCAACTAATTCTTGACTTTTTTCTTTTAGAGCTTTACCTTTTTCTTTGGCAATTTTTAAAACTTTTTCTTTATCTAAGTCAGATAGTTCTTTTTTTATTTCTTCAATTTTAAGTTCAATAGCTTCTTTTACATCATCAACATCGATACCTTTTACTTTGTTAGCTAATTCATCAAGTTTATTTTTTAAATCACGTCTAGTTTCACTACCTTTTTTTGGTGCAAATAGAACTCCTAAACCAACTCCTACTGCTGCTCCTGCTAAGAATTTACCTAATCCTTTTTTCTTTTTAGCTTTGTCTTTACTCATATTCTTCTATATCCTCCTCTTTTTTATTTTTTCTTTTTTTATGAATAATGGTTGAAATTATTCCAGTAACACCATCAACAATGCGACCACCAATGGATGTTATCGTACCAGAAAAATTATCAATCACATTAAACAATCCATCTAAGCTTTTTACTTTGGAATCAACATTATCCAAAATAACATTGGTTTTGTCAACAACTTTTATTAGCTTTACAACTAATATTATTAATACTGCTAATAAAATAGCACCCAAAAAATACAACAATATTGGTAATAATTCTCCTAGTAATTCCATTTTTATTCTTCCTCCTCTTTATCTTCATACATAGTTTCTAATAAATCAAATAAATTATTTTCTAATGGTTGATCGCTTTTTTCTTCACTGCTAACCGTCTTTGATGTTTTTTCAGTGCTATTATCTTTATAATCTACATTATATTCTAGCCCTAAATCATTAAAATATTCTTCAGCATCTCCTACTGTTACTTTATTAACAGCTGGTGAATCAACATTTAGATCATAAAAAGTATTTTCATCTTCATCTTTTTCTTCGATTTCTTGTTCATGTTTTTCACTACGTCTTCTAATTTTAGGAGTATCATCTTTACTATCGCCATCATCCATCATAGATTCAGTAATATCATTTGCTAGATCACCATAAGCTTTTTGTCTTATACTATCAAAATCTACTTTTTTGGATGAACTTTGCGATAAAACAATTGGTTTTTTTGTAACGATCTCTTCTTTTTTATAATTTTTATCTAATATACCATAAATAGGAGAAATAATTGGTGTTGGTCTAAAAATTGGTTTATCTTTTTTCTCTTCTCTACCTTCGTATAATGGTACTCTTTCATTTTCAAAGTGATATGATACTTCTTTTATTTCTTCTTTACTTACTTGTTCTTCAACAATAGGAATCTTTTTTTCAGAAACAGGCATCTCTTGTTTAAAATCATCATCTTCAAAAACCATTGGGAATTTAAATTTTGGCTCTTCCTCTTTTTCTTCCTCTACTTTAACTTCTTCTTCAACTATTGCTGATTCCTCTTCTTCCTCTTTTAAAGGTGCTTTTTTTATTTCTGGTAACTCAATTTTTTTAGCAACAGGCACTTTTTCCTGTTTAATTTCTTTTTTACTTTTTTTAGGTTCTTCTACTTCTACATATTCCTCTTCAAAGAAGACATTTTTTAATTTATCAAATAAACCCATATTATCCATCTCCTATTCGTTGATTTCTATTTTATTAATTATTTAATTACTGTACTCTAAAACATTACCGGAATTTTTATGTGGTCCAAAAATATCAAAAAGTGTTTCTTGATAATTTAAGACATTATCACCTATTAAAGTTTCAATAACTTTATCATTATATTGTATAGAAGATAATATATAACATGCATTCATAATAGCGGTTTTTAAATCACGTTCTTCTACTAATGTCTCAATTTTAGCATAATTATACATAATTTCTATAAAATACTGATCATCATTTTTAGTAATTTCAATATATCCTTTTTTATTCTTATAATTTAACTCTTTGGAATAATAACTTTCACTTGGAGTAAATTCTATATCTACTTTATTATAATAACCTATAACATCTACATATAGATAATACTTTGTATTACCATGTACCAATCTAGCATTATAATCTTTTTTACTAACCAATCGTAATCCTCTTGGTATATAATATTTATATCCTTCAAAATAAGAGTTTGATAAACCATTTTCGCGTGTTAACATATCAGAAAGTAAACTATCAATACTGGTGTAATTTACTTTTTGTATTGTGCATCCTACTGTCAAAAATAAGATGGCAATTAAAAGTATAATTTTTTTCATAACCCTCCTACTATATTTAATTATAACAAACATTTATTTTGTTTAATATCATTTTATCACTTTTTTTGTAAATTGGACACTATTTTTTTTACTATTACAAAGTAAATAATTTTATTTTTTTTAACAAATTTTTTTTCATATTCACTCATAATAATATGATCTTTATTACTGTTATGCAAATCTAAGCAAATATCAATAATTTTATAACCACTATTAATATAGTTCATTAAAGAAAATTCAAATAAACTACGATTGTCTGTTTTTTGATGTATTTCGTAATCATTCATAAAAATTTGTTCATATTTTTTTAAAAATTCTTCGCTAGTTAATCTTCTTCTAGCATGACGATCTTTTGGCCAAGGATCAGAGAAATTTAAATAAATACGATCTATTTCTTTATCAAAGGCTAATAAAATATTATTAGCATCCATTCTTAAAAAGCGTAAATTAGGTATATCTATCTTTAATTTACTAATAGCTCTTGCTAAAATACTATCATATTTTTCTATCCCTATATAATTGATATTAGGATTTTCTAAGGCATTATTAATGATAAAATCACCTTTACCCATACCAATTTCTACATAAATAGGATTATCATTAGCAAATTCTTTGTGCCAATTACCTTTCATTTGTTCATAGTCACTTATTAATATATTGCAGTTTTGTAAAATAACCTCTTTATTTTTTACATTTCGTAAACGCATAAAATCACCATTATTATTATAACATCTATTTATGTATAAGCATATAATAATACGTAAAGTAAAGGAGAATATTTATGAATAATCAACAACCATATAATTTTTTCCCAGGTAATCAAGGATTTCCATTTCCTAATCATCCTAATCAGCAATGCAATTGTACTAATCAAATAAGAAGTATTAATAATCAAATTAATAATTTAGAACGTCAAATTAATCAATTGGAAAGAAGATTAAGAAGAATAGAATATTCTAATAACAGTCCTATGCCTTATGGAATAAATGAAACTAGTTCTGATTTTAATGGTTCATACGATACAGACAATTACATCATATAAAAAAATAATCATCACGATTATTTTTTTAATTTATTGACAATTTTTTCTAATATATTTTTACCAAATATTTCATTAATAATTTTTGTTTTATAAGCAATAGTTAAATATATAACTGCACCCAATATACTATATAGGACAACGACAAAAGCTGATGCTATTCTATTAGTTGGGAATGGTACTAAATATTTTAATATTGATAATACAATAATCATTGTTAAAATAGCTAATAATTGTTTCAAAAAAGTTTTATATGATTTAAAGAAGTCAATATCATATTTTTTATATAAATATGTAATAACGATCGTTACTGACACTAAGTTTCCTAATATAGTAGCGGTAATAGCTCCATAATATGGTGGCCAATTTAAAAAGTTAAATAAATAAATTAAAGGCACATCTAAAAGAGCATTGACTACTAATCCTGTTATTAAATTAATAAATAAAACTTTATATTCTTTTAACGTTAATAATATCGTAGTACATAATGATAATAAAACCGTAACTAAGGCTACAAAAATAGATAAGCTAAAAACCTTAGATCCATAAGTACTATAACCGTAAAATACGTTCCATACTGGTTTAGCCAGAAAGCTTAATCCTACAACCATAGGTAGTGTTATAAATAAAGTTATTTTAAAGCTTTTATTAATACGCTCTTTTATAGCTTGAAAATCTTTATTAATAAGATTTCTTGTTAAATGGGGAATAATACTTACAGTAAATCCTGTTCCTACTGCTATTACTATCATGTTTAATTTGTTTCCCCAGGTTGATATAGCACTCATAATAGACTCAGCATCATTGATATTAAATGCTAATCCATTAACCAAGGTTCTTATTAATAAAAAAGTATCAACTGAATTATATAATGATTTTAGAACATCGCCAAAGACAAAGGGAAAAGCATAGCAAAGAATCTTAATAGCAATTTCCTTAGTAGTAATTTTAATTTCGGCATTTTTATTATAATCGGCTTTTAATTCTTTACGATGTTTTAGAACTTTATTAACTAAATACAAATATGAACATATAGCACCAGCAGTAGCCCCAAATAAAGCTACTCCTACTGAGGTTGCCAAACTAAGCTTAAATACTCTTAATGTTAGATAACTTCCGATTATTATAATTAAAACTCTTACAATTTGCTCTAATACTTGACTTACTGACGTAGGGGTAATGTATTTATGACCTTGCAAATAACCACGGTATACACTCAAAATAGGTACAACTAAAATAGAGAATGATATAATCCTAATAACAAAAACAATATCACTAATAGAATTACCTCCTTGAATATCACCAATAATTAATTTAGCAATTTGAGGTGCAAATACAAACAAAATAATAAAGCAAATTATACCAATAAAACTTAATAAACGTTTAGCAATTTTAAAAGCTTGTTCTTTTTCTTTATAATATCCTAAGGCATCATACTCACTAATAATTTTACTAACAGCTAATGGAAAACCTGCTGTTGATAAACTTAAAAAAATAGAGTATATATTGTATGCATACCCATATAAAGCCCCACCTTGTTCACCAATTATAGAGTAAAAAGGAATTACATATATAATTCCTAAAATCTTACTTAACACAATTCCCATAGAAGCAACAAAGGCTCCTTGTAAAAAAGTATTTTTCTTTAATTTCATCTAATCACATCTTTCATATATATAATAACATATTTTTTATATTAATAAACCTAAAACATTATTTTATAACGTTGTTTACAGCCAAAAAAATTGCAAGGTACAATATATTGCACTTTGCAAATTAAAATTCATTTACGAAACTTTCATTATTATTCTGTTCTTAAAGCTTCAACAGGATCTTTTTTAGCAGCCATCTTAGCTGGTATAAAGCCACCAATCATTGTTAAAGTCATACTTATAATTATTAATATAATAGCATGAACTGGATTAAGTTTAGCTACATTAGGAAGCTCTGTTAAATTTTCGATTATCATATTAGTAGGTATTGTTAATAGTCCACCAATTAAGATACCAATCAATCCTGAACATAATCCTATAATAAATGTTTCAGCATTAAATACACGAGTAATATCTTTTTTTCTAGCTCCAAGAGCTCGTAAAACACCAATTTCCTTAGTTCTTTCTAATACTGAAATATAGGTTATAATTCCGATCATAATACTTGATACAATTAGAGAAATAGCTGAGAATGCTATTAACACAATCGTAATTGCATCCATAATAGAACCAGATAAACTAGAAATAATATTACCTAAATCAGTATATAAAATCTGATCTTCTAATTCTTTTCCTTCATTATATTGATCTAAATAATCTAATACTTGCTCCTTAGCATCAAAATCAACTGGATATAAATTAATCATGGCTGGAACACTATCTCCACCAAGATAAGAAATAAGGGTATCTTTTGTCAATTGTCCATCCGTATTATCAAACTTTTCACCAGTTAAAACATTATAATCAGCATTTCTTTGAATGTTAACAATATTGGATTTTTCATTAATTTGAACAATATAATCCATTAAATCATCAGTATAAAACAATCCAGATATTCCAGATGTTAAAGTTTTTTTATCTTCTTTACCTCTTGCAATACCAACAACTTTTAAACTTAATGATTCATCACTGTTATACATAGCTTCAAAATTAGTATTAATAGTAAAATAATTACCTATTTGACGATAATATTCATTATTAAAAACTATTTTTAATTCTGTTCCTATAATTTTATCAAATGCTACTTCTTCTTTTTCAATATCTATACCTAGTGCTTCTAATACTTGATCATTAATTCGATTCTTACTATCTATAACTAGAAGCAACTCATTTTTTTCATTAGGCAAATGACCATATAATATATCATAATTAACTTCCATAACACCTGGTATATCATCATTAATTTTAACAGGGATAGAATTTAAATCCGTCATTGACAAAGCTACTGGTTTATATCCTTCACTTGTTTTACTTACCATGTTTAAAGCTGTAGTTCTAGTATAAGCAATACCAGCTAAAAGTGTATTATCAATATTTTCTATATATTTAATATAGTCTTGATCTAAAACGTTAGTATGTAAAACTTGATCGACTATTGGTTGTTGTGGATAAACCACTTTCTTGTTAGGATATTCTTCCATATTGTCATTATTACTTAATTCGATCATTTTTTCTTCTGTCATTTCCATAGCCTGTTCACTAATCATTATAGGCATAGAAGATAGCGTATCTCTTTCAAATTTATCTATTTCAATGTCAAAACCATTAGATAAAGACAGAATTAAAGCTATTCCAATTATACCAATACTAGATGCAAAAGCAGTTAATAAAGTTCTTCCTTTTTTAGTACGGATATTATTAAATGATAATTTTAAAGCCGTCAAAAAACTCATAGAAGTTTTTTTAAGCTTGTATTTTTCTTTTTGATTTTTACTATTATTAATAGGATTACTATCACTAATAAGTCTACCGTCTTTAAATTCAACAATACGATTTGCATAATTATTTGCTAAATCTGCATTGTGTGTAACCATAATAACTAATTTATCTTTAGCTATTTCTTTAATAAGTTCCATAATTTGTACACTAGTAATAGAATCAAGGGCACCTGTTGGTTCATCTGCTAAAATAATATCAGGGTCATTAGCAAGAGCTCTAGCAATAGCGACTCTTTGCATTTGCCCCCCAGATAATTGATTTGGTCGTTTATGGGCATGTTCTTTTAAACCAACTTTGTCTAAAACTTCTAATGCTTTTGCTTTTCGTTTAGATGCAGATACGCCACTCAAAGTCATTCCCATTTCTACATTATCTAAAATAGAAATATGATTAATTAAATTATAACTTTGAAATATAAAACCAATGGAATTATTACGATAAGCATCCCATTCAGTAGCTTTAAATTTTTTAGTAGATTTATTATTAATAATTACATCGCCACTATCATACTTATCTAGCCCACCGATAATGTTTAAAAGCGTTGTCTTACCACTTCCAGAAGGTCCCAATATAGCTACAAATTCATTTTTTCTAAATTCAAGGTTTACATCGATCAATGCCTGTTGCGTAAAACCACCAGTAGTATAACTTTTATTTATATTTTGTAATTTTAACATATTACCTCCATCATTAAATTATTAAGCAGATTAATTATACCCTACTTAATAAGTATAATCAACATAACCACTTATTATTTCAGAAAAAATACACATTTCTATTACAAATAACTACTTTAAATTTATAATCTCTTCTTTGGATAATCCTGTACATTTGGATACCATATCTACATCTATTTTATTTTTTATCATCGATAAAGCTATCTCTTTGGAACGATTTATTCTTTCTTCTTGTTTACCTTTCTTTTCTCCTTCTTCATAACCATCCATTCTAGCTTGTCTTTGATTCGCTATCTCTTTATCATATGATTCCCCAAAACTTATACTTCCACTTACCTCTCGCGCTTCTTTTACATATTCTTCCAT
>CANRAE010000052.1 GCA_947628525.1 uncultured Bacilli bacterium
AAAACCCAGTTGAATATCGAATTCAACTAGGTTTTAAATAATACTTTTTTAGTGTCTACTTTTTATTGACAACTTCATTATCGTCTTTCTCTTTTTATAGCCTTACTTTCAAATTTTCTAATACGATCACTAATACTTTGCGATAATATACCTGTATGCAAAATAAACCATATTGCTAGAATTAATAATATGAAGTAAATGATAATAGCTGTTTTAGAATCACCAACAGTAAATAATATAGCAGCAAGTGAAAATAAAATATTGATCAAATAAATAATAAGGACTGTCTTCCTTTGAGAAAAGTGCATTTTTAAAAATTGGTGATGCATGTGATCTTTATCGGCTTCGAAAATAGGTTTTTTATTTATTAATCTCCTTATTATGGCAAAAAAGGTATCTAAAATAGGAATAGCCAATACTGCTAATGGTACCATAAATGATAAAAACATAGCTCCTTTAAATCCTAATAACGAAACAATAGCAATAATAAATCCCATAAACATTGAACCTGTGTCACCAGCAAAAATTTTAGCCGGATTAAAATTATGTAACAAAAAGCCCAAAGTAGCGCCTAACATGATAAAAATAATAGTAATTTCCAAAGTAGCTTGTCTGCCTTGAATAAAAGCAATAATACCCATAGTTAATAAGAAAATAGAAGTTATACCACCGCTTAATCCATCTAAGCCATCAATTAAATTAATAACATTAATACACGCTAAAATAAAAATTAAAGTTATTGGATAAGCGAAAACGCCAAAATTAAATACTTGTCCAAATGCTGTTACTTCGTTTAATAAAATATTACCATAAAATATAATAGTAGCTGCTGCACAAAATTGACCAAATAGTTTCGCCTTAGCACTTATTGGCTTAATATCATCAATAATACCCGTAATTATGATAATAAAACTACCTATTAATATTGAATTCATTTGAATGCTGTGAACACCAAACAACATATAGCCAAAAACAAAGGCTGCAAAGATACCTAATCCGCCCATTTTAGGAATAGGTCTATTATGAACTCTTCTTTTATCATTAGGTACATCAATTGCCCCTATATGATTAGCAATTTTAATCATACCTGGCATAATTAAAACCGAAAAAACAAATGTTATGAGAGTTATTAAAACAATTTCTACCAAATAATTATCCAACATACTACTTAATACCTCACTTCATAATTAAATTATATCATACCTATATTAAAAACAAAAACTATTAATTGTTACATTAATAGTTATCTATCTAAATAATTTAAATTAGAAAGCATGATACCACATCCTTCAGCTACACAAGTAAGAGGACTTTCAGCAACAAACACTGGTATATTTAATTCTTTTTCAAATAAGGAAGCAAAACCTTTAACTAACGCTCCTCCTCCGGTTAATACAACTCCTTTATCCACAATATCTGCGGATAACTCTGGTGAAGTGTTTTCTAAAACTTTTTTAGCTTCCTTTATAATACTAATAGCATGAGGATATAATGCTTCCTCTATTTCTTTTTCCGTAATTACAATGGTATGTGGTAATCCATTATCTAAGCTACGACCTTTAATTTCTTTTTTATTATTTTTATCCCCTTTGTAAACAGCCCCTAAATTAATTTTGATATCTTCGGCTGTTCTTTCACCAATCAATAATTTATATTTATCTCTTATATATTCTATAATCGCATTATCAAAACTATTTCCAGCCACCCTTATAGAAGAACTATTGACTATTCCCCCTAATGACAATATTGCTATATCAGTAGTTCCTCCACCAATATCTATGACCATATTTGCCCCAGGTAATGATATATCCATCCCTGCACCAAGTGCAGCAACCTTTGGCTCTTCATCCATAAAAACTTTTTTTGCCCCTAATTTTTCAGCAGCTTCCCTAATAGCATTTTTTTCAACAGGTGTAATATTAGATGGACAACAAATTAAAATTCTTGGTTTTGACCACATCCTAAGTCCTTTAACTTTTTTTAACATATTAGTAAGCATAGCTTCTGTATATTCAAAGTCAGCAATAACACCATCTTTTAAAGGTTTAATAGCTTTGACCTTCCCAGGAGTTCTACCTAACATTTCATTAGCTTCTTTACCTACTGCCAAAACATTCTTTGTTTCTTGATCAATTGCTAAAACAGATGGTTCATTTAAAACTATGCCTTGTCCTTTTACATAAATTAATACATTCGCTGTTCCTAAATCTATTCCTATATCTTTCATATTTTCCCTCTTTATAATTTTAAATATTTTTCTTTGGTAGATTGTCCTCCTCTAATATGCCTTATTTCAATATGTTGTTTAAAAATTTTATCAACTTCCTCATGCAAAGCAATATTAATTTCCCTCAATCTATCCTGTAAATCTTTATGTACTGTACTCTTGCTAACAGAATATATTTCAGCAATATCTCGTACTGTACTTTCATTCTTTATTATATATTTGGCCTCATTTAAAACTCTATCAATTATGTATCTATCCATATATACCTTCCTTTTATTAAAGTATATAGGTTTAATTCATAAGATATGAATAAAAAAAGGCATTCTACTGCCTATAAATCTTTAATATTTTTATTATAAAACTCTTCTGGATTCAATACTTGTCCTTCCTTAAATAATTCAAAATGTAAGTGATTACCTAGATCCTTATTGATTTTAGAACTACCACTTTTACCAAGTACTTGTCCTTGTTTAATGGTATCTTTCTCTTTAACCGTTACCGTACTTAAACTTTGATAAATACTAATCATATTATTATCATGTTTAATTTCAATAGTATTACCTAACAAATCGTTATTATTAACACTTAATACTGTTCCATCTAATATAGCTACAACTTCAAAATAATCTTCCTTAACATAATCTATGCCAGAATTTTGCATATATGTATTTTCATAATATACAATAGAATTTTTTTGACTATCTTCATCACCTTTGTAATTATAAAAATTTTTGCCTATTTTTACATTTGGATCATTATATGGTCTAATAATTATAGTATCTTGAACTTCACCACTGGTAGATATTACCGGTGTATCATTAGATAAAATAACACTAGATACATATGTTACATCTTCTTCAAAAGCTGGTACATCTTCAAATGTAGACATTGCACTTACTACAAATATTGTTATTAAAATTACATAAATACTTGGTAAAACATATGGTTTTAACCTTAATTTCCTTTTCATTTTTCCACCTCAATATAAGTTTGAACTTTTTGGTGGATTTTTATACATTTTTTATCCAATTTGTGAAAAGAAAAAGAAATCATATATTAAGTTTGTTATTAAATAAATCATAGCTAAACCTAATAAAAAATAAAAAACTCGTGCTTGGGCAACACGATTTTTTTTAAAAATTTGATTAATATTAACAGAATCCATGGCCCAAATTACTAATACAGCAACACAAAAATATAATAAAATTTTAATGTTCCCCACTATTACCACCTTCATAATCTTCAATCATTTTTAATCTTTTAATATGTCTTTCACCATTAGAAAAAGGCGTTGTTAAAAATACATCGACAATATCCTTGGCACGGAAATTTAGCATACTGCCATTAAGAGCTAAAACATTGGCATTATTATCCATTCTCGTTAATTTAGCTTCTTTAACATTATCTACTTTGGCACATCTTATTCCTTTTACTTTATTACATGCGATTGATATACCAATTCCTGTACCACATATAGCAATACCAAAATCAGCTTCTTTATTGTTAATTGCCTCACATAAAATAAAAGCAAACTTTGGATAATCCGTAGAAATGACTGAATCTGTACCTAAATCTAATACTTCATATCCTTTTTTTATTAAATAATTAATTAATGCTGTTTTTAAATGATACCCTTTATGATCACTCGCAATTGCAACTTTCATATGACACCTCTTTATTCTTCTTTATTATATCATGTTACTACTAAACTTAGTATTATTTTTTATTTATTTAAAAAAAATTGACAATAAAAATCAAGGGTTTAATTACACTAATAATTCCCTTGATTTTTGATTAATTTCTCATTTATTTATTATCATTAGATTAATACTAATTGTAATAAATTATTTTATTAAGCTTCTTTTTTATCAAAACCATATTTTTTGTTGAATTTATCTACTCTACCTGTATGAGAGGTTCTACTTTGAGTTCCCGTATAAAAAGGATGGCATTTTGAACAAACTTCAACATTAATTTCATCTTTTGTTGATTGTACAGTAAATGTTTCACCACAAGCACAAGTAACTTTGGTCTCTTTATAATTAGGATGAATTCCTGCTTTCATTTTATCTCTCCTTCCGCCATGGCTTAATATAAGCCATAGAAATAATTGCTAATATAGTATAACAGTTATTTTGAAAATATGCAACCAATTTATGTTAAAAATGCCTATTTTAGGGATTTAGTATTTAATTTTTCAATAATAGCTCTACTTATAACTTCATAACCTTTTTTATTTAAATGAATATCAAGAGGATTTGGTAAATAATCATTATGTTTGGCAATAGCATCAGATACTTTTACAAAAGTAAGATCGTATTTCGAAGACAATTGTTGATATTTTTTATCTGAATAATTTATCAATTCATCAATATCGCTAGTAAACTTTGTTAAGTTGGGTAAAGGATTATAGTAGCCAACAATAAAAATATTATTTTTAGCATATTTTTTGACTAAGACTATTAATTCATCTAACTTAGTAAAAATATTATCGATCTTATTATATAAAATATTTTTATTAGTCAACATACTTCCAATATTAGAAATATTAAAACTACTTATTAAGTCATTGGCACCGATCGAAATTGTTACAATATCTGATTCCCGTAATGCCTTTCTAATATTTTCTTCTTTATCATTCACCGTGATTTTACGATTTATATTTATATCATTCATGACATCAGTAATTTTGTATCCACTTACAGCGTAATTTATATAGCTTTTTAAATTATGATTTTCGTATAAATAATCTTTAAAATAATCAGTATATCCATAGTCTATTGCCCCATATGGATTCCTACCAGCCGCTACTGAATCACCTAAGGCAACATAGTTTATTGTTTCATGATAAGTTAGTTTATAAATGGTAAAAATACCAACAAATATAAAAGCAATAATAGCTAATAAAATGATATACTTTTTACATTTCATGTTTTCCTCCTAAAAAAAAAAGAAATATTTCATTAGATTATATTTCTTTTATCTCAATTTTAGCACCGACATCATTTAATTTTTCTACAATATTTTCATATCCTCTTAAAATATGCTCAATGTTATGAATAATAGTTTTGCCCTTAGCCGTTAAAGCCGCAATAACTAAACTAGCCCCAGCTCTTAAATCAGTGGCTTCTACTTCACTACCAATTAATTCTGTTGGACCTTTAATCGTTGCCTTATTACCAGCAATAGTTATATTAGCACCCATTTTATTTAAATAAGGAACATGCATAAAACGGTTTTCCCAAATAGTTTCTTCAATAATTGATTTACCATTACATTTTGTAGTTAATACCATAAATGGTTGCTGTAAGTCAGTTGGAAAACCTGGAAAAACTTGGGTTTGAACAGTAACGGTTTTATATTTATTAGGACGATTAACGATTAAATAATCTTCACCTATTTCTAATTCGACACCCATTTCTATTAATTTAGATGTTAAAGCTTCTATATGTTCAGGAATAATATTATCTATTTTTAAATAATTTCCCATAAGAGCCCCAGCAATAGTATAAGTACCTGCCTCAATCCTATCTGGGATAACTTCATGAAAGCAACCTTTTAATTCTTTTACTCCTTCTATTTTAATTCTACTTGTTCCCGCACCAGTTATTTTTGCCCCCATGTTATTTAGGAAAGTGGCAACATTAACAATCTCTGGTTCTTTAGCAGCATTATCAATTACCGTCGTTCCTTTGGCCTTAACTGCCGCTAACATAATATTAATAGTAGCTCCTACCGAAGCAAAATCTAAGTAAATTGTTGCCCCTTTTAATTCTTTGGCATCAACAATATATTTATCATCTTCTATCTTGACCGTAGCCCCCAATGCTTCAAAACCTTTTAAATGCAAATTAATAGGTCTTGCGCCAATTGAACATCCCCCCGGAAAATACATCTCAACATGATTATATTTTCCTAATAAAGATCCCATAAAATAATATGAGGCACGTAACTTTTGTGATAATTCCTCTGGTATTTCCTTATTTATTATGTTCTTAGGATTAATAACAATACTCTCACTAGCTCTTCTGACATCAGCACCCAAAAATTCTAAAATTTCACTTAAAGAATCCGTATCTGTAACATCTGGTACATTACATATTGTAACATCATCATCTGCAAGAATTGCTGCTGGTATTAGAGCAACGGAACTATTTTTTGCACCACTAATACGGATTGTGCCTTTCAGTTCTTGACATCCTGTAATTTCTAATACCTTCATAATACCTCCACTTCAATATATTTTATTATAAAGCAATAAATAATTACCTATTAAAAAACAATTTTATTTTATCACTTATTACTTTTTTCATAGCAGCTTGTCCACTACTTATTACTTTTCTTGGATCATATATTTCCTTATTATTCATAACAAATTCTAAAACAGCATCATGCCACGCTATTTGTAATTCTGTATTAATATTTATCTTACTAATACCACAAGCAATAGCTCGCTTAATATCATCATCTGGGATTCCTGTACCACCATGAAGTACTAAGGGAATATTTAATGTATCATTGATTATTTTCATTCGTTCAAAATTTAAGTTTGGTTCACCTTTATATAGCCCATGAACACTACCCAGAGCAGGAGCAATTGAATCGATTCCAACTTGGCTTAAACTAACACAATCTTCTACTGTAGCATGATATATTTCATTAGAAACACCATCTTCATTACCACCAATATGGCCAACTTCCGCCTCAACGCTAACACCGAATTTATGGGCACAATCCACAACTTCTTGGGTAATCCTTTTATTTTCTTCTATATCATATTTAGATGCATCGATCATAACCGAAGTAAAACCAGCATCAATAGCTTGTTGACAAGAAGAAAAAGTTGAACCATGATCTAAATGCAAACAAACATCAATTTGTATATTTAAATCTTTAATAAGGGCTTTAACCATGTTAGCAACAACATTATAACCACCCATATATTTACAAGCCCCTTCACTTACACCCAATATAACCGGTATATTATGACTGTTGCATTCTTCTAAAATATATTTAGTCCACTCCAAATTATTAATATTAAAATGTGGAACAGCATATTTACCTTTTTTAGCATCTTGTAACATGTTAATACTATTTACTAACATCCTTTTCACCATTCTTTCCATCTTTATTATGAATTATTTAATAATTTTAGTCAATACTATTGAAAAAGATATACAAAAGAAAGACACAATAAGACAATGCTTCCAAGTAAAGTTGAAACTTTACCAAATTTTTCAGTCAATTTGCTACCTAATCTTAATCCTAAATAAGTAAAAAAAGCACTAGTAATAGCAAAAATAGAAACAGCTAAAATATAATTATTAGCAATCGCTGACATTCCAATACCCACCGAAAAACTATCCACACTGACTGTAAAAGCAAATAAAATCATAGCAAATATCCCTTTTAAATCAACTATTTCTTCTTCTTTAAATATTGATAAAATCATCTGAATAGCAATAATAAAAAAAATAATACCAACTAATATATTCGGTTTTAATGGTAATAACTTTAAGATTATTATCCCAATAAAATTACCTAATAAGGGCATAAAAAAATGAAATATACCAACACTACTCGATAAAGTTAATGCTTTCTTTTTTTCAAAATCTAAAGTGCCATATAAAATAGCTAACGAAAAAGCATCCATACTAAGACCAACAGCTATCATAATAATAGTAAATAACTCTACCATAATATCACTCTCTATTTAAATCATACTATGATAGAGTTATTTTAATTCTAAAAATATTTATCAATTATTTCTTTAATAAATGATTTATATTCAATCTCTTCCATATTATTATCATTACTTTCCATAAGACATAGTGGAGGGAATAAAACACACCACCAATTTTCACCTTTACCTTCACCAATAGTAACTACAATAGATTCATAATATCCTTCATTATAAGTTACTCCTTTATAGGTTTTAGAAGGAAATAAATTATAACCAAAATTAACTTTATAACTATAATTATAATTATTCTTTTCTAAAATATTAGCTACACTACTTTCTATATCTAAAAGGTTATCTTTAATTACACTTCTAGCATCATCTATATTTTCAACATCAATCAATAAATTTGCTATTTTTTCTTCAATATGATTGCTTACTAATTTTTTAATCATTTGATCATAACTATTATTGCTATTAGCAATTACTCTAATTCTTATCGATTCATCTGGTATTATTACTTCATCATTAGTCTTTATACTAAGGGTTAAAAATATAAACACACATAATAAACACAATATTTTTTTCACATTTATCATCTCTATTATATATTGTTAATTAATTTAAAAAGTTAAACAAAAAAAAGATAATCATCATTATCTTCTCAGACTGTTGACAAACGAAAAGGTTGAAAACAGTCTTTTTATTTTTCTAAAAATAATTTATAATTATAAATGCGAGATATGACTTAATCTAACCAATTATTGTCACATATATCTCGCTTTTTTAATGCAAATATGAGATAATATAATTGGTTAGATTAAGGATGTGATAAATATGTCAATGACAAAAAGACCAGAAAAAAATTACTCAAGTGAAATAGTAAATTTAGAAAGTATGATTCCTGAAAATCATTTTTTAAGAGTTATAGAAAAATATTTTGATTGGAACTTTGTATATGATGAAGTAGAAAAACTATATTCTAAGGTAGGAAGAAAAAGTATAGATCCTGTAGTTTTAGTAAAGATTCATATATTAAAGTTCCTTTTTCATGAAGATAGTTTAAGAAGAACATATGAGAATTTAAAATATAATAATTTATATAGATGGTTTATAGGATATAATTTAAATGAAGAAGTACCAGATCATTCAACATATTCACAAAATTATAAAAGGAAGTTTTGTAAATTAGAAAAAGATTTATTACAAACAGTATTTGATAAAGTAATAGAATTATTAATTGATTGGAATTG
>CANRAE010000053.1 GCA_947628525.1 uncultured Bacilli bacterium
TTAGTATTAACTAAAAACTTTTTTGCGTTACACTTTTTTTTAATTATGTATTGACAAACATCAAAAATAAAAAAAAGACTGACGCACCATAGTGCTTGTCAGTTCTGAACTTCATTAACATTGTATAATATTTATCTGTATTTATCAATACCTTAATCAATTTTTAATTATTATTTTGCTTAAAAAATGTATACATTATTCATTATTCTTCAAGGACTCAACCATATCAATTTTCTTTAAATTATAATGAGTAATCCTACTTACTATTATAGTAAAGACAAGTGCTATTATAACAGTAATAATATAACTAAATAATTTAATATGTCTTACAAACATGACATATTGCATCTCACAAGTAGATATAACATAATGACATAAATGTAATCCCAATATTAATCCTAAACCAATACCAATTATTGTTATAAAATAATTTTCATTAGTAATATAACGATCCACTTCTTCATCATAAAAACCTAATACTTTAAGAGTGGAAATTTCACGTTTTCGTTCACTAATATTAATTGATGACAAATTATATAAAATAACAAAAGCTAACATTGAAGATGAAACAATTAAAATTAATACTACTGAATTTAATGATGACAATATATCACTTATTAAATTAGATGTATCCGAAGTTTTAATTATATTAGCAACATTTTTATTATTTAGTATTTCATTATCAAATTTATCCTGATAATCATTGCTATTATTAACAAAAATAACATTAGTTGTATAATCATCAAATATTTTTTCATATGTATTTTTAGATAAATAGACATAATCTCTAATATAATTTTCAACAATACTTCCTACTTCTATATCTATATATTTATCATTTACTAAAAAAGATACCTTATCACCAACTTTAACTTTTAAAAGTTTAGCTAATTTTTCACTAATATAAGCATAATCATCTTTTATCTTAATTTCCTTTTTCTTATTATTAATATCATGCAATTGAATAACTTCATTTAAATTATTACTATTATATGGAACAATTAAATTTACTTCAAAAGAATCCTGATCATGATTATATAAATCTATGATTTCATATTTAGCTTCTACTTTATTAGTTATTTCTTTATTATCTTCTAATTGATCTATTACGTTATTAGGATCACCATTAGAAGATAGATAAATCATTCGATCATAGATAAAAACATTATTATAATTAAAATTAACTATATCAACAATTGAATCTTTAAGTCCAAATCCTACTAACATTAAAGCTGTTGATCCAGCAATTCCTATTATGGTAATAATAATCCTTTTCTTATATCTAAATATATTACGAATAGAGATCTTAGTAGAAAAAGATAATTTGTCCCAAAACTTAAAATTTTCTAAAAATATTTTTTTACCTACTTTTGGAGCTTTAGGACGCATTAATTGACTTGGTTTTTCTCTTAAAATATTATAAGTAGTTATAAAAGATGATCCACAAATACAAAGGATAGCAATGAATAATCCAATAATACCATAATACCAATTAAATTCACAAACAAAATTAGGAATAGTAAATAATGATGTATATATATTCCAAATAACCTTAGGGATCAAATTAAAACCTATAAGCATACCAATAATACCACCAATGGTAGTTGCTAAAAAAGAATAAATAATATTTCGTAAATAAATATGATAATTTGAAAAACCTAAACCTTTTAAAGTACCAATCTCACAACGTTCTTCTTCAACCATCCTCGACATAGATATTAAACTAATTAAAATAGCAACCACATAAAATATTAAAGGAAAAACACTGCCTAATTGTTTAATACTATCGACAGAATCAATAAAAGACTTATATCCATCATTATTAGTACGATCAAAAAGATACCACTTAGATACTGGAAAATCATCCATATTTACTTTGATATTTAAACTTTTCAAATAATTGATTTTCTCACCATATAATTCATTAAAACGAATTTGGCATTGCTCTTCCTCTATCGGAATAATGTTTTCTTCAAAAGAAGTAATTTTATTTAAATAAACTTTACTATTAGTTATAAGATCACTTGTATCTTTTAATGTTAAATATATATTAGTATAATAATCTGTTATAAATGCCTCGCTTTTGACATAACCAAAATAATTTATTTCGCCATTACCTACATTAGTAGTACCACGAGAACTAGTAAAATATAAAGGACTTTCTACTACTCCAACAATTTTAAATTTATTATCTTTTAGATTTTGACTATTAAATTCTATAACATCACCAAGCGTTAATTTATTGTTTTTTAAGAAAGTTTTTTCGACAACTATTTCGTTATTATTAGCAGGCATTTTACCTTCTTTTAAAACGACTTGATTAATCTTTGTTAAATCTATAATTCTAATTGTTTTCTCGACGTTATTAATTGTTATTACTTCATCAGTATATTTACTACCTATAATTTCATCAACTAAACCAGTTGTTTTAATTTTTTCAATATCGGAATTGGTTAATCCTAAAGAAGAGACAATTTCAATATCATAAAAATGTTGCTCATCTAAATAATTATCAAGAGTTTTTTGCATATCTGGACTAGTTGCTTTAATGCCACCATAAAACCCTACTCCTAATAAAGCAAGGCATAAAAGGGAAATAAATTTACGTCGTGATGATAAAATTTTTCTAATACCACTTATTAATAATTTATTTTTCATATTACCACGCGATTTCCTCTACTGATTTAGGTTTTTTATTGATAATAATATCTTGCACTAGTCCACTGTTAAATTTTATAACTTTATCAGCTATTTCAGCAATAACACTATTATGAGTAATAATAATAACTGTCATTTTTTCATTGCGACATACATCTTCAAGTAATTTTAATATTTGTTTACCGGTTTTATAGTCTAAGGCACCAGTTGGTTCATCACATAATAAAAGCTTAGGATTTTTAGCAATAGCTCTGGCAATAGAAACGCGCTGTTGTTCTCCTCCTGATAATTGAGATGGGAAATTTTTTAATCGTTTTTTTAATCCTACTTTTTCTAAAATATTTTTTGGATCTAAATGATCACGACATAATTGTACGGCTAATTCAACATTTTCTGCTGCTGTTAAATTTTGAATTAAATTATAAAATTGAAAAACAAAACCTATATCGTTACGACGATATTTAGTAAGACTACGTCCTTTCAATTTATCAATATGAACTCCATCGACAATAATCTCACCACTAGTAGCATTATCCATACCACCTAATATATTTAAACAAGTCGTTTTGCCAGCTCCCGAAGGACCTAAAATAACTACTAATTCCCCTTTATCAACTTGAAAAGATACTTTATCTAATGCCTTAATTTCAATTTCACCAGTTTTATACTTTTTAGTAACATTTTTAAATTCTATATATGCCATAATACCTCCACTAAACTTTCTATATATTATACTATATTTTACGAAAAAAAACGATTATTTTGAATTTTGGTAGTAAATAACCACTATTCCAATAATCTTAATTTTTTTGTTTTAATCGTAAAGAATTAAAAACAACTGTTAAACTACTAAACATCATTGCTAATGATGCTAACATGGGATTCATACTGATATTGAATGGTTTTAAAAGTCCAATAGCAATTGGGATCATACATAAATTATAAAAGAAAGCCCAAAATAAATTTTGTTTTATTTTTGTTAAAGTTTTTTTACTAATATCTATTAACAATAAAATTTTATCTAAATTATCATTAATTAATATAACACTACTTGAATTAGTAGCAATATCTGTACCACTTCCGATACTTACGCCAACATTACTAATAGCAAGACTAGGAGCATCATTTACTCCATCTCCTACCATCATAACATTATGACCTTCTTTAATAAGTTGTTTTATGGCATTAGTTTTATCACGAGGTAACATATCTGCCATAACTTTTTTGATATTTGTTTCTTTGGCTATTATATTAGCAGTATTAATATTATCACCAGTTAACATAATAGTATCTATGCCTATTTTATTTAATTTATTTATAACTATTTTAGCATTATCCCTTACAGTATCCCTGATACCTATCAACCCTATTACTTTTTTATCTGCAATTACATAAACAACACTGTTAGCAAGATTAGTTAATTGTTCTTCTTCTTTTTGATAATTATTTTCTATTTTTAATTTCTTAAATAATTTATTATTACCTATATATATTTCTTTTTCTTTTATCAAAGCTTTTAAACCAATACCACTAATTTCTTCAAAAGATGCTACATTAATTAAATTAATTTTTTTATTAAGAGCATGATTAGTAAAAGCCTTAGCAATGGGATGAGTTGAATTTTGTTCAATGCTAGCTACTATTTTAATTAATTCTTCATCGCTTTTTTCACTAAAATTGTATATTTTAGAAATTTTTAAATTACCATAAGTTAAAGTCCCTGTTTTATCAAAAACAACTGTATCAACTTTATGAGCATTTTCTAATATCTCACTTGATTTAATTAAAATACCTTCTTTGGCTGTAAGTCCCATACCGACTACTACTGCCAAAGGTGTAGCAAGTCCTAAGGCACAAGGACAAGCAACAACAAGAACGGTTACAAATGATGTTATAGCTTCACTTAAAGGAAAAGCAAAAACCAAGTACCCTATAAACGTTAAGAAAGCAATAAGAACAATTGCAGGAACAAAATAACCTGCTACTTTATCAGCTGTTTTTTGAATAGGCGACTTTGTATTAGTAGCTTCCACTACTAATTTAACTATTTCTGATATAGTTGAATCTTTACCAATTTTTAAAGCCTTATAAAGAATATAACCATCTAAATTAATACTGCCTGCTACTACTTCATCATTAACTTTCTTTTTACTTGGTAAAGACTCCCCTGTAATAAAAGCTTCATCAAAATGTGATTGTCCCTCGATAATAATTCCATCAACTGCTACTTTCATTCCTGGTTTACAAATCAAAATATCGCCTTTTTTTACTTCATCAATAGTTACTTCTTTTTCAGTATCCCCTACTTTTAGTAATGCTTTACTAGGCGTAATTTGAACTAAATCTTTAATAGCTTCTGTTGTTTTCATTTTACTCTTTTTATCAATAAAGCGCCCTAATTTAACAAAGAAAATAACTATGGCACAAGATTCAAAATATAAATTTTCTACATAATTATATTTACCTTTTAAGACCATTACCATACTAAATAAGCTATATATTAAACTAGTTATAACACCAATAGTTACTAAGGTATCCATATTAGGACTTTTATGAATAGTATTTTTAATACCACTTTTAAAAATATCCCAACCATATATTAAAAAAGGAATAGTTAAAATAAATAAACATAAAGTATAATTAATGGGATACTTCATCATATTAAGATATGATATTATAGGTAAATGAATCATATGTCCCATAGAGATATACATAACAATACAAGCAAGAATAGCAAAAAGCGTTAAACTTGTTTTACTATAATCTTTTTTATTTTGTTCTTTATTAGTAAAAACACCTAAACTTTGAAATCCTGCTTCGGCAATAAAGTTTTCTAAATCTTTTATTGTTAAAGTATCATCATAATTAATCATTGCTTGGGCTAAAACTAAATTAACACTAGCACTTTCTATTCCTTTTTGTTTATTCAAATATTTTTCAAGGCCATTAGAACAACCACTACAACTCATACCATCTATTTTTAATATAACTTTATTCATAATATGCCTCCTTTATATATAACAATTAAAAAATCTTGTTAATAAAATTAATATATTCATTGATAACATTACTAGTTTTACTAGAATAAATAGTATCTTTGGCAAGAGTAATATTATCGGTAATAATATTATCTACTTTTAAATTAATCATTTTTAAAATATTTTCTTTGGAATTAACTGTCCATGCATATAATTCTTTTCCAGCATTATGAACTTTTTTTACAAGGGCTTTGTTGACACTAGATGCTTCAACACTAAAATGATCGGCCGCTTTTAGTACTGTAATATCACCAACGGCTAGGCTCATAACATACACTGTTTCGATATTTTTATTATATTTTTTAACGTTTTCTAAAACGCTATAAATTTGTGAAGTTATAACGCAATCAGCAGTATAATCATTATCTACAACAATATCAACAACACTTTTTTCAAAGTCTTTTTCCTTACCCGTAGGTTTTAATTCAATATTTAATTTCATATTGTTTTCCTTAGCCCATTTAACAACATCTTTAAGTAAAGGGATTCGTTCGTCTTTATATGTTTTATTTAAAAAGCTACCAGCATCTAAATCTTTTATTTCTTCATAAGTAACATCCCAAGTATTTTTATTAAGTCCCGTTGTTCTTTTTAAATTAGTATCATGAATAACTATTATTTGTCCATCTTTGGTTTGTTGGACGTCTAATTCAATCCAAACAGCGCCAAGATTCTTAGCACCTACAAAAGCACTCATTGTATTTTCTGGGTATTGAACTGATGCCCCACGATGAGCTGTTACTTCTAATGTTCTAACATATTCAATATTTAATTTATATTTGCCTTTATATACACCATAAGTAAAAATGGTTCCCAAAATAATTGCAATAATACTCAAAATAGCACCTATTCTTTTTAAATAATTATTTATTTTCAAGTTATTACTAGAATTTTCAATTTTTAATGATATTATTTTTTCTTGATTCTTACTTTTATGAATATAATATAAAAAGCTTATAGTAGCATAACTAATAGGTGTTGCTAAAAGAGTATAGCAAATAAAACTAAAAGCAATAAATAACCAAATAATAGTTGTTATAAAACTATTAATAATAGTAATATGCCCTAAAAGTTTATTAAATATTAATATAACAATAACACCTATGGCAATAAATAAGAAATAAATGATCGAAGAAGATATTTGTACTATTGTAAGAGTAAGTAAATCTTTAATATGATGATGACAACTTAAACTTTTGCTTTTTTTTCTAGCTTCTTTAAAACTCAAATTTTCTAAAACAAAATAATGCAATGAGTACATCCATTTTAATAATAAATATACTAAAAAGACAATCAATATTAAAAATAACGTTAATAAAAATTTATTTTTTATAATAAAATCAGCAATAAATTCAGGTATTTTGATAGTTGTAATAAAACTTGATGCTACTCCCATATGTAAAAAAGGAATTAAAAACAAAACTAAAACAGCTAACAAAATATTTTTGACATGAAATAAATTTTTACATTTAAAAAGTGCTGCCCTAACCGCATCAACAACTTTAACTTTTTCTTGATGATAACTTTTATCTAAAATAATGATAATAGTCGTAATATCAAACATAGTATAAATCATCATAAATAAAAGCAATACTAAAATTAATATTATTGTGATAGGATTAATTAAAAAATTAACTACATTTTCAAGAGTTAAATAATTATATCCTACTACTTTCATAATTAAATTAAATAAATTTAAAAATAAAGGGGTAAAAATCAAAACAGTTAGTAATTTAAATAGTAATTCAAAGATAATTAAAGTTTTCATATTATATTTTAACATTGATCCTACTTTTTTTATACTATTCATAAATACCACTCCTCGTATCAATATAATTTGATCATATCACAAAACAGTCTAAAATTCATCAAAAAAACACGCTAATTATTTAACGTGAATTGTTTTATAGTATTAATTAAATTCTAGCTAACCAAACATATAATAATATGAATGGCAAAATTTTTAATATAGGATAATAATCTTTACTGTCCTACTTTAAACTCATAATCTCTTCTTTGGATAATCCTGTATATTTGGATACCATATCTACATCTACTTTGTCTTTTATCATTGATAAGGCTATTTTGCTAATACTTTTCTTTTCTCCTTCTTTAATTCCTTCCACTTTACCTTTTTCTTTTCCTTCTTCGTATCCATCCCTTTTGGCTTGTTCTTCTAAGGCATAAAGTTTATCATATGATTCCCCAAATCCTCTCTCATAACTTACCTTTTCTGCTTCATCTACATACTCTTCCATTATCTTATCTCCTTTACTAAGTTCTTTTGATAATTTTATTTCTTGTTCTATCAATGTTAGCAAATATCTTTCTTTCTCATCTAAACTTCCTATACCTAAATTATACATCTTTTCTCTTAACTTTGGTACATATATATTTACTATTATCACTTTATCTGTTAACTTTATTCCTTCTTCATTTTGTAGATAATATGTATCTATTATCTTCTCATTACCCTGAAAAGCAAAATTATTGATATTTATTTGGATTGTTTGGGTATAATTATATTCTTTTCCTTTTACTACTTTACTTAAATATAATCTATATGCATATTCTAAATTCCTCTCCATTGTCATTAAACTATTATTATTGTTTACTTCTATATTTATTAAACTATCATCTACTTCGGCTACATAATCACATCTTTCATTCTTAACTTTTATATCTTCCATATTTAATTCACTTTTTACTAATTTTATTTTTTTCAATAACTCTTCATAATTTATATCTACAAAATAAGATATTAATTTACATGAATATTTCATCCTATTTTCATTTTGAAATATGGCTTTAAACATGGTATCTGCTAAGATACTTGCTTTATTTCCTTTCTTTATTCTTTCAAAGTACAATCTGTTTTTGTTATTTAATTTTAAATTATATAATAATTCACATTTATTATTTCTTAATTGAATCATATAATACCGCCTGTACTTGCAATATACCACGTTTATTTTTAAAAGAAAATCACCATTTTTCTATTTTAAAGGCATTAAAAAAGAACAAATTTAAAAATGGTTAAAAGCAATAATTAAATTTGTTCTTTATCATCTTATCAATATTTAATTTTATATAAATTTTATTTTTTTTAATTTGTTTTTATTATATATGGTGAATTAACAGTTCCGTCTCCGGAAATTACTTCTACATTAGATGCGAGATTGATGGCGGGGCGCACACCGAGAGCATCCCAGACGTTCGAAGTGTACAAGCGCCCAGTCGAGTGAACGTGCGAATCGTAAGCGCTGGAAGCGGCAGAGCGGAAGTAGAAGGGGCTCATTGTCCAATAATTAACC
>CANRAE010000054.1 GCA_947628525.1 uncultured Bacilli bacterium
ATTGTTATATTTTCAAATTTATTATAACATTGGTCTTTCTTTTTTTGTGCTCTCCCACAAATAATTTTACACTATCACTCTTTTTTGCAATTTGCTTTTATTAATAGAATATGATATAATGTAACACGAAATGGCGCATTATTCTAGTCGATGCATTTATTACGAAGACGAGGGTAAAATATCGTCAAAGAGCATATCTATGAAACGTCTGGTGTTTGCTTCTTACGCCCAGTAGGGGGTGAATGCTGGATTTGAAGAGTTTGTGGGCGCCCGCAATGGCATGCGATCCCGACCCACTTTCTCGTGGAGACCTATTTTTGTAGAAAGCTTTACTTTTTATGAATTAGGCTTGAACCTATCTCGTGGCTAAAGCTATGGATAGAGTAGCTTGGCTTGAGTGATAATAGGGAATAGAGACAGCTTTTTTTCAAGGGTACACTAGAAAAAAAGTATTGCTACTTGAAACTATTGTTGCAAAAAAGCATAGTAATAGGGGGTATTGTTGAGGAAATCTCCTAGAATGTATATTAATATAAGATTGCAGTGTGCACTAAGTGGCAATCAAGTCATAGATAAGGTAACTTACTATTTATTTTTTTAAAAGGGAACTGCTTATTCGGTAACGATAAGTAAAAATAAGGGAAATCCAACTTGACCTAAAGGCGCAAAGTTTATTATGTTAATTGCCATTTCATTATATTGAGGAATTATGAAAAAAAAAGAATTTAAAGAAAAATATTCAAAGAAAACAGGAAAAGTACCACTGAAAGTAAAAAAAATCGTTAATTACACTTGGATTATTAAAATAACTATTATTACTTTTGCTATATCGTTAGGCTTTTCATTAATATCAGAAACGATTATTCCTAATGTTAATATAGTTCTAAGTATAGTTTTAGTTTTGTTGTTTATTGGCTTAGGTATTTTATTTGATATTATTGGAGTAAGTATTACAGTAGCAGATTTAAGAACATTTAACTCGATGGCTTCTAAAAATATTAAAGGAGCACAACTAGCAATTAAACTTATCAAAAATTCTGAGAAAGTATCCAGTTTTTGTAATGATGTTATAGGTGATATTTGTGGAATTATAAGTGGTTCTACATCAGCAACTATTGCGGTGATTGTAAGTAGTGTTTTTAATATTAACTTATTAATAGTATCGTTAATAACGACTGCGTTAGTAGCATCTATGACTATTGGTGGAAAAGCTGTTGGTAAAAGTATTGCTATAAATAAAAGTGATACAATTATTTTTAAATTTGCATCATTTTTATCATTCTTTTATAGAAAGAAATAAAAAAATATATTTATAATAGATAGCAGTTTGTAATTGCTATTTTATTTTGTCGATTTATGTTGAAAGATAGTATTAATTTTGTTATAATTTAATAGAATTGGGTGTGATATGATGAGCGATAATGAAATTGAAATTATAGATTTAGATAGTAATGATAATAATGATAAAAAAACGGGTGAAAAAGTAGAAGGTGATAAGGTGCCTAAAAAGAAAACTAAAAAAAGACGTTTAAAAAAAGGCCTTTTACAGACTATTTTTTGTTTAGTTAGTTTATCGTTTATTATAGGTTGTTGTATTTTTTATGGGAGACGATTAATTAAATATTATAAAATATATAATCCTAAAACAGAAACTGGTGAATCAATAGAACTTATTTCTAATGCCATTATGCGAAGAACAGAAATTGTTTTTGAAGGGGCAGGATTATATCGTGAAAATGGTTTATATGTATTTAAAGGTGATGCCGATAATAATTATCTTCGCTTTGCTAATATGGATTGGCGGATCATTAGAAATAATGCTGATGGATCACTAGAAATAATATTAGATGATGCGATTAATGCCTTAGCTTGGGATACGGATAGTAAAGACTATATAAAAAGTAATATTCATAAATATTTAAATGATATTTTTTTATCACAATTAGATAGTAATTTTTTAGTAAAAACATCTATTTGTACAGATAAAATGGAAGCAATTGATAAATTTGTTTGTGATAATAAAAATAATGATAGTTATGTTAAATTATTAGCAGCGAATGATTTTTTAAATAGTGTTGTTGATAATAAAACCTTTATGGTTAATGATAACCAATTAGTATGGCTATCAACTAGTTCAAGCGAAAAAATATGGCATACTAATGGTAGTAATATATCTAATTCTGATGGATCTAGTGTTTATTTAGTAAAACCAGTTGTAACTATTAAAAATTCAACACAGTTAATTAAAGGTACAGGTAGTAAGGAAGATCCTTATATTATTGAAAAAGAAACTAAAAATATTAAATTTGGTTCATATGTAAAATTGGATAATGATATTTGGGTTGTTTATGATAAAAAGGATGATATTTTAAAACTTGCATATAGTGGTCTTTATAAAAATGGATTACAAACATATCGTTTTGATACAAATAGCAATAAATTTAATGTTGAAAATGCTAATTCATTAGCAAAATTATTAAATACGACTTTCTATGATTCGTTATCATATAAAGATATGTTATTAGATATAGATGTTTATACTGGTGGATATACAACATCATATGAAGATACTTTTAAAGAAAAAGTAACTGCTAAAGTAGGTTTGTTAAATATTAGTGATATTAAATTTGATAGTGATGTAATAGGTTATTATTTGTCAAATAGTTTTGAAAAAGATAAAATATATTATTATAGAGCTGATTTAATAGCTTCAAAAGTAGGTATATCAAGACCTATTCGTCCAACTATTTCTATTAAAGATACTAAGGTAAGTAGTGGTAGTGGAACCAAAGAAGATCCTTTTATAGTTGAGGTGGCTCATGAGTAGAAAAGAAAAAAAACAACAAAAAAGCGAATTAAAAAAAGCTAAAAAGCAACAAAAACTAGAAGCTAAAAAGGCTAAAAAAGAAAAGAAAAGAAAAAAAAGAATTAGAAAAACGACAATATTGTTTATTGTTTTGGATATTTTAGTAGCTGGATGTTTTTTACTAGTTTATGGACCTTATAGGACATTTAGAAATACTATTATTAATACAGCCATGAACACTAAAAGTCATCAATATATTGCCTATACTTTTTGGAGTGATAAAACAATTCAAGATGTTTTGTCGCAAAGTGCTTATATTCCTATTAGTGATAGTGTTAATTTAGATGATATAGTAATTGATACTGCTCCTAAAAGTTCTTATGAAAATGAATATGATGAAATGATTTTAACAAGAGATCCTGGTAATGAAAATTATAAGTATATGAAGATAAGAGTTGGTAATTACGATGCCCATTTAGTAGCAATTTATGATCCATCAAAAGTAAGACTAATTCATTCTAAAACATTTAATACAGGAACTGGTCAAGAACGTATTAAAGATATGTGTACTAGAATGGGTGGTGTTGTTTGTATCAATGGTGGTATGTTTGTTGACTATGGTTGGGGTAGTGACGTACCTATGGGATCTTTAATTAAGGATGGAAAAGTAATATGGCAAGATGGTAATGGGGTAGCAAGTTTAATTGGTTTTACTTATGATAATAAATTATTGTTGACGAATGCAACTCCACAACAAGCTATTGATCAAGGAATGCGTGATGCCTTAGAATTTGGACCATTCTTGATTGTTAATGGTAAAGAACTTGAATATGTTAATCCATCTGTTGGTGGCTATTCCCGCGCTGCTCGTGTAGCCATTGCTCAAAGAAAAGATGGTGTAGTGCTATTCTTAGTAACTGAGGGAACACATGCTGCTGGACCTAACATGTTAGAAGTTATTCAAACCTTAAAATTATATGGTGCTTATAATGCGGCTAACTTAGATGGCGGAACGTCAGCTCAACTTGCCATTAATGGGCAAATAATTAATACACCAAGAAATATTTATGGCCAAGTAGTAACTGGTGGTCGTAGAGTAGTATCTGGTTTTGGGTTAATATTAAATTCATAATAAATAGAAGTGTGGTGAAAAAATGGTAAAGCATAAAAGAAAATTAAAAGTAATTAGAATAGTTGCTATCTTTATGATGCTTTTAGCTATTGCTTCTATTGTATCTGGTGGTACTTTTATTACGCTTGCAATTAATAAAGCTAGGGAAGAAGCAGAAAAAGAAGAAAATAAAGTTTTTGAAGAACCAAAAGAAGAAGTAAAAGAGAATTATGAGTCAAGTGTATCATTAGTTATGGTAGGCGATGCTTTAATCCATCAAGGGGTATATTATGATGCAAGTATTAATGGGGGGTACGATTTTAATTATCTTTTTACAGAAATGAAATCGGTTTTTGATAAATATGATTTAAAATATTATAATCAAGAAACTATTCTTGGAGGTACGCCATTAGGGTTGTCAGGTTATCCAATGTTTAATTCGCCACAAGAAGTAGGCGATGCTTTCATGAACTTAGGCTTTAATTTAGTCAGTTTAGCTACTAATCATTCTTTGGATAAAGGTGAAACAGGACTTCGCAATTCTCTCGCATATTGGGGTAAGCAAGAAAATGTTATAGCTGCTGGTTCATATGAAAGCGAGGAAAATCGTAATACGCCACGTATTATGGAAAAAAACGGGATTACTTATACTTTATTATCTTATTCGACACTTACTAATGGACTAACTATTCCTTATGGTAAAGATTATTTGTTTAACTTATATAGTGATAGCAAAGTTAAAGCCGATGTTGAACGTTTAAAAGGTAAAGTTGATGTAATCATGGTAGCAATGCATTGGGGAGAAGAATATACTCATGTTCCTACTTATGAAGAAAAAAGAATTGCTCAGTACTTAGCATCCTTAGGCGTTAATATAGTAATAGGAACGCATCCTCATGTTATTCAACCAATTGACTTTATTGGCGATACTATGGTGGTATACTCTTTGGGTAACTTTGTATCAGGTCAGGTTGGTATTGAAAGACTAATAGGACTTATGGCCTCAGTAACTATTAAAAAAACAGTAACTGATGGTGAAAGTAAAATAACACTTGAAAAGCCTTCAGCTGAATTGGTCTATACTAAAAAACCTAATGGATATTACGGACAACAATATAAATTATATCCTTTCTCTAAATTAAATGATTCAATATTGCCTGGATATCAAAGTTACTATAATTACTATATGGATATTGCCACTAATGGTTCTAGGGAAATCATAAGACTTCCATAAAAAGATGTTTATCATCTTTTTTTTAATCTTAAAGATGGGTTATTATATATTTTTTAACTATTTTATTATATAATGTATATGTAGACAATAGAAAAGAGTGATATTATGAAGTATAAAATTATGGATGGTAATGAAGCTTGCAGTTATGTTTCATATTATTTTAGTGAAATAGCAGGTATTTATCCAATTACTCCTGCATCGCCACAAGCTGAATATATAGATAAATGGTCTAGTGAGGGAAAAACCAATTTTTTTGGTGATCGAGTAAAAGTAGTCGAAATGCAAAGTGAAGCCGGAGCTATCGCCTTAGTTCATGGTGCATTACTAAATGGTAGTTTTGCTACTACTTATACTGCTAGCCAAGGATTGTTATTGATGATACCAAATATGTACAAAATAGCTGGTGAATTATTACCTTGTGTCATTAATGTAGCAGCAAGAAGCATTGCTACTCATTCTTTATCAATCTTTGGTGATCATCAAGATATCTATGCTACTAGAATGACTGGTTTTGCTATCATGGCATCATCTAGTGTACAACAAGCCCATGATTTAACAGCGGTTAGTTATTTATCAACATTAAAAGGTAGTATCCCTTTTCTAAACTTTTTTGATGGTTTTAGAACGAGTCATGAATTACAAAAAATTGAATTATTAGATATGGATCAGGTAAAAACTTTCATTGATCAAAAAAAATTAAAAGAATTTAGAAATAAAGCTTTGAGTAATAATATCGTTACTACTGGTACTAATCAAAATGATGATATTTATTTTCAATTATCTGAATCTAGAAATAAATATTATGATGAATTACCTAATATAGTTAATAATTACATGAAGAAAATAAACAAATTAACAGGTAAAGATTATAAGCCATTTAATTATTATGGTGATAAAAATGCTGATAAAGTTATTATAGCTATGGGATCAGTATGTGAAACGATTAAAACAACAATAGATGCGATGATCGATAAAGGTGAAAAAGTCGGTTTGATCGAAGTTCATTTATATCGACCATTTAGCAGTGAGTATTTATTAAAAGTATTACCTAATTCTGTAACGAAGATTGCTGTTTTAGATCGTACTAAGGAATCTGGTGCTAACGCCCCTTTATATTTGGATGTATTAGAAGTTATCAAACAACATAGAAACGATATTAAAGTTTTAGGGGGGAGATATGGTCTAGCTAGTAAAAATACAACGCCATATCAAATTAAAGCTGTATATGACTTTTTAGATGATAAAAATAATTTTAATGGTTTTACTATTGGAATTGTGGATGACGTCACTAATTTGAGTTTAAAAGATGCTCCTATCGAAGTAAAAAAACATGATTATGAGATGTTATTATATGGTTTTGGATCCGATGGAATGGTTAGTGCATCTAAGGATATTATTAAAATAACAGGGGATAATGCGAAGGTATTTGTTCAAGGATATTTTGAATATGATTCTAAAAAATCTGGTGGTGTAACTAAATCACATTTACGTTTTGATAGAGAGCCTATCCGTTCCACGTATTATGTTGAAAGACCTAATTTAGTGGTTTGTACCAAAGATAGTTATTTAAAAAGAATAAAAATGTTAGATAATATTGTCGAAGAAGGTATCTTTTTATTAAATACTGATTGTGATAGTAAACAAGTTTTGCAGCTTTTGACTAATCATGATAAAAAAATTATTAAAACTAAAAAAATAAAATTTTTTATAGTTAATGCCAATAAAATAGCAGCTGATGTAGGATTAGGTGGCAAAATTAATACCATAATGGAAACAATTGTCTTTAAAATAGCGCGTATTATTCCTTATGATTTTGCTGTTACTAAGATAAAGGAATCTTTAAAAGTGTTATTTACTAATAAAGGAGAAGAGGTTATTAAAAAGAATTTATTAGCAGTTGATAAAGCTCTTGATACTTTGGAATTAGTTAATACTGCCGATATTAAAATTTCTAAGGATATAGAACAAGAAAAAAATCTTTTTGATATATTAGAAGCCAAAGAAGGTTATAATCTTAAAGTAAGCGATTTAATGGAACATGTTAATGGTAGTTTTGATGGTGGAAAATCTAAGTTAGAAAAACGTGATATTAGTGAAATGTTACCATGTTATAACAAAGAAAATTGTATTATGTGTAATATGTGTTCATTTGTTTGTCCTCATGCTGTGATACGTCCTTTTTTACTAAATAAAGAAGAGTGTGATGAGGCTCCAAAAAGTGTCATTAATGATCTATTAGATTCTAATATTCAAGATGATCTTAAATTTACTATTGGAATTAGTACTTATGATTGCACAGGATGTGGATTATGTAGTAAAATTTGCCCAGGTAAAAAAGGTAAAAAAGCTTTAACTATGGATTTAACCAAAAATGTTCAAACCTCTAACAATATTGAAAAAAATAAATATTTATTTGATCAAGTAAAAGAAAAAAGGCCTCTTAATATTAATACTATTAAGGGTAGCCAATTTGTTAAACCAAAATTTGAATTTTCTGGGGCTTGTGCTGGTTGTGGGGAAACACCTTATTTAAAATTGTTATCGCAATTATTTGGTAATGAATTAGTTATTGCCAATGCGACAGGATGTTCATCGATATATGGCGGAGAAGTACCTTTTACTCCTTACAATATTCCTTGGGCCAACTCTTTATTTGAAGATAATGCTGAATTTGGTTTAGGTTTAGCGGTAGCTGATCATTTGCGAAAAGATAAGATTAGAAATATTATTGAAAAAAACGTAGCTATTATTCCTTATAACGATAAAGAAATATATGCGAGCTACTATAAAAGAATGGACTATGCATCTAGTTGCTTATTGTATGAAATAGTTGATAATAGTAAAATACCAGAACTTATTGAATTAAAAGAATTCATTAAGCCTAAATCATTTTGGATTATAGGTGGCGATGGTTGGGCTTATGATATAGGTTTTGGAGGATTAGATCATGTTTTATCAACTCATGAAAATATTAATATTTTAGTGCTAGATACAGAGGTATATTCTAATACAGGAGGACAGTCATCTAAGTCTTCTCCAAAAGGTAGTGTTGCTAAATTTACTAATGATGGTAAAAGTAATGCTAAAAAAGATTTAGCCAAAATAGCCTTATCTTATCCACATGTATATGTTGCCACTATTTCGCTTGGAGCTAATATGCAACAAGCTATAAATGCTTTGGTGGAAGCCAAAAATTATAATGGACCATCAATAATTATAGCTTATGCTCCTTGTATTGCCCATGGATTGATAATGGGAATGGACTCTTCAATTGAAGAAGAAAAGAAAGCGACCCAAGTGGGATATTTCCCTATTTTTAGATATAATCCATCTACCCAAAAATTTACTTTGGATAGTAAAGCTGATTTTTCTGGTTATTTAGATTTCTTAAATGGTGAAAATAGATATCGAATATTAAAAAGGATAAATTCAGAAAAATATGATTCATTAATGCATGAAAATATGGAAGATGCCAAAAAAAGATATGCTTATTATGAAGCATTAAGTCAAAAAGAAAAGTAAACTATTAAGAATATTAAATATTCTAACAGTTTACTTTTTTTTATAAAAAAATAGAGGTTGTCCCCCTGAGAACAACCTCATAAAAAAGAATAAAAAGGGGTTGGCTAGTGTGATACTAGCG
>CANRAE010000055.1 GCA_947628525.1 uncultured Bacilli bacterium
AAAAGTTGGAAAAAGTTTTTGCCAGATTATGAAATAAAAAGATGGGATGAAACAAATTGTGATATAAATGAATGCCCTTTTGTCAAAGAAGCTTATGAAAATAAAAAATATGCTTTTGTTGCTGATTATTTTCGCACTAAAGCTTTAAATGAATATGGTGGAATTTACTTTGATACTGATATGAAAATTACTAAAGATATTAGTAATCTTTTAAAAAACACTTCTTTTTTAGGAGTAGAAAAAGGTAACACAGTTGCTGTAGGGGTTTGGTATGAACAAAAGCCAAAATCTAATTTAAGCCAAGAACTTTTAAAAAAATATAAAAGTTATAAAGAATTTGATATTAATAGGATAAGGGAATATAGTATGCCGTTACTAATTACCAATATTTTAAAAAAATGGGGTTTTAAAGAGAATATTTACGAAGTTCAAAAATTAAAAAATGATATGTATGTTTACCCGCGTGAATATTTTTATCCTTTATCTGATGATCATCGCGATAATATTTTCACCGATAACACGTGTATGATTCACTATTATGATGCATCGTGGATTCCTAAAAGTGAATATATCCACTTAAAATTTGAAAGAATATTTGGTAAAAAGATAGGTAACAAAATATTAAGCTTTTTAGTAAAAATAAAAAATATATTCAAAAAGTTCATTTCTTGAGCTTTTTTCTTTTTTTAAAAGACATATTTTTGGGGGTAATTGCAGACTTTTGGCTAGAAATTTGATACAATTTAAAAAGAAAGGTTTAAATTGTATGAAGAAATATATTCATTATTGTTGGTTTGGGGGTAAAAAGTTGAGCAAGCTTGCCAACGATTGTCTAAAAAGCTGGGAGAAATTTCTTCCGGATTATGAAATAAAAAGATGGGATGAGACCAATTGTAATATAAATGAATGCCCTTTTGTTAAAGAAGCTTATGAAAATAAAAAATATGCTTTTGTTGCCGATTATTTTCGCACGAAAGTTTTAAATGAATATGGTGGAATATACTTTGATACTGATATGAAAGTTATTAAAGATATATCGAAAATTTTAAAAGATAAAACGATTCTCGGTTTTGAAGATTCGGGTAATATCGCCGCCGGTTTTTGGTATGAACCGCAGGAAAATGGTTTTATTACCAAAGAACTTCTGCAATATTATCAATCGCAAAGTTGTTTTGATATGGAACATATATATAATTATAGTATTCCTAAATTAATAACTAAAATCTTAAATAAAGATGGTTTAATTATGGATTTTGAAACTATATGCGATTATGAAAATATAACTATTTATCCGCGTGAATATTTTTATCCTTTATCATATGATAAACAAAATAATATTTTTACAGATAATACATATATGGTGCATTATTATGATGCTTCTTGGACTCCTAAAAGAGAACAAAGAGAAGTAAAGTTAGTTAGGAAATACGGTAATGGTAAGGCAAAGATGATAATTGCTAAAAGGCAAAACATTACTAGACGCCTTAAGAAAATTGCCAAGTGTCTTTTATTTCCTCTTGTAAATTATCGTAATAAAAAAAGATTATTAAATAAGATAATGATGGAAAAACAAAATTTTAAAAAAGAATTAGAATTAATTAAAAATAACGATGTACTTGCCATTTATCGAAAAGAATGGTTGGGAACATCTGCCGCAACAAAAGATATGTTTCCAAATAATATTGGAATAAATAATATAGAATCTGATGATTATGAAAACTTTTTAGTTTATGCCCTAATTAATACGCAAAGTAGGCTTATTATATTTAGTGCCTTTGATTTAAGTTGGATAAATTTAATTAAAAAAATAAAAAAAGTAAATCCCCAACAACGTTTAAAAATTTTATGGCATGGTAGTAATGCTATGAATATTGAACAATATGATTGGCAAGTTATGAAAACGATATTTGAATTATTAGATAACAAAATAATTGAAAGTATTGGATTTGTCAAAAAAAGCTTATATGAATTTTATAAATCAAAAGGTTATAATGTAGAATTTGTAATGAATTATGTATCTTTATCAAAGATTTCGGTTGCCAAGAAAAAATCTGATAAAGTAAGAATTGGTGTTTATGCATCTGGTGATCGCTGGTTAAAAAATTTCTATAATCAATTATCGGCAGCAAGTATGATTGAAAATCATATAATTGATTGCATTCCAATTAATGAAAAAACTTTAGAATTTGGTAAATTAATTAAAGCTAAAATAACTGGTTCACAAACTCTTATAACTCGTGAAGAAATGTTAGAAAGACTTTCTTGTAATGATATCAATTTATATGTTACTTTTGTTGAATGTGCTCCTATTTTACCTTTAGAAAGCTTTGAAATGGGGGTACCTTGTATAACATCTAAAAATCATCATTATTGGGAAAATACCAAATTAGGAGAATATGTATTAGTCGATAGTCCTGATGATATAATAAAAATTAAAGAAAAAATAGAAGTAGTTTTAAAAAATAAAGAGGAAATATTAAAGCTTTATAATGAGTGGAAAAAAGATTATGAAAAAGAAGCTAAACAAAGTATTGCCAACTTTATTAAGTAAAGGAGATAAATATGAAAAATGAAATAAAAAATTTACAACACGAATTAGAAAAAGAGCAACAAATAAATCGTATTTTAAGTAGTGAAATAGAACAATTAAAAGCGATAAATGTTGGTTTAAAAGAAGCCTATGATACAATGTGTCAAAATCATACTTTTAAAGGTTTCATTAAGCGAACTCCAATTGGGAAAGTATTAATAAAAATAAAAAGACGATTAAGAGGGTAAAAAAATATGGAAAGCATGAAAATATCAGACGGAATTAAAGAATATGTATATGGTGGTTCAAGTTATGATGCTTTGTTAATAAAAGACAATATTGGACTTAATGGTGAGAATTTAACTATTGTAATTCTAACTTACAATCGGGCTGCGGCAACTAATCAGTTATTACAATCGATAATCGATTATATGCCAAATTTCGCTGGCCAGATATTAATCGCCGATAATCATTCAACAAAGAAAGAATTAAAAAAAATCGAAGAATTTATTGCTAATAATGCTTCTTTATCTGCCAAGATTATTTCATTTGAAAAAAATTATGGCGTGGCCGGGGGCCGAAATAAAATTATTGATTATGTTGAAACATCTTGGTTAATGAATTTAGATAATGATATATATTTTATTGGTAATCCTTTAAAAGAAATTTATAATACTATTGCTTTATTTGGCGCAAAATTTGTTAATTTACCTCTTTTATCAGAAGATAAAAAGACAGTCTTTTCAAATGGTGGATCTTTATTTGTTGAGCTTAATAATGCAATTCCTTCTATAGGAGGTGGGTCAACTTTTTGTCAATGTGCTATTGAAAATGTCGGAAAGTTAGAGCCAAGTTTATCTACTTTTATTTTAGGAGGAGCTTCAGTATTAAATAAACAGGCTTTTATAGATTGTGGCAAATTTGATGATAATATGTTTATTGGTTTTGAAGACATCGATTTTTCTATAACGGTTTTTGAAAAAGGATTGAAAATTGCCAATTGTCCTACTTTAAGTTTAGTCCATAATCATACTATTGTCGTAAGTGAAGAAGCTTTAAATTATGAACAGACTAGATTTAATGAAGGTATTTTAAAAAAATCAGCTGACTATTTTGAACAAAAAAGAAATTTTAAAATATGGGATGCCAATGTGGAAATTTGGTTAAAAAATAGATTAAAAGACTTAGGAGTTGATTCTAAAGTAACTTCAACTGCATCAGTCTTAAGAAAACCCAAAATAGCTTTAGTAGTTGATATCGAAGGTTGGTGTTTTTGGAATATTTCTTGTCAAATAGTTAATCATCTAAAAGAATATTATGATTTTGAAATTATTCCTTTGGACAATATTGATAATAATATTATTAGATTATTTCTATATGTTTATAAATTTGATTTAGTTCATTTTTTCTGGCGTGGTCACTTATCATTTATTGATGGCTCATATGAAGTAGTTAAACAATATGGTTTAGATTTAGAAAGTTTTAAATCACTTTATTTAAAAGATTTAGTTATTACTACTTCGGTATATGATCATTTATATTTAGATAACTTAGAATTTACTAATAATATTTTAAAATATTGTCATAATTATACAGTTTCATCAAATAAACTATATAATATATATAATAAAAATAGCCAAATTAGCAAAAAGCCATTAATGACTATAACAGATGGAGTAGATTTAGAATTATTTAAACCAAAAAAACTAGAAAGATTATCTAAAAAAGGTAATTTAGTAATTGGTTGGGTAGGTAATAGCAAATGGTCTAATGATATTGAAGAAGATTTTAAGGGATTTAAGACTATTTTAAATCCTGTTATAGAAGAACTTCAAAAAGAAGGTTACCCTGTTGAAACTTACTATGCTGATAAACAAGAAAGAATGATAGCCCACGAAGATATGCCTGATTATTACGCGAAAATAGATGTGCTAATTTGTGTTTCTAAAATGGAAGGAACGCCTAACCCTGTTTTAGAAGCTATGGCCTGTGGTGTGCCAATCATTAGTAGTGATGTCGGAATTGTTAGGGATGCTTTAGGTTCTAAACAACAAAAATATATTTTAAAAAATAGAACTAAAAATGATTTAAAAGAAGCAATAATTGATTTAGTTAACAATCGTCAGATATTACAAGAACTAAGCCAAGAAAATTTACAACAGATTAAATCTTGGGATTGGAAAAATATTACTGATGAATTTAAATTATTCTTTGATCAAAATCTAAAGAAAGGAGACGTTGATAGTGAAAATAAAAATTAAGAATCTGTTACAAAATAAAACTATTCTAGCATTGATAATGGCAATATTTACTTATGTAACGTTATGTAAAGAAGATTCTCTTTTACCATACAATGTTCATTCTTGGTTAATATTCATTTTATTAATTATCTTCTTCAATATGAGTTTAAAAAAAGAAATATCTTCTAAAATAAATAAACATACTCTAATTTGGTCTTTAGTTTTTTCACTAATTCTTGTTAGTGGTAGAATAATAAATGCTTTTATGTATGCCTATGATATGAGTTTTTGGAAAGAATTTCTAACCTTAAAGTCGGTTATATTTTTGATTGGTAATTTTAATTTATTATATATAATTTTAAAAAATATAATTCCTAAACTATGTGAGTTGGATTATCATAAATTATTAACTAAAGATAATAAAATCAAGCCTTCGTTAATATTTATTGGTTCATTCATTATAATTATTTTGGGATGGTTACCATACTTTTTAAGTTATTTTCCCGGAACGATATCTCCTGATTCATTAAGAGAAATCTCGTTTGTTCTTAATGATTTTAAAAATTTATCGGATCACCATACAGTTGCACATATTTTATTTATCGCCGGGCCAATAAAGTTAGGTCTCAAACTTTTTGGAAATATTAATTATGGAATTGCTTTAGCTACAATATTTCAGATGATTATTATGGCTTTGATATTTTCTTATTTAATAAAATTCTTATATTCTAGAAATATAAAAAAATGGATATTAGGTTTGATATTAGCTTATTTTACTTTTGTTCCTATGCATGCATATTATAGTATTGTTATGTGGAAAGATGTTTTATTCGCCGGTTGTTTATTGCTTTTGACTGTCCAAACAATAAAATTAATTGAAAAAAAAGATATAAAGCTAGAGAATTGTATACCTTTTATCATAACTTCTATCTTTACAATCTTTTTTAGAAATAATGCCATTTATATGTATTTTATATATACAATTTTTGCATTTATTTTATTGCGAAAACATTATAAGCGATTAATATTGATTTTCTTAATAATATTTGGCTTTTATTTTTCCGTTAAAGGTCCAGTATTTAATTATCTTCATATATCCAAAAGCGCTTCTTCGGAATATATTGGTATTCCTTTACAACAAGTAGGAAGAATGGCTGTTAAAAATGTGGAATTTACCGAAGATGAACAAAAGTTATTAAATAAATTGATGCCTATCAAAGATATGAAAAAAGAATATAAACCAATTAGTTCAGATGGTATTAAATTTAGTAAGAAATATAATATGGAAGTATTTAATGAAAATAAGATGGAATACTTAAAATTGTGGTTAAAATTAGTTTTAAAACATCCAGCAATTGCCACTGAAGCTTATTTTACAAGTACTTTAGGTTACTATTATCCAGGTGTTCAATATTGGACAATTGCTTATGAAGTTTATGAAAATGATTTAGGTATATATACATCACCTAAGATATCTCCTTATATCCAAAACCTAACTAGAAAATTAGAAGATCGTAATTTGCCAATTGTAACTATTACTTGGAGTATTGGACTATGTTTTTGGATTATTGCTATTTTTACTTATTTGTCTGTTTATCGAAAGAACAAAAAAAGCTTATTAGTTTATATACCAGTTTGGGGTATATGGTTGACTATGTTAATTGCTACTCCAGTTTATGCTGAGTTTAGATATGTTTATGGAGCTTTTGTTAGTTTGCCATTATTGATATTATTCCCTTTTTTAAATTCAAAGGAGGCCAAAAATGAAAAGTAAAAAATTGATAGTTACATTTTGTAGTTTTCCTGACTATTCATCTAATGCGAAACCTTTATATCAATATATGAAAAAAAGATACAAAGATGCTATGCGATTTGTTTGGATAGTAAGAACTGATGAAGGGTATAATGAGTTAAAAAGGCAAAATATCGAAGTGTATAAAATTTATTCAAAAGAATATTACGATATTATGAAAAAAACTAATGTGGTTATTTCTACTCATGGTGATTTATTAAATGAAAAAGAAAAATGTTGTTTATATATCGATTTATGGCATGGAATAGGCATTAAAAAAGGCGGCTATTTACTGCATGATATAAGCGATTATGATAAGAAATGGTTTAATAATTATAGTCGAAAAGTTGATTATATGATTGTTCCTACTGATTTTTGGGCTACTATATTTTCGGCAAGTTTTTATGTCGAAAACGAAAGAATCTTGAAATTAGGTTATCCTAAATTAGATGAATTTATAAAAAAGAATCCTAAAGAAAAACTATCTAAAGTATTAGATATAGATGTTAATGAATATGATAAGATAATTTTTTATATGCCTACCTTCAAAAAAGGCGTGGGAAGAATTGAAAAGAATGGTAATTTTCGTAATTTAATTGATATAGTACCATATGATGAAGAACAATTACTTAATTATCTTAAAGAAAAAAATTATCTTCTTTGCATAAAATATCATCCTAGTGAAGAACTTTCAGCACAAGATGTTTCGTATAATAACGTAAAGATTATTAAAGACGATAAATTATTTAAAGAACAGATAACTGTTAATGAAATATTAAATGCTTCTGACTGCTTGATTTCCGATTATTCTTCGTTAGCTGTCGAATATGTATTTTTAAATAAACCAGTTATTTTATTAAATACAAATATAAAGAAATTTGAAAAACATCGGGGCATTTTTTTCGAGAATTATGATTTATGGGTAACTGGTCCTTGCACTGATAATATTGCTGATTTAAAAACTTGTCTTGATAAAGCTTTAAATGATTTTAATCCAAATGATTCCTTATACCAATCTCGTCGCGAACTTTGGTTTGGAAAATTAAAAAATGGTGGTTGCCAACAAATTTGTGATTATATTTTTGAGAATAACCAAATTAGTAATCGGGTTAAATGTCACGTAGATCTTGAAATGGAATTAGAAGAAGCCCAAAAAGAGCTTAATATTAAACAACAACAAATTGAAAGTCAAAAAGCTATTATTGATGAAAAAAACAAAGAACTGAATATGGTATATAATTCTCGTGGTTGGAAACTTTTAGAAAAACTAAGAAAAGTTAAAAGAGGTAAAGCTGACTAAAGTCAGTTTTTTGCTATTAATTTGTAGAATAAACGTCAAAAATTTGATATATTAAAGACGAGGGATACACATGAAAGAGAATCAAATAAAGTTAAATAAGTTTATAAAAAACAATAAGAAAAAATTTATTGTCCTATTTTTTGCAATATTGTTTTTATTTGGCTTGTTTTACATTAAAGATGTAGGAGCTAATTTTGATGAACAAACCGAAAAGACTATTTTAAAAATGAATATCTATGAATATGTAAGACATTATAGTCCTGATAATGATATTGCTAAATATTATCAAGATTATGGTTTGGAACCTATTTCCATTAATAAAGAAAGAGATCATGGTATAGCTCCTTATTATATCTTTGCTCCTTTCTTAACTTTAAATAAAGTAAGTGAAAATGTTTTAAGTATGGCTTGGCACATATATACTTATATGTTGTTTTTCCTAGGAGTAATATTTCTATATTTATTAGTTGATTTATTATTTAAAAATAAAAAATTGGCTTTACTTATGGCGTTATTTTTGTTCTTCTCGCCGCGGATGTTTGTTGATGGAATGTGTAATAACAAAGATTGCGTTATTATGTCTTTAAGTATTGTAAGTATGTACTTCGGAGTAAAATTTATCAAAGAAAAAAATATCAGAAATGCTCTGTTATTTGGTTTAACCTC
>CANRAE010000056.1 GCA_947628525.1 uncultured Bacilli bacterium
CCAAAGAGATATTATACAACATAATTTTGGTGAAATTTCTAATAATGATATGGTGAAATTTTAAAAAAGGATTAACACTTTTTGTAATATAAGTTGACAAATACCAAAAAAGATTATAGAATTGAAGTATATAAGGTATATTAAGGGTATGGTGATAATTATGAATAATATCAACAGTAAAGGTCAAGCATTAGTAGAATATGTACTTATTATTGCACTAGTTGCAGTAGTTATTATTGGTGTAATTACTACTTTTGGTGGAGTGTTAAAGGATAAAATAACGGAAGTATCTTGTTCGATTTCTGGACAGACGTATGATCCAGGTGAAGGTACTGGTAATGGTTTTTGCCAATCTGGTGATTAAGGTAATATTGAAAAGTATTGCCTTTTTTTGTGTAATTGTGTTATATTGTATATGTATTTAATTAATGGATTATAACGTGTTATAGTGTGCAGTATTTTAATAGTGGTTAATTAAATAATGTTTTTAGATGGAGGTTTTGAAATGCAAATTGATTTTAAAGAATTAAAAGACAAAGTGGATAAAATAACAAGAGCTGGTGAAATTGAAGAAATTTTACAACATGATACTATGTATAATCGTTTTAAGGAGACAGCTTTACAGATGCCTTCTCAACCAGCAATTATGTATATGAATAGGAAAATAACATATCACGAGTTATTAGGTATGATTGATGACGCTAGTAGAGGACTTAGTACCCTTGGTATTAAACCTAATGATATGGTTACAACTAGTTTATTAGCAACACCTAGTAATATAGCTTTATTTTATGCCTTAGATAAAATAGGTGCTACTATTCATTTAGTTAATAGTGCCAGCAGTATGGATGAGATTAAAAGAGAATTAACTCATATTAAATCAAAGTTCTTTGTAGCTAATGATCTTTTTTGTAGTAAAGATAAAATGCCTATTTTGAAAGAAGCAGGTATCGAAACAATTATAACTACATCATTATTAGATACATTGCCAACAGGCTTTAATTTTGATAAAACCAAATATATGTTAATTGAAAAATTAAAAGGGTTAAGTAAAAAAGATTTTAATAAAGATGTTATTAATTTTGAAAATTTATTAAAAATAGGTCGTAATGTTAGTGAAGAAGTAGAAGCTAAACCATATGAGCCTCATCATATAGCAACTATTGCTTATACTAGTGGTTCAACAGGAAATAGTAAACCATGTGCTGCTAGTTGGGAGAAGTTAGATTCTATGATTCAAGTAATGGGAATGACTGAACAAGGTAGATTCCAAGAAGGGGATATTATGCTTACTACTTTCCCATTATGGATTTATTACTCATTATTAAATATGATTCATGAACCATTATGTTTGGGAGTTACACTTGCCTTAGATCCATTATTTGATCCAAAAAATTTGGTAAAAAGAAATGAACAATATCAATTTAATCATTGGTTAACGATACCACCATATTTGAAAAGTGTAGTAGAATCAAAGAAAAATACTGATTGCTCTCGTTGGAAAATTGTTTTAACCGGTGGTGCTGAATTAACTAATAATGTTAAATTAACAGCTGATAAGTATATAGCTAGAAATGGTGGTAATATCAAAGTAGTTCAAGGTTATGGTGCTAGTGAATGTTTAGGATCTTTTGCTTATTGCTATTATCCAGATTCTACACTTGGAAGTCTAGGTAAACCTTGCATTGGTAATATGTTAAAAATATTAGATCCTGAGACTCTTACAGAAGTAGCCCAAGGAGAATCAGGAGTAGGATACTTTTATTCCCCAGCTTTGATGGATTGCTATTATGGTGATATAGAAGCAACAAAACATAATTTAATACCTGATGAAAATGGTATTAATTGGTACAATACCGAAGACTTACTTCATGTTAATGAACAAGGCGAAATTTTCTTGGATGGTAGAATTAGACGTATTGCTCTTTGTCTTGATAACAAAAAAAATCCTGCTAAAATTATTCCTGAACGTACTAGAAAAGAATTAATGAATTTACAAGAGATTGATAAATGCGAAGTTATCACTGTTCCTGATGAAGTAACAGTTAATAAATCTGTTGCTTGTGTTGTATTAAAACATGGTGTAGAGCAAAGTGATTCAATGAAACAACATATTATAGATTATTCTCAAACAAGTGTGCCTCTTTATATGGCTGCTACTGATGTTGTTTTCCTTGATGAAATGCCACTTAATAGTAATAATAAACCAGATATTTCAGCATTAGAGACAATTTATCACGAGCAAACACAAGTAAATAATAAAAATAAACAAAAAGTAAAAACTCTTTATAAAAACCACTAAAAATGTATTAGAGGTGAAAATCAATGAATATTATTTTGTTACAATTAACAAGTTTAGTATATATCGTTTTTCTAAATGTTATTTACTTTTCTAAAAATAGATTATCTACTTTAGAAAACAATATATATAAACGTTTATTAGTATTAAATGTATTTGGTCTTATAATTGAATTATGTTGCTTTTATTCAGTAGCTAATATGGATATAGTGCCGGTTTTTAATGCTATTGTAACGAAGTTATTGTTAGTTTATTATTTTGGCTTTATAATGATTTATACTTATTATGTTTTTATCGTTGCAAAAAACAATGAGATCGAAGATCAAAAAAAGTTTACTGCTTTTTTAGAAAAAGTTAAAAATATTTGTTGGATTGTATTTATAATTAATTCAATTATTATATGTTCTTTAAAGTTAAATTATTATAATGACGGTAACTTTGTTTATTCTTATGGTGATGCCGTTAATTATTTGAGCTTATCATTAATCGTAGTTATGAGTATATGGTTAATTGTTATTTTTAAAAACTTTAAAAATGTTAAAAGAAAAAAATATTTGCCAATTGTTGTGTTTATTATTTTAGCTGGGATAGCTGGTATAATTCAAAAAACTTATCCCCAAGTATTACTTACGACACCAGTAGAAACTTTTGTTCTTTTCTTAATGTATTTTACAATAGAGAATCCTGATATGCGAATGGTCGACGAATTAATCGATAATCGCAAAATAATTGAACGTGCTAGTGAAGAGAAAGCTATTTTCTTATTTAAAATGTCCCAAGGATTAAAAGAACCAGTCAACAATATTGACAAAGAAATTGAATTATATAAAGAAAAACATTTTAATAAAGAAGAAGTAAATGAAATAATTGAAAATATCGATAAAAATAATAAGAAAATTGGATACTTAATAGATGAAATTACAGGTATTGACTCATTTAATACCAATAATATTATTAAATTACAGAAGACTTATAATATTTATTCGTTATTAGAAAATATTAAAACTAAATATAAAAATGCTAATCATAAAGATGTTGATTATAAATTTGATGTTATGCAAAATATGCCTAAGGAAATGTATGGTGATAGCATTAAATTAAAACAAATTTTATCAAGTTTATTATCGCTATCATTAAAAAATACCCATACTGGTTTTGTTCTTTTTGATGTTAATTCATTTACCAGGTACGATATATGTCGTTTAGTAATTTCTATTAAAGATTCGGGAACTAAAATAGATGTTAAAGAAATAAATAATATATTAGATCAAAATTTAGAAATTACTACCAATGATGAATTAAAAATTGAAAAAAATGATATAGATTTAGCACTTGCTTATAAAATGATTAAATCATTAGGTGGAACGATGTATATTAAAGATAGCAATGAAAAAGGAATTGAAATAACCATTACTATTGATCAATATATTGTAGTAGATGATGAAATCAAAAATAATAGTAAAATTGATAATTATATTAAAGAACGTAGAAATAGTAAAAAAATATTATTAGTTGATGATAGTGAAGAAGAAACGCGAAAAATTAAAACTATTTTAGAGCGATTTGGTTATGATGTATCTATATCTATGTATGGACAAGACGCTATCGATAGAATTAATAATAAAGAAAAATTTGATATTATTTTAATAGATGATGAAATGTCTTTAATGAATGGTATTAATGTTTTATATGAACTAAATAATTTAAAAAATAAAAGTAAGAAGATAGTTTTGTTAGGTAAAGATAAATTATCTATTGCTAAACACTATTTAAAAGATGGATTTGATAATTTCATTGATAAAGAGAATTTAAATCAAGAATTAGAAGAAAAAATACAATAAATATTAGGTTTTTGGGCTTTTTGCTTGAAAAATTCTGATAAGTTATGTTATAATCTAAGTACATCAAGTGGGAAAAATCCCACTTTTTATATTGCGGAGGGAGATATGAAGGAGCAAATTAAAGAATTGATTGGTGATAAACTAACAAAATTAGATTTATGGATTGATGATGTGGTTTTAGAAAAAGAGGGAGATAATACTTTTTTACGCATTAGTTTAGATGCTGATTACATAATTCCCTTGCAAAAAGTAGTTATGGCTACTAGAATCATAAATCCCTTATTAGATAAAGCGGATTTAATTAGCGAAGAGTATATTTTGGATGTATATGCCAAAGAAAAAGGAGATGTTATAAATGAATAGTCAAGAATTTATTAAAGCTGTTGATTCGATTGTTAAAGAAAAAGGAATTGATCGTGAAGTAGTATTTGAAGCAATGGAGTTAGCTCTTGCTACTGCTTATAAGAAAAATTTCGATTCATTAACTAATTCTAAAATATTTATTGATCGTAATACCGGCGATATTAAAGTTTATTCTTATTTGACGGTTGTTCCAGATGAAAGTGATGATCCAGATCAAGATGATATTGATTTGGATACCGAAATCAGTTTGACCGAAGCCAGAAAAATTAATAAAAGTTTAAACGTAGGTGATACGATTGATACCGAAGTAACGCCAAAAGATTTTGGACGTGTTGCAGCCTCTACGGCTAAACAAGTTATTATCCAAAAAATAAGAGAAGCAGAGCGAGCTTCTATTATGGAAGAATTTGGCGATAAAAAAGATGAATTGTTAGTAGGAACAGTTGCTTTGGAAGATGTTGATAATTACTTTATTAATCTTGGTAGAAGTAATGGTATTTTACCAAAAAAAGAATGTATCCCTGGCGAAAAAATAGAAATGGGTAAACAAATAAAGGTTTATTGTAGTAAGATTGATGGCAGTGGTAAAGGAATGTTCATTTTATTATCAAGAAATCATTATGGTTTTTTAAAAAGATTATTTGAACTTGAAATACCAGAAATTAATGATGGTAGTGTTCTTATATATAGCGTAGCAAGAGATGCTGGATCACGTAGTAAAGTTGCTGTTTATTCTGAAAGAGCTAATATTGATCCAATAGGAGCTTGTATTGGTGAAAAAGGTAGTCGTATTGCGCGTATTATTGAAGAAGTTAATGGTGAAAAAATAGATATTGTCAAATATGATAAAGATCCTGCTATCTTTATTGCTAATAGCTTACAACCAGCTAAAAACTTACATGTGATTATTACTGACCCTAAAAAACAAGAATGCATAGTAGTAGCAGATCATGATAATTTTTCTCTTGCAATTGGTAAAAAAGGACAAAATGCCAAATTAGCAAGCAAATTAACCCATTATAAAATAGATGTTAAAACCATAGAGCAAGCTAGTGAAATGGGTATCAACTTTAAAGATTAGGTGATTTTATGAAGGTTAAAAAAATCCCTATGCGTATGTGTGCTGTTACCAAAGAGCGCTTTCCTAAATGCGAATTATTGCGCATTGTTAAAACACCTCAAAATGAAATAAAAGTAGATATTAGCGGTAAAATAAATGGTCATGGTATCTATATCAAAAAAGACTTAGCTGTTTTAGCAAAAGCTCAAAAGACCAATATTTTGGCAAGAGAACTAGAAGCTAATATAGATAATGATATTTATAAAGAAATAGAGAATATTATTAATAATTAATGGGGTATAACATAAAGTATTAGAAGTAGTGAGCAACTAAAAAATATTTTCATAAAAGGAGGATGATAAAATGATGAGTATATTAGAATATGCTAACGATGTAAATAAAAGTGTTGAGGATATCTTTAAATTATGTGATAAATTAAAGATTAAATATGAAGATACAGAAAGTTTACTTAGTGAAGATGATATAGTCCTTTTAGATAATGAAATACAAGATAGTGAAGATTATATTGTTGATGAAGATGAAGAATTAGATGAAAAAGTTGAAAAGATTTTAAATGAATCTAATTTAGATATTGATATTGAAAATACTAATCGTATTGAAAAATTAAAACCTAAAAAAGAAAGAATCGAAAATAATAGAGCTAATTTTGAAAAAGAAAAAAAGAAAATATATAAACATCGCGAAAAATTAGTTAGTAATGATAGTGAAGTAAAAGAAGATGTTATTTTATACAAAGATGGTATGACTGTTAGTGAATTAGCTAAAGAATTATCTGTTAATCCAACAGAACTTATTAAAAAACTTATGGCTTTACAAGTAATGGCTAATTTAAATTATTCTCTTTCTTATGAATTAGCAGAATTATTAGTTATTGATTATAATAAAATTTTACAAAGTGAAAAGACACATGATATTAGTAATTTTGAAAATTATGAAATTCAGGATAAAGAAGAAGATTTAGTTCCAAGAGCACCAGTAGTTACTATTATGGGACATGTTGATCATGGGAAGACAAGTTTACTGGATGCGATTAGAAATGCTGATGTTGTAAGTAGTGAAGCTGGGGGTATTACGCAAGCTATCGGAGCTTATCAAGTTGAAGTGAATGGTCGTAAAGTTACTTTTATTGATACGCCTGGGCATGAAGCATTTACAGAGATGCGAGCTCGTGGTGCTAGTATTACGGATATTGTTATTATCATTGTAGCGGCTGATGATGGAGTTATGCCACAGACTAAAGAAGCTATTGATCATGCCAAAGCAGCAGGAGTGCCAATTATTGTTGCCGTTAATAAGATCGATAAGCCAACAGCTAATGTTGATAAAGTATTAACAGAACTTGCTGAATATGGATTAACACCAGAAGAATGGGGTGGCGATATAATTGTAAACCGTATTTCTGCCAAAACTAAGGAAGGAATTAAAGAATTATTAGAAAGCATATTATTAGTAAGTGATATGGCAGAATTAAAAGCTAATCCTCATAGATATGCCATGGGAACAGTTATTGAATCTCGTCTAGATAAACAAATAGGAAATGTAGCAACAGTATTAGTTCAAAATGGAACTTTACGTTTAGGAGATCCTCTTGCTATTGGAACAACTTGTGGTAAAGTACGTACTTTAAAAAATGATAAAGGTCAAGATATTGTAGAAGCTTTACCTTCGACACCAGTAGAAATTACAGGACTTAATGAATTACCAGAAGCAGGAGATAAATTTATGGCTTTTGAGACTGAAAAACAAGCACGAAGTGTTATGGAACAACGTCGTTCTCGTGCGAAAGAAAAAGCAACTAATCGTAGTGGTATGAGCTTAGAAGATTTATTTGGAGCTATTAAAGAAGGAATTAAGGAAATAAATGTTGTTGTTAAAACGGATGTTAATGGTAGCTTAGAAGCCGTAAAACAATCACTTGGTAAAATTGATGTAGAAGGAGTTAATATTAAAATTATTAGAGGTGGTGTAGGAACAATTACAGAAAGTGATATTGTTTTAGCTAATGCCTCAAAAGCAATTATTATTGGCTTCAATGTAAGACCTAATAATAAAACAATTGATTTTGCTAAGGATTATAATGTAGAAATTAAATTGTATGATGTTATTTATAAAATGGTTGAAGATATTGAAAATTCAATGAAAGGATTACTAGAACCTACTTATGAAGAAAGTATTTTAGGAAGTGCAGAAGTAAGACAATTATTTAAATTTTCTAAGGTAGGAACTATTGCTGGAAGTCATGTTATAAGTGGAGTTATTAAGAATAATGCAGATTGCCGTTTAATCCGTGATGGTATTGTTATTTATACAGGTAAGATCAAATCATTACAACATGAAAAAGATCAAGTTAAAGAAGTAAAAAAAGATATGGATTGTGGTATAACAATTGATAATTTTCAAGATATTAAAGAAAATGATATTATTGAAGCATTTGAGTTAGTTGAAAAAAAGAAAAATTAGTAACATTCATACAGCTAGGAGTGAAATAATGAGTATAAAAATAGAAAGATTAAATAGTATTTTTGTTAAAGAAATAAGTTATATACTTAGTAATTTAGTAAAAGATGAAGAAATTAAATTTGTAACTATAACTGATTGTGAAATTACTAATGATTTAAGCTTTGCTAAGGTTTATTTTACAGTGTTAGATATGAGTCGTAAGGAAGAAACAATTTCAGCGTTAGAAAGAGCTAAATCTTTTATAAGAGGTAAACTAAGTGAGCGGGTTGAGATAAGGCATACGCCAGAATTAAAGTTTATTTTTGATGAATCTATTGAATATGGACGTAAAATAGAAGAAAAAATTCAAGAATTAAAAGAAAAAGATAATTAAAAAATGCATGTAAAAAGTGCATTTTTGATGTTTGTCAATACATAATTAAAAAAAAGTGTAACGCAAAAAAGTTTTTAGTTAATACTAAAAATTTTTT
>CANRAE010000057.1 GCA_947628525.1 uncultured Bacilli bacterium
AGCTATGTAGGGAATGGATAACCGCTGAAAGCATCTAAGCGGGAAGCCAACTTCAAGATGAGTTTTCCCATTTTTTAAAGTAAGATCCCAGGAAGACTACCTGGTTGATAGGCTGGGAATGGAAGCACAGTGATGTGTTGAGTTGACCAGTACTAATAGATCGAGGATTTAATCATATTTGTTTATTTGATTAGATCATCACATTATCTAAGTTTTCAGAGAATTATTTCTCTATATTTTATTGGTGATTATGACTGAGGAGGTACACCTGTTCCCATCCCGAACACAGAAGTTAAGCCCTCAAGTGCCGACGATAGTTTATGCGAAAATAGGTCATTGCCAATAATTTTTTTTTTGCTTTTTTTTAGCGCTTGTCAACATTGTCATTTAAATATATAAAAACAGAGAAATTTATTGAATAATCTCTTTGCTTTTTGCTATAATGTTAATGGTGAATTAATATGGAATATAGAATAACAACGCGAGACGAAACTGAAACAGTTGAAATCGCACAAAATTTTGAATCTGAAAAATTTCCTAATATGGTTATTTGTTTGTATGGAGATTTAGGAAGTGGTAAAACAGTTTTTTCCAAAGGTTTTGCACAAGCTTTAGGAATTGAAGAAACAATAACTTCGCCTACTTTTAATATTATAAAAGAATATACTACTGGTGAGATGCCTCTTTATCATATGGACGTATATAGATTAGATGGTAAAATTGATGGTTTTGATATCGAAGAATATTATCACAAAGGTGGTGTAGTAATAATTGAATGGGCAGATACCATTAAAGATTATTTGCCTGAGGAGCGATTAGATATAAAAATTAAAATTTTAGATGAAGATTCTAGAACTTTAATATTTACACCACATGGTAAAATTTATGAAGATATTTGTGAGGCGGTTCTATGAAAGTACTATACTTAGATACTTCCTCTAATTTTTTATATTGTGCTATTGTTAAAGAAAATACATTAGTTGGACAGTTAAAATTAAAATTAGAAAAAGATTTATCCTCCTTAGCACTTTCGGAGATCAATAATTTATTTCTAACGACTAGTACTGTTCCTAATGACATAGATAAAATTTTAGTAGTAAATGGCCCTGGTTCTTTTACAGGTATTAGAGTAGGACTTTCTATTGCTAAAACTTATGCATGGAGTTTAAACAAAGACATAGCAACTATATCCAGTTTAGAAGCAATGGCTGTCTCTTCTAATATTGAATGTGATTATTATGTACCAATCATTGATGCGAGACGTGGGTATGTTTATGCTGGAATATATGATAAAAATTATAATCAAATATTAAAAAATCAATATATGGCTATATCCGTGTTAAAAGTAAGCTTAGAGTCTTTACCAGGAAAATACGTATTAATAAGTAATGATGATTTTGCTGATTTTAGTAATATTGAAAAATATGATCCAGATTTTTTAAAAATTGTTAACATCTTTCGCAATAAAGAAAATGTTAATCCCCACGGTGTTGATGCGCTATATTTAAAATTAACGGAAGCAGAAGAAAAACGAGAAGGTCTAAATAATGATAACCAAAGTAACAATTGACAATATGGCTGATGTTTACGAATTACAAAAGCTATTTAATGTCGTGTTTAGACAAAAAGATGAACTTATTGATACTTTAACGACTAATCCTTATGTCCAATTATATACATATTCTATTGACAAAAAAGTAGTTGGATTTATTGAATATTCGATAATTTATGATAGATATGAACTAGATAATATTTACGTTTTAGAAGAATATAGAAACAAAGGAATAGCTTCTTGTCTAATATCATTTATGATTAATGAAGCCCAAGATAATAACATAACCAATATTACCTTAGAAGTAAGAATAGATAATGATCCTGCTTTGCGCTTATACGAAAAGTATGGTTTTGTAAAAAAAGCAATAAGACATAATTATTATGGTGATTGTGATGGCATATTAATGGAAAAAGAGATGATGTAAATGAAAGATGTATATATATTAGGGATAGAGAGTAGTTGTGATGAAACAAGTGCTTCTATTGTTCGAAATGGAACTGATGAAATAGCAACGGTTGTTTTATCACAAATTGATATTCATACTAATTTTGGTGGTGTTGTCCCAGAAATAGCTAGTAGACATCATATTAAAAATATTACAATGGTTCTAGAAGAATGTTTAAATAGGGCTAATATGACTATGGATGATATTGATGCTATTGCAGTAACGTATGGACCTGGTTTAATTGGTTCTTTACTAGTAGGGTTAGAAGCTGCTAAAACATTAGCTTTTGTTCACAATAAACCATTAATTCCTGTACATCATATTGCAGGACATATATATGCTAATAATTTGGTTAAAACAATGGAATATCCATTAATAGCTTTGGTTGTTAGTGGCGGACACACAGATTTAGTATATATGGAAGATGAGTTTAAATTTCAACATATTGGTGGAACACTAGATGATGCCGTAGGTGAATGTTATGACAAAGTAGCGCGTGTTATAGGCGTTGGTTACCCTGGTGGCCCTGTTATAGATCAAATGGCTACATTAGGTAAACATACATACAACTTACCAATTCCTTTGGACGATAATAGTTATAATTTTAGTTTTAGTGGATTAAAGAGCGCTGTTATAAACTTAGTTCATAATGAAGAACAAAGAGGTAATCCAATTAATAAAGAAGATTTGGCAACATCTTTTCAAGAAGTGGTTGTAGATATAATTACTAAAAAGACTTTAAAAGCTTTGCAACAATTTAAAGTACCAAGACTTATCCTTGCTGGTGGTGTTGCTGCTAACAAAGGATTAAGAGAAAAATTATCCACAGCTTGTGCGGAAAATAATATTGATTGTAGTTATCCACCCATAAAATATTGTACAGATAATGCAGCCATGATAGCAACCGCTGGTTACTTTTTATATAAACAAGGAAAATTTAGCGATTTAGAACTAAATGCAAGGTCAAGTGTAGAATTAAAATAAAAAATACTAGACAAAATTCGATAAATAGTGTATATTTAATTGCACATGGGAGTTTTTACAACTTGTAAAAATAAATAAAACGACCCCCTACCTTTTTGGTAGAGGTTCGTTTTTTGGCGTTTAAGGAGGTTTTATGAATCTGCCAAAAGAAGAAATACAACAAGAAGAACAATATCTTGCTAATACCGTACAAGTAATAAGAGAGAAAATATCAGAATTAGGTCAACAACTATATGATCGCGAAGACAAAGTTCAAGAATTTCAAAAATTTATTTGGGAATCTAAACATGACATGGATGCTGCTGAGATGCGGACAATGATGTCTAATAATGATTTAGAAGTATCGATGATGATGAATAAAGGAAAATATTTTCAAAAATTATTCAAAATACAAAATAATCCTTATTTTGGTTCTATAACATTTGACGATCATACAAATACTAATAAAATATATATTGGTATAACTCATGTTGAAGATGAAGAAAATGATAAATATCTAGTTCACGACTGGCGTGCCCCAATATGTTCTATGTTTTATGATTATGAAATAGGACCAGCCAGTTATCAAGCTCCGGAAGGAATTATAAGTGGCAATATTACTAATAAACGGCAATTTAAAATTGAAGATGCTAAATTAAAAAGAGTATTTGATAATAATTTAAATATCGATGATGATTTATTACAAGAAGTTTTAGCAACTGAATCTAGTGATAAAATGAAAAACATTGTTAATACAATTCAACAAGAACAAAATGCCATTATAAGAAATATTGAAGATAAGACCTTAATTGTACAAGGAATAGCTGGTAGTGGAAAAACTTCTGTGGCTTTACACCGTATAGCTTTTCTTCTTTATAAAATTGAAAACCTTAATTCCAAAAATGTTTTAATCTTTTCGCCCAACCAAGTTTTTTCTGAATATATTTCCAATGTTTTACCAGAATTAGGTGAAGATAATACGATGCAGACTACCTTCCATGATTTTTTGCAAGCTAATCTTAATGAATTTAATCAAGTGGAATCATTCACTTCGTTTGTTGCTAGATTTTACCAATATCAAGAACCTAATCCTAAATTAGTAAAATATAAACAAAGTAATACTATCATCGAGTATATTGAAAAGTATGCCCAAAAAATTACTAATAAAGCAAGATTTGAATCGGATTATGTATGCCATGATTTTGACATTTCGCAAAATGAACTCAATAACTTATTAACTGATCGTTACAATAAAATGTTATTGTTTGAACGTATTACATGTATTGCTGAATATTATGCAAGAAAATATTACAATGCAAGTAAAACCAAAGAAAAAAGTATTGAATCAGGATTATATAAATTACTTAATATTAAAAAAGATTATAAAAAAATATATAAAGATTTCTTAAATAGTGAGGAATTTTTAATTCAATATGATGGCCATATAAGCGAAAAAGAAATAAACGAAACCGTTGCTCATAAAGAAATTAAATATGAAGATGCTTGTTTATTAGTTTATCTAAAAGGTTTATTAGAAGGATTTGATTATCAAGGAAATATTAAAGAAGTAGTAATTGATGAAGCCCAAGATTACAGTAAATTACAATATGTTATTATTAGTAAAATCTTCAAAAGGAGTGGCTTTACTATTTTAGGAGATGTTAATCAAACAATTAATCCTTATTATAAATATGATTCATTAAATGATTTAAGCTGTCTTTTTAAAGATAGTAAATATTTAGAGTTAACTAAGACCTATCGTTCAAGTCCAGAAATAATTGAACATACCAACAAAATATTGGGATTAAAATTTGTGTCCGCTATTAGACATGAAAACAATCAACCAGTAATATTCAGGCAAGAAAATGATTTAAAAAAACAATTATTTGAAGATATAGACAATATGCAACAAAAGCATAAGTCAATTGCTGTCATTACCAAAAGTGATGAAGAAAGCAATTATTTATATGAATTATTAAAAGATTCCATTAAAGGAATCAATATTTTAGGAGCTAACACAGTTGAATTTAATAAAGATTTAGTTATTTTACCAGCCTATATTGCTAAGGGATTAGAATTTGATGCTACTATTATTTATACTAAAAAGGATAACGCATATACCGAAAGTGAAAAATATTTATACTATGTAGCATGTACCAGAAGTCAACATCAATTAGTAATTTACAATAATTAGTGTCATTTATATGTGTTTTATGTTATTATTATGATAGTGGTAATATGAAAGATATATATATAAAAAATGATCAAAAATTTTATCCGAATTTAAAAAAATATGTCAAAAATAAGAAAGTAAAACTCCATTTATGTTTGAATGATTACGACATTATAGATGATAGCGTTTTAACTAATGGTTCTTTTAATGATGATGATAAACTAAAAATATGGTCTATTCATGCGATTAATTTAAAAAATTTAGAAGAAAGATACACATATATCTATGATCAAGTATGTGATTATTTAGATAATGAGTTTACTAGTAATAATTTATGCGGTTTTAAAGATAATGTGTGTAAATCAGTACAACATCATAGTCATTGTAAAGAATCTAAGTATGGGTGTTGTTATGGCCGAAATAGAGGATTATGCCCTCATTTTAAAAATAATACATGTTCTATAAAATCTATATCATGCAAATTATTTACTTGTCGCTATTTAAGAAGTCAAAAAATAAAATATCAAGTAAATGATATTAGTTTGTTAAAATATTTTTTTAACATTAGGCAAAAATTTATATTAGATACTTCTATATTCAAAGATAAAAAAGAAATGATTCCATTATTATTAAAGTATAAATAATTTAAATAAAAAGACTTTATTAATTTGATAAATATTATATAATACAAATATATATTATGTAACCTGATATGGTTAAATATCAAGGAGTTAAAACAAGATGGATAAATATAAAGAAATAGAAAGAAGTATTATTACTAAATATCGTAAAGATATATGGTCTAAATTTGTAAGAGCAGTACAAGATTATGAACTTATACAAGATAATGACAATATTATGGTTTGTATTAGTGGCGGAAAAGATTCATTTTTACTTGCTAAATGTATACAAGAATTAAATAGACATGGAAAAATCAAATTCAATGCTCATTTTGTAGTAATGAATCCGGGTTATAATGAAAAGAATCGTAATTTTATTTTAGAAAATGCTAAAAAACTTAATGTTCCAATCGAAATGTTTGATAGTGATATTTTTGCTGTTGTAGATAAAGTTGCTTCTAAAAGTCCATGTTATTTATGTGCTAGAATGCGTAGGGGCTTTTTATATAATAAAGCTAAGGAATTAGAATGTAACAAAATAGCCTTGGGTCATCATTTTGATGATGTTATTGAGACTACTTTACTTTCAATGTTTTATGGTTCAGAGATTAAAACAATGATGCCTAAATTACATAGTGATAATTTTAAAGGATTAGAACTAATAAGACCATTATATTTAGTTAAAGAAGAATCTATTATTGCTTGGATGAAAAGTAATGAATTAACCTTTATTAATTGTGCATGTCGCTTTACAGAAAATTGTTCTTTAATTGATGATGGTAGAAGTAAAAGAAATGAAATGAAAGAACTAATTAAAAATTTAAGGAAAATAAATAAAAATGTCGATTATAATATTTTTAAAGCTTTAGACAATATTAATTTAAATTGTGTTTTAGGAATCAAAAAAGATGGACAATATAAAAGCTTTTTGGAAGAATATGAAAAAATAAAGGAGAATGATCTTTTAGATGAGTGAATTAAAAAATAAGAAAAGTCTTGTTATTTACTTTTCAAGAGCAGATGAAAATTATGCAGTAGGTTATGTTGATAAAGGAAATACGGAATATATTGCTGAATATGTAAGAGATATTATTGGAGCTTCTTTATTCAAAGTCGAACCCCTAATACCTTATAGTAAGGAATATAATAAGTGTATTATTGAAGCAAAAGAAAGAGTAGGTAATGCACCTATAAGGAATAAGATAAATGATATTTCAGAGTATGAAGTTATTTATATTATGACACCAGTATATTGGGGTAGTTATGCCCCTGAAATAGAAACAGCAATCAAAGATTTAGATTTTACAGGTAAAACAGTAAGAATAGTAACAACTCATGAAGGTTCAGGATTAGGAAGAGTTGTTGAAGATATTAAAAAAATTTGTGTGAATGCCCATATTTTAAAAGATAGTATTGCTATAAAAGGAACTGACTGTGTAAGTGCCAAAAGTATAATAGAAAAGTGGCTTTAAATATTAATTTTAAAAAGGAATAATAGTAGAGAATGAAGAATATGGTAGATTATTTTAATAAAATTAAAAACGATAAATCAATAATAGCAATATATAGAAAAATTCACGAATATGAAGATGCTGAAGGTGGTTATGCATATCACGATTATAAGCATGTTAATAATGTTGCAAATTATTGTGAAAAAATATTAAAAGCATTAAAATATGATGATGATTTTATTAGTGAAACCAAAATAGCAGCTCTTTTGCATGATACAGGCTGTATTGAAAGGAAAAGAAAACCATGCTTATAGAAGTTATGAATATGCCAAAACATATTTAGAAGAAAATAATATTATTCTAAAAAATAAGAATTTAATATTAGATGCGATTAAAAATCATAGTGAAGGCTTTGATACTGATAATATAATTCAACTTGTAATCATACTAGCAGATAAGATAGATATAAAAAAATCTAGAATTAGTAAAGTTGGTAAACAAATTGAAGGTAATAGGCAGTATCAATATATAGATGACATTCAATTTGAAATAAAAGATAATAATTTTTATATAAATTTTGTATGTGATGCCCAAATAAGTTTAGAGGAATTAAATAGTTACTATTTTACTAAAAAGGTATTTAAAGCAATTCAATCTTTTTCTAATAGACTTAATTTATCTCCAAAAGTATCTATTAATAATAATCTATGGGAAGAATTTTACAAGTAGTAGTTTAATAAAATATCAAATTTAATGAAAAATTATTAAGCAGACCATTTAGTTGGTTTGTTTTTATTATATCTTGTATTAAATTGAAAATAATTTGCACAGCATATTATCAAATAAATATTTTTATCAAGAAGGTTTTATATGAATCAAGATAAAATGCATTGAATAAATAAAATATTTAATAATGAAACCATTAGAACGATTTGAGATAAAGAAAGTTAATATAAAGCATTGAAAATACTAGGTGAAAAAAATTCAAACAAATAATTAGAAATTATACAAATTTGGTTATGAAAAAAATGGTTCTTAAACATTAAGGAGTGGTGAAAGAAATTTTACCACTCTTTAAAATACAAAAAAAAAGACATTACAACACAAACCTGTTATAATGTAGTTAATAAGAAAAATAAACAAAATAAAG
>CANRAE010000058.1 GCA_947628525.1 uncultured Bacilli bacterium
ATCAAATCGAAGCTGCCCGTGTAGCAATGACCCGTTATATGAAACGTGGTGGGAAAGTATGGATTAACATTTTCCCACATATGCCACTTACTAAAAAGCCATTAGGAACACGACAAGGAAAAGGTAAAGGTAATGTTGAAGCTTGGGTTGCTGTTGTTAAAGCAGGAAAAATCATGTTTGAAGTTTCCGAAGTTGATGAAGCAGTAGCTAGAGAAGCTTTAAGATTAGCATCACATAAATTACCAATCAAAACAAAGTTTGTTAAAAAAGAAGATGGTGGTGATATAAATGAAGGTTAATGAGATTAGAAATCTAACCACTGAAGAGATAATCACTAAGATTAAAGAATCAAAAGAAGAATTATTTAACTTGCGTTTCCAACAAGCGACAGGTAATTTAGAAAAACCTTCAAGAATAAGAGAATTAAGACATCAAGTCGCAAGACTTAAAACCGTTCTTCGTGAACGTGAAATGAGTAAATAGGGAGGTTTAAAATGGAAAAAGTTAGAAAATCATTAGTTGGAAAAGTAGTAAGTGCTAAAAATAATAAAACGATTACCGTTTTAGTAGAAACTTATAAAAAACATCCATTGTATGGTAAAAGAGTAAAATACTCTAAGAAATATGCTGTACATGATGAAACAAATAAAGCTAAAGAAGGAGATATCGTTAGAATAGTTGAAACGAAACCAATTTCAGCTACTAAGAGATTCTATTTAGCCGAAATAGTAAAAGAAGCAGTTATTTTATAACTTAGGTGAAGGAGGATTAATTATGCTTCAACAAGAAAGTCGTTTAAAAGTTGCTGACAATTCAGGTGCAAGAGAACTATTAGTTATCAGAGTACTTGGTGGAAGCAAAGTAAAAACTGGTAATATCGGGGACATAGTTGTTGGTACAATTAAAAATGCAACACCTAATGGAACCATACCAAGTGGAAAAGTAGTTAAAGCAGTTATTGTAAGAAGCAAACAAGGTATAAGAAGAGAAGATGGTTCTTATATTAAGTTTGATGATAATGCTTGTGTAATTATTAAAGATGATAAGAGTCCAGTAGGAACACGTATTTTTGGACCAGTGGCACGTGAACTTCGTGACAAAGATTTTATGAAAATAGTATCTTTAGCTAAAGAAGTGTTATAAGGAGGATATTATGAATTTAAAAGTAGGAGATAAAGTCGTAGTAATTGCTGGATCTAGTAAGGGTAAAGAAGGAAAAATTATTAAAACCCTAAAAAAAGAAAATAAAGTAATAGTTGAAGGATGTAATATCATAAAAAAACATAAAAAAGGAAATGGTAATGAAACTGGTGGAATTCTTGAAGTAGAAGCACCAATTCATGCTTCTAATGTTATGATACTAGATCCTAAAACTAAGAAGGCTACTAGAATCGGGCATGAAACAGATAAAAATAATAAAAAAATAAGAATAGCTAAAAAATCTAGCGAGAAGATTAGTTAGTGGAAGGAGGGTATTATATGAACCGCCTAAAAGAAAAGTATATAAATGAAATTGTTCCAAGTTTAACAAAGAAATATAATTATAAGACTGTTATGGAAGTTCCTAAACTAGAAAAGATCGTTATTAATATCGGTGTTGGTGATGCTACTACTAATTCTAAATTATTAGAAGCAGCTGTTAAAGAATTAGGATTAATTTCTGGACAAAAACCTGTAATAACTAAAGCTAAAAAGTCCATTGCAGGATTTAAATTAAGAGAAGGTCAATCAATCGGATGTAAAGTTACTTTAAGAGAAGAAAATATGTATAATTTTATGGATAAATTATTATCTATTGGACTTCCTCGTGTACGTGATTTTAGAGGAGTATCTTCAAAAGCCTTTGATGGTAGAGGTAACTATACATTAGGTATTAAAGAACAATTGATATTTTCAGAAATTGAATATGATGATGTAGTAAAAGTTAGAGGTATGGATATAGTCTTTGTAACAACTGCAAAATCAAATGAAGAAGCTTATGATTTATTAAATGAACTTGGTGTTCCATTTAGAAAGTAATCGGAGGGTAAATAATGGCAAAGAAAAGTATGATTGTTAAAGCTAATAGAAAGCAAAAATACAAAGTTCGTGAATATACACGTTGTAAAAGATGTGGAAGACCTCATGCTGTATTGAGTAAATTTGGGATCTGCCGTATTTGCTTTAGAGAATTAGCGTATAAAGGACAAATACCAGGTGTTAGAAAGTCAAGCTGGTAATTGGGAAGGAGGATTATAAAATGGCTGTAGTAACTGATACAATTGCAGATATGTTAACACGCATTCGTAATGCGAAAGCAATGCGTTATACTGAGGTTTCAGTACCTGCTTCTAAATTAAAAGAAGAACTTGCAAGAATTTTAAAAGAAGAAGGATTTATAGAGGATTATAAAAAAGTTGATAAAGATGTTCAAGGAACATTAGTTTTAACATTAAAATATGGAAAAAATAAAGAAAGTGTAATTACTGGATTAAAACGCATTTCTAAACCAGGATTAAGAGTATATGTTAAGAGTGATGAAGTACCTAAGGTATTAAATGGCTTAGGAATTGCTATAATTTCAACATCTCGTGGAATTATGACTGATAAAGAAGCTCGTAAACAAAATCTTGGTGGCGAAGTTTTAGCGTATATTTGGTAATCTAAAGTGTAAGGAGGACCTAAGATGAGTCGTATAGGAAATAGAAAACTTGAAATACCTAATGGTGTTACAGTTACAGAAGAAAACGGGATTGTTACTGTTAGTGGATCTAAGGGAACACTTACTACTTCATTAGTAAAAGGAATTACTTTAAAAGTAGAAGGGAACACTTTAGAAGTACTAAGAGATAACGATGAATTAAAACCAATGCATGGAACTATTAATGCTAATATCCATAATATGATAGAAGGTGTTAGTAAAGGTTTTGAAAAACAATTAGAAATAATTGGTGTTGGTTATCGTTTTGCATTAAAAGGAAATAAATTAGTAATTAGTGCAGGATATTCTCATCCAGTTGAGATGGATATTCCCCAAGGAATTACTGTTGATGTTCCAAGTAATACAGAACTTACAATTAAAGGAATTGATAAGGTTTTAGTAGGTGAGTATGCAGCTAATATTCGTAAAGTAAGACAACCTGAACCATATAAAGGTAAAGGAATTCGTTATAAAGACGAGCATATTCGTCGTAAAGAAGGAAAGAAAGCTGCTTAAAATATAAGATAAGGAGAAGTTACTTATGATAAGAAAAGTATCAAGAAATGTTATGCGTGAAGCTAGACACGAAAGAATAAGAACTAAAGTACACGGAACTAGTGCTGTTCCAAGACTTAGTGTGTTTAGATCAAATTCAAATATTTTTGCACAAATTATTGATGATGAAGCTGGTACAACCTTAGTTGCAGCATCATCGCTTGATAAAGATTTGAAATTAAAAAACGGAAGTAACATAGAAGCTGCTACAAAAGTTGGTGAATTAATCGCTACCAAAGCACTTAAAGCCAAAATTAATAAAGTAGTATTTGATAGAGGTGGATATCTTTATCATGGACGTGTTAAAGCTTTAGCAGAAGCTGCACGTAATAAAGGATTAGAATTCTAAAAGGAGGGTAATTTATGCAAAACAAAAATAATGACCCAAAAGCAAAGCTTTTAGAAGAAGAAGTAATTGAAGTTAAAAGCGTTGTTAAAGTAAACAAAGGTGGTCGTCAAAGAAGATTTTCTGCTACCGTTGTTGTTGGGGATAGAAAAGGTAAAGTTGGATTAGGTATGGGAAAAGCTAACGAAGTACCTGATGCCATCAAAAAAGCAATTCAAGCTGCAAATAAAAATCTAATTAAAGTACCTATAACTGATAATAGAACAATTGCCCACGAAGTACATGGAACTAGTGGAGCTGCCAAAGTTATGTTAAAACCTGCTAGTGCTGGTACAGGAGTAATTGCTGGTGGAGCCGTTCGTGCCGTACTAGAACTTGCTGGTATCCATGACATTTTATCTAAATCACTTGGGGCTAGAACTAAAAATAATATGGCGCAAGCTACAATGGATGCACTTAAACAAATTAAAACACCTGAACATGTAGCTGAATTAAGAGGAAAAACCAAAGAGGAGATTTTAGGATAATGAAATTACATGAATTAGAAAAAAATTTAGGTGCAACTAAAAAAAGAAAAATTGTAGGTCGTGGACCAGGATCAGGTTTAGGTAAAACAAGTGGTAGAGGACAAAAAGGGCAAAATGCTAGAAGTGGTGGCGGAGTAAGAGCTACATTTGAAGGTGGACAATTACCTTTATATAGACGCTTACCAAAAAGAGGATTTTCAAACTTTAAATTCAAAACTACTTACGCTATTGTAAATGTTAGTGATTTGAATCAATTTGAAGATGGTACATTAGTTACTCCTGCTTTATTAAAAGAAGTAGGATTAGCAAAACGTGAATTAGATGGTATTAAAATTTTAGGAAATGGTAACTTAGAAAAGAAGTTAACTATTCAAGCTCATAAATTTTCTAAAAGTGCAGTTGAAAAGATAGAAGCATCTGGAAGCAAAATTGAGGTGATCTAATATGTTTCAGCCATTGAAACAATTAATGTCACCTATCAACAAGGATTTAAGAATAAGAATTCTTTATACACTAGGTGCATTATTAATATTTGTTGTAGGTACAGGTATCCAAATACCTGGTACAGCAGATGTTACTGGGAGTTTAGGTTTTTTAGAGTTAATTAATGTTATGGGTGGAGGTGCCTTAAAGCAATTTTCTATTTTTGCCTTAGGAGTTATGCCTTATATTACTGCCCAAATCATTGTACAATTATTGCAAATGGATATTATTCCATATTTTAGTGAATTAAAAAAACAAGGTCCAATGGGACGTCAAAAAATTAATCAAATAACAAGATACATGGGTATAATTTTTGCTTTCATTGAAGGTTTTGCCTTTGCATTTGCTTTCCTAGGAGATCAAATGTCGACTCTTGATTATATGTATGTAGCAACTATCATGACAGCAGGTACAGCTTTCTTATTATGGTTAGGAGATCAAGTAACGCAAAAAGGAATTGGTAATGGAATGTCATTAATCATTATGGCTGGTATTATATCAACTTTACCAAGTATGTTTATAACAGCATTTAATGAATTGATATTTAGTAACAAATTGTCATTACCATTAGGAATTATATCATTTGTAGGATTTGTAATTGTATATTTCTTAATTGTTATTGGTGTAATCTTTATTGAAAATTCAGAAAGAAAAATTACTATTCAATATGCTAATAAAACAACAAGTGTTGTTGGTGGAAATCAATCATATATGCCAATTAGAATTAATTCAGCTGGCGTAGTACCTGTTATTTTTGCATCAAGCTTATTAGCTATACCAGCAACTATTGCGCAATTTATTAAAAATGATGGATTTACTCATTTTGTAAATACTTATTTGAATTATACTACACCAGTAGGATTTATAATATTTGTGGTCTTAATATATTTATTTACATATTTTTATACGTTCTTACAATTAAAACCAGAAGAATTAGCTAAGAACTTACAAGATAATGGTGGTTTTATTCCAGGAGTAAGACCTGGAAAGGATACGGAAAAATATATTAGTAATATTTTATCTAAATTAACTATTTGTGGTGGATTATTCCTAGTAATTATTTCCGGATTACCAATTATATTTAGTAATGTTACTAAATTGCCATCAACGATCACTATTGGTGGAACAAGTTTACTAATAGTAGTTGGTGTTGCACTTGAAACTTATAAACAATTAGAGGGTAGCTTGGTTACAAGAACATATAAGAAGGGATATAGTAGAAGATAATTATGATTAATTTAATACTTATTGCTGCTCCGGGAGCAGGTAAAGGAACTTTATCAAAAGATTTAAAAGAAAAATATAATTATGTCCATATATCAACAGGGGATTTACTAAGAGAAGCTGCTAGTAAAGGTGATGAATTAGGTAATACTATTCATGACATGCAAACCAAAGGAGAGTTAGTTCCTGATGAAATAGTAGCGGCTGCTTTAAAGCAAAGATTGCAAGAAGAAGATTGTAATAATGGATATATCTTAGATGGATATCCTAGAACGGTAGCACAGGCAACTATCTATGAAGAAATTCTTCAACAATTGCATAAAGATTTAGGTATTGTCATTGTGTTAGATATAGAAAAAGAACAATTAATAAAGAGAATCACTGGTAGAAGATTGTGTCATGGCTGTGATGCTATATATAATATATATAATGAAGAAATGGCACCTAAAAATGATAATATTTGTGATAAGTGTGGTGGAGAGTTATATCAAAGAAGTGATGATAATTTAGAATCACTTGAAAATAGATATAATACTTACTTGGAAAAGACGCAACCATTAATAGATTATTATAGTAATAAAAATAATTTATATAGAGTTGATTCTAGTCGTGGTAAAGATGACACACTAAAACAAGTAGAAGATATATTAAATAAACTAGGTGATAGTGTTGATAAAAATTAAAAGTGATCGCGAGATTGAATTATTAAAAATTGCCGGTAATATTGTATATCTTACTCATCAATATTTAAAACCTTATCTAAAAGAAGGAGTTACAACTAATAAGTTAGATACCCTAGCCGAAAATTTTATTAGAAGTAAGGGAGCTACTCCTTCGTGTAAAGGTTATCAAGGATTTCCTAAAACGTTATGCATAAGTATTAACGAAGAAGTAGTACATGGCATTCCTAGTAATAGGAAATTGAGAAATGGAGATATTGTTTCAATTGATATTTGTGTATGCTATAAGGGATATCATGGTGATTCAGCTTGGACATATGCCATAGGCGATATTGATAGTGATAAACAATATTTAATGGAGCATACAAAGAAAGCTTTATTTAAAGGATTAGAACAGGTTAAGGCTAATAATCACATAGGTGATATTTCCCATGCGATTGAAGAATATGCTAATATTCATCATTTAGGGGTTGTAAAAGAATTAGTAGGACATGGGGTAGGAAGCTCTTTGCACGAAGAACCGGATATTCCTAATTATGGTAAAGCTGGTAGTGGTCCTAAGTTAAAAGAGGGAATGGTTTTAGCCATTGAACCAATGCTTACTTGGGGAAGTCCTGATATATGTATGCTTGATGATGGCTGGACAATTGAAACAATTGATGAAAGTCCATCAGCTCATTTTGAACATACTGTTGTTGTTACCAAAGATGGATATGAAATATTAACAGGAGAGTGAAAAAGTGGCAAAAGATGATACGATTGAGATCGAAGGACATGTTCTAGAAGTTTTACCAGGGGGTAAATTTAAAGTAGAACTTGAAAACAAACACATTGTGGAAGCTCACGTTTCTGGTAAAATCCGAATGAATTACATTCGCATCTTACCAGGGGATACCGTAATGCTAGAACTATCGCCTTA
>CANRAE010000059.1 GCA_947628525.1 uncultured Bacilli bacterium
CCAAACATTTATTTTCCTCCTATCTAGTCTTATGATATTCATAACTGGATAAAAGGTATATTAAATAAGCCTAATAATTAATTTTTTCTTGTTCGTGAATTAACAACTTTTTATAATAACGTTTTCCTAAAGAATATGCTTTTCTTAATACTTTCTTACTTTTATTAATAAAAATCACCCTTAATATTTTACCCTTTTTCTTACTTATTATTTAGCATTTCTTTAAATTTATCTTCATTCCATATTTCAATATTTAATTCTTTGGCTTTATCATACTTACTACCAGGATTATCACCTACTATTACAACACTCGTCTTTTTACTAACCGAAGAAGATGTTTTACCACCTAATAATTCTATTTTATTTTTAGCTTCATCCCGAGACATAGAGGTAAGAGTTCCAGTAATGACAAACGTCTTATTTAAAAAGTTTTCATCTTCCTCAATATTTTCTCCTAAATAGTCCATATTAAGTCCTAATTCTTTTAAGTTATTGATCATTTTTATATTATAGTCTAATGCAAAAAAATGAATAACGCTTTTAGCAATAATTTCTCCAATATCATTTACTTGTGATAAATCATCAAATGAAGCATTTATTAAATTATCTAATGTTTTGTAACGTGTTGCTAATATTTTAGCAGTTTTTTCACCAACATGGGGAATGCCTAAACCAAATATCAAACGTTCTAAGGAGTTGTTTTTACTATCTTCAATAGCTTTTAAAAGATTATCAACACTTTTATCACCATAACCTTCTAATTCGATTAAATCTTCACGATGTTTATTTAAATGATAAATATCCACAATATTGTTAATAAAATGCATATTATAAAAATCTTCAACTATTTTTTCCCCAAGTCCATCAATATTCATAGCTTTTCTAGACACAAAATGAATAATACCTTCAATATTTCTTCTTTCACAATTAACGTTAAAACAGAAATAATCAACTTGGCCATCTTTTTTCATCAGTGGTGAGTGGCATATAGGACAAAATTTTATCATTTCAAAATCTTTTTCTTGACCAGTACGACGTTCTTTAATCGGACCAACTACTTCTGGTATAACATCTCCTGCTTTACGAATAGAAACAATATCTCCTATTTTTAAATCTTTTTCTTTAACATAATCTTCATTATGAAGCGTTGCTCGTCTTACTGTTGAACCTTGTACAATTACTGGCTCTAAAACAGCATTTGGTGTGATTTGTCCTGTACGACCTACTGTAAAGATAATATCTGTCAATTTCGTTAAAACTTCGGTAGCTGGAAATTTGTAAGCAGTTGCCCATTTAGGATATTTAGCTGTAAATCCTAAGGCTTGTTGTTCTAAAATACTATTAGTTTTTATAACTATACCATCTATCTCATAAGGTAAATTATCTCTTTCACTAGTTTTTTCATCAATAAATTGTAATACTTCATTAATATTACTAACCAATCTATTATTAGGATTTGTTCTAAATCCTAAATCTTTCATAAATTGTAAAGCTTCATAATGACTAGTTATGCCGTAATCAAGGGGATTAGGTAAATGATATATAAAACATTCTAAATTCCTTTTGGCAGCAACTTTAGAATCTAATTGACGAACTGAACCAGCAGCAGCATTTCTAGGATTTTGAAAAAGTTCTTTTCCTTCGGCTCTTCTTACTTCATTTAATTGGTTAAATACTTTTTTACTCATATATATTTCACCACGAACTTCGATATCAATTTCTTTATTGATTGTTAGTGGAACTGTTTTAATGGTTTTAACATTATTGGTTATATCTTCTCCTGTTATACCATCACCCCTAGTAGCGGCGGTTACTAATTTTCCTTTTTCATATCTTAACGAAACAGAAAGACCATCTATTTTTAACTCACATACATAAGTTGGCATTATTCCTTCTTTTTTAATACGTGAATCAAAAGTAATTATTTCATCCTCATTAAAAACGTTACTTAAAGACATCATTGGTATTTTATGGGTAACTTTTTTAAATTCATCTAATATAGCGCCACCTGTCCTGTTAGTAGGAGAATCTTCTTTTTTTAATTCAGGATGTTCTTCTTCTATACGATATAACTCTCTTAAATATTTATCATATTCTTGATCGGTAATAGTTGGTTTATCTAAGGTATGATAATTATAATCAGCTTCATTTATTATTTTTATTAGTTCTTCATATCTTTCTTGCATAATTTTCACCTATAATTATTATACAACGAAATATTCATAAAATAATAAAAAAAAGACCTATTGGTCTAAAAATTATTCTTTCCACAAATTTTGTGGATATTCTTTTTTATCGATCATTTCTTTGATCGCATTAACAACTTTTTCTTTATCATCTTTATAAGTTACACCATACCATTTAGCAGTAGTAGGTACTATTCTTACTTTGGTACTATCTTCTTGAATTTCTGCAAAAACTGAATCGGGTAACAAATATTCACATTTTTCTAAATTATCTTTGTTAGCAGCTAAAAATTTGGCAAAATTATTTTTGACATAAGTAATAATATTTTTAGTAAAAGCGAAAAAGTTCATAGATATATAAGTATCTGGTTCAACAGTAAATGGTTTACTACCATTAAGAGGAACTGCTTGTAATGTACCTTTTGCTAAGGTTAATTCACTTTCTATTAAGTTTTTTAAATAAATGCCATCTAATTCACATACTCCTCTTTTGACAGCACCATTTTCAGTAATAGTATTTATAGCACGATAACCAATTATAGCATATTCTTGCCAATTGTTTTTAGCACGATCATCTAAAAATTTACTAGCCACCATAAAGGCATCTCGACCATAAAAATCATCAGCATTAATAACAATAAAATCTTCATTAACTTTAAGATAGCAAGACATTATGGCATGTGATGTTCCCCAAGGTTTAACCCTATTCATAGGTACACTATAACCTTCTGGCAAATTATCAAGTTTTTGAAAAACATAATCAACAGCAATATGACCATTGATCCTGTCTCCTATTGTCTTTTTAAATATTTCATAATTTTCTTCTTTAATAATAAAGACTACTTTGTTAAATCCAGCTTTAATAGCATCATAGATTGAATAATCAATAATAAATTCGCCATTTGGTCCCACTGGCTCTATTTGTTTTAAGCCACCAAATCTTGATCCCATCCCCGCAGCCATAATAACTAATGTTTTATCTTTCATAAAATCCCTCCTATATTTTCTTGATACTTTTATGATTTTTCATTAATTTTTTTATACCATATGGATGTCGAAAAGCAATACTAACTAATGATTTGGTAACTTCTACTACTTTACCTTGACCAAAGACATCATGATAAACGAAATCACCAACTTGATAATTTACATCTTCTTGATACATGTAATCTTCTTCATTTTTAAAGCTATTACTTTCTATTTCATCTTTAAATTCTTTAACTAATAAGTCATCATTTATTTCACTAATAAACCTACTCGCCGGATTATTAGATTCTTTCCCATATAAAGTTCTAGCCCTAGCATTAACTAAATATAATTTTTCTTTTGCCCTTGTGATAGCTACATAACATAATCGTCTTTCTTCTTCTAAATCCATATTATCTAATAAAGAATTTATATGAGGAAATATTCCTTCCTCTAACCCAATTACAAAAACATAATCAAACTCTAAACCCTTAACAGAATGAACTGTCATTAAACTTATACGATTTTTATCATCTTTATATTCGTTAACATCACTTACTAAACTTATTTCTAATAAAAAATCTTCTAAGGATATTACTCCTTCTTTTTCTTCAAAAGTCTTGGTAATAGACTTAAACTCCTCTAAGTTTTCAATTCTAATATCTGCTTCTAATGATTTTTCATCTTCATACTCTTTCTTTATACCAGTTACATCTAATACTTTATCTACCAATTCAGTTAAAGTTAAATCTATGCTTACTCTTTTTAAATCTTGAATTAATTTTTTAAATTCTAACTCTTTACCACTGTCAATAGCTTCATAAATACTAACACCTAAATTATTGGCTTTATCAATTAAATTATTGATCGTTTTTTCACCTATACCACGTTTGGGAGTATTAATAACACGAAGTAAACTGACATTATCTTTTTCATTATGAATTAAGCGCAAATAAGCAATTAAATCTTTAATTTCTTTTCGACTATAAAAATAAAAACTACCAACGACACGATAAGGTATATTTTCTTTTAATAATGCCTCTTCCATATTTCTTGATTGGGCATTAGTACGGTATAAAACAGCTATTTCTTGATAATCTATTCCTTTATCAATTAACTTTTTTATTTCACGGACAACGTATGATGATTCATCTTTTTCATTATAAGCTCTATAATATGATATTTTGTCGCCTTGTCCTTTATTAGACCATAAATTTTTATCTTTTCGTTCACGATTATTTTTAATAACATTATTAGCAGCATCCAAGATAGTGGTCGTTGATCGATAATTTTGTTCTAATTTAATTACTGTTGCATGAGGATAATCTTTTTCAAAATTTAGAATATTACGATAATTAGCTCCTCGAAAACTATAAATTGATTGATCATTATCACCGACACAACAAATATTTTTATATTTAGAACTAATCATCTTAGTTAAAATATATTGAGCCTGATTAGTATCTTGATACTCATCTATTAATATGTATTGAAATCTATCTTGGTATTTTTCTAATACTTCTTTATGTTCTTTAAATAATTGAATAGGCAAAATTAATAAATCATCAAAATCAATGGAATTATTTTTAAATAAAGTACTTTGGTATTTTTGATATACTTTTGTTACTACTTGTTCAAAATCACTTACAGCATATTTCTCATAATCATTAGGAGTCATTAATTCGTTTTTACAACCACTTATTTTATTTCTAATTGCACTAGGATTATACTGTTTAGGATCTAAATTTAATTCTTTTAAGATTTTTTTAATTACTGTTAAAGTATCTTCACTATCCATAATGACAAAATTAGATTGATAACCAAGTAAAGTACAGTTTTCTCTTAGTATTTTTAAGCCAAATGAATGAAAAGTTGATACTTGTATTTTCTTAGATACATCCCCTATCATTTTATATAATCTTTCATTCATTTCCTTAGCAGCTTTATTAGTAAAAGTTATAGCTAAAATATTATAAGGACTAATCCCAATATTTTCAATTAGATATGCTATTTTAGTAGTCAAAACCCTTGTTTTACCACTACCAGCTCCTGCTAAAATAAGAATTGGACCATCTGTTTTTAATACTGCTTTTTGTTGTTCTTTATTTAACTCTGTTATTTCCATTTTATCTACCTCAATACTAATTATACATGATTTATTAAAGACTTGGAAGACGTAACACAAATTAATTTCTTACGTATAATACACTGTAATTATTTAAAGGAGGAATTTATGAAAAAAAAGATAATTACTATTGTAGCTATTTTAATTGTCTTTGTTCTTGCAGCTATTGTCTTGTTTAACAAAGTAAAAAATGATCAAGATAATGGGCTTACAAAAGTAAAAGTTGCAGAAGTTGCTCACAGTATTTTTTATGCACCTCAATATGCTGCTATAGCGGAAGGCTTTTTTGAAGAAAATGGTATTGATATTGAACTTAGTTTAGTTCCGGGGGCTGATAAAGTAACTGCTGCTATATTATCTGGTGATACGGATATTGCTTTCTGTGGTAGTGAAGCAACGATATATGTCTATAATGGTGGCGAGAAAGATTATCTAAAAACTTTTGCTCAATTAACCCAAAAAGATGGCACATTCTTAGTATCAAGAGAAAAAATAGATAATTTCACATTAGATGATCTACGTGGTAAAACAGTAGTAGGAGGTCGTGCTGGTGGAATGCCAGAGATGACTTTTGAATGGGCTTTAAGGGAAGCAGGAATCGATCCTAAACGTGATTTAACTATTGATACAAGTATTGAATTTGCTGCTATGGGGGGAGCATTTATCAGTGGTATTGGGGACTTTGTTACTTTATTTGAACCAACTGCTTTGGAAGTAGAACAACAAGGATATGGTTACGTTGTAGCATCAATTGGTTCCCTAGGAGGAGTAGTTCCTTACACATCATACAGTGCTAGAATCAGTTATTTAGAAAAAAATCCTGAATTAATTGAAAACTTTACCAAAGCTATTCAAAAAGGATTAGATTTCGTTCACAATAACGATAGTGAAACTATTGCAAAATCTATTCTTAGTTTCTTCCCAGATACATCATTAACTGATTTAACTAGTGTTATTGAGCGCTATAAAGCCCAAGATACTTGGCCACAAACAACTAATTTTAAAGAAGAATCATTTAATCACTTACAAAAAATAATGATGGCAAGCGGTGAACTTGATGCAACTGTTGATTATGATAAATTAATTTATACTAAGGATTAAAATGGATAAATCCGTTTTAAAAATAAACAATTTAAAAAAAATCTATCACGATAAAAACGGAGAAGTAGAAGCTATTAAAAATATTCAGCTTGAAGTATACGATAAAGAATTTCTTTCTATTGTTGGACCATCAGGTTGTGGAAAATCATCTCTATTATCAATTCTTTCTAATTTAGAAAAAGAGACAAGTGGTAATATTGAATTTAATAAGAAAAATCCTAAAATTGGTTATATGTTACAAAGTGATTCTCTTTTTCCATGGCGAACTATTTTAGATAATTGTTTAATTGGTCTTGAAGTAAGTAATGAATTAACGCCTAGTAACAAAGAAAGAGTTATTAATTTACTTAAAACATATGGATTGGGTGATTTTATTGATAAATACCCATCATCTCTATCAGGAGGTATGCGTCAGAGGGTTGGATGAATACTGTGTACACACAAAAATAGTAACAATTAAGTAAGTAACTTATAACTAAAAATAGAAAGATAGAG
>CANRAE010000060.1 GCA_947628525.1 uncultured Bacilli bacterium
GATGGGCGGAGCTCTTTATATTCACACCAGCTTAGCTGGTGGTTTTATATGTGACCTAACACGGTCACATAATAAAAAAAAGCAACTACTGTTGCTTATAAATTACTCTTCTTCTGAAGGTTGATCAGCATTTTTATATGCTTCGAAAATAGCTTCTTCAAACATTGCACGTCCTTCAGGGTTAATCGGATGAGCTATATCACGATAACCACCAGTAGCTGTCTTTCTACTAGGCATAGCAATAAACAAACCGTTATCCCCTTCTATAATTCTAATATCATGTACTGCAAAACAATCATCAATAAGAACTGATGCAAGTCCTTTCATACGTGAATTTTCTTTTTCGACCTTTCGCACATTTACAGATGTGATTTTCATTTGCCTATCCTCCTTCTTAAAGTTTGGCACATTCTACCACCCTTTACAATATGATCTTATAATAATTTGCAACAAATTGCAATGTTTTTTCTTATTTATCATCAAAAATTTCTAAACTTTCAGTTAAAATGTCAGCGTAACTAAATGATCTAATTTGTTTACTATCATCTTGGATTTTGACCAAGAACACATAATTATATGTATTTTCAATAGTACCCATAAACTCTTCCACCTGATTTCTAGCACCATTAAACTTAAATTTTAAAACTTTTCCTTTGCTACTTTCTAAATTATTTTTTATTTTTTGGATATTCATCTAGGATACCCCATATACATTGTACCATTGGTGATAATTCCCCCAACACCTTCTTCTTTATATTTAGTTTTTTCTATGATATTAATAAGATCAATTGGTTTACTTTTATCAGATAAAGCAATAGACGAAGCAACAATAGCTGGATCGAGAGCATGTAAATTAATACGTTTAGGACTGCTAGCAAAATTAGCACCTGCTTTTATTAATTCTTCATAATTAGATTGACAAGCACCAGCAATTATTATTAATTTATCATGAGATTTCTCATATTTTCTAGCTTCTTTAATAGCTTTAACAAAATTATTACTATTTTTATAACTATTTAAATCATTAATATCGCCATTCTTTTTATTATAAACGTCATGTCCTGTGATTACTACAATATCTGGTGCTATTTCTTCTAAATATTTAGTGATATCTAAATAAATATCACTTTCTTTTAAATTAACACCATAAGCTTTAATTTTAAGCTTTCTATAAAAATTCATACATCTTTCTAAATATTCTGCATCACCATCAATATGTAATACTTTACCTGGTAAATAAAAATATTCATTCCGATCTAAATTTAGAGAAGTATTAATTCGATCTAAAAAGTCATTATCATCTATTCTGGCATCTTCTACTAATTTCAAATCATCCATTGGACTATCAGCATATAACCTTACATTTAGTCCTTTTATAATGGCTACATTATCAATTATTTTTATGATTTTAAAAACAATATCATTATCATATGATTTCCTAGTTACCAGATCTCCTACTTTAAAAAACATATAATCATCTCCATGTAATTATATGTTTTTAATATATTTTTATTATTGATACTTTTATTTATTATTATCTAGTAATTTACCAATATTCAAGAAAAGATTTGTTTTTTCCTTAACCAAAATGGTGTTTATTCCTAGCTTTTTAGCACCTTCTATATTTTTTAAATTATCATCGATAAATAACAGTTCATTTGGTTGAATATTAAATTTTTCTAATATATGAATATAAAATTCTTTATTAGGTTTAATTTTATGTATTTCAGCAGAAATAATTATATCATCCAAATAATTGGGAGTATATGACGCTTTTATAATTTTTTTAACAAAAGAAACATGATTAGTGGCAATAACAATTTTTATTCCATCATATTGATCTTTTATTTTTTTGAATAATTTTTGATCTTTTATTTTATATAATTTATCAATTAATCTTTCGGTAATTTGCGTTATATCTATATCTCTATCTACTATTTTTCTAGCTTCTATTAAATAATCTTCATCATTAATATTATCGCCAAACATTTTTTCTAACTTTTCTTCTGCATTAGTCAAAAAAACATCTTTTTCATTAGCTAAAACGCCAACAAAATCAAAGGCAATTACTTTAATCATATTTCTCCTTTCATACTTACTAAAAGTTATATTTATCTCATAATTTTTACTTTATATTTTCTTAAATTAATTAAGATTTTTTAATAAAAATTCCACAATTTCTTTGTCAAAGCCATATAATTCATGTTTACCGTTTTTGATAATTTTCAATTTGATTCTTTTATCTTTACAAAACTTTTTAACATTTTCACACAAAACAGTTTTATCAGCAAAACCTTGAATAATAGCTATATTTTCAAAATGACCATTTTTAATTTTTTCCGTACCGTTTTTAAATTCAAGATATGCTTTTTTATAAATTTTGATATTGTTATATAATGGCATATACAAATTAGAATTATAATATTCAATAGAAATATTGGCCTTTTTTTCTAATATTTCACTAAAATTAATTGCTGGACACATTAGTATTGTCTTATATGCACATTCTTGATCATATATTAACTTATTTAATATGACAAAACCACCAAAACTACAACCAAAAAGACAAATAGAAGCATTATAGGTTTTCTTTACATACTTAATTATGTCATTTAAGTAATTTAAACATAAACTTAAACTAAATTTAGAAAAATGAGTTTTATCTTCACCATGTCCTGGGAAATCAAAAGCAATTATTCCTATATCATGATCCGTTAATTTCTTATAAAACCTTACTGCCCAATTCTTATTGCTTCCTAATCCATGACAATATATCACAATTGTTTTAATATTTCTTTTAGGTATAGCACTAAAAGTATGAATTTTATTATTTACTAAATACTCAAAGTTAACTATATCATCAACCTTAGCTAATTCTATAAGTTCTTCCATAACATTTTTCCTTATTATTCAACCTTTTTATCTCATGATTATTATAAATTATTACTTATTTCTATAAACATATCTAACGATAATTCCTCAGCTCTTGCCTTTAAATCATAATTATATTTATTTAGAACTTTATTGATTGTTTCTAAATCATATTCTTTTAAATTGTTACGTAAATTCTTCCTTTTATATTTAAAGGCATCCCTTATTAATTTTAATAATACCTCTTCATTTTTAACATATTGTTTATCTTCCTTTATATCAAAAAGAATAATAACGCTATCAACATTTGGTTTTGGTATAAAGCTATTTCTACTAACCATAAATAATTTCTTAATATTATAATAGTAATTTAGATAAACAGTTATAGAGCCATAGTTTCTACTTTTTGGTAAAGCTGTAAATCTATCACCAACTTCTTTTTGAACCATTAAAAGTATTTTCTGAATTTTTTGTTTATTGCCAATTATTTTTTTGATAATAGGTGTGGTGATGTAATATGGGATATTAGCCACTACATATATTTTAGAAAAAGAATATTTTTCGATATCTTTTTCCACATTTCTTGTTAAAAAGTCTTCATAAATTATATCTAAATTTGATACATTTTGAAATTTATCATCTAAGATTTCTTGTAATTCTAAATCAATTTCATATGCTAAGACATGGCCTGCTACTTTAATTAATTCACTGGTTAAAGAACCACTACCAGGTCCGATTTCAATAACAAGCGTATTTTGATCAATGTCAATACTTTTGACAATTTTATCTATAATAGCTTTATCTTTTATAAAGTTTTGACCCCACTTTTTTTTAAATTGATGATTAATCATACTTCCTCCAATAAAAATAAACTTGTAATAATACAAGTCTATTTACCAACCCCATCTTATTATTTCATATGTTACATATTGTCTTCCAAATGGATTAGATACTCTTTCATTAGGCATTAATAAATCCATAAGTGTTCCCTTAATAGCACCGCCTCGATCAAGCACAATTACTGTCATTTCACTATCCAAACTGCTGCCAGTAACTTTAATTATAGTACCACAAGGTATATTATTATCAGCTGCTACTATTCTTACTTGTCCATAAACATTATCATCAAAATAAATATTACCATTGCGAACATTATTTCTTGGTGGACAAGCTACAATTCCTGTACAGCCAACACAATCTGGACCATAAGCTGTCATTGTACCATTAAATACTACAGGATTTGTACTTCCATAACTTAATACTTCACTAATATTATTAGCATATATTGTTTCAACCGTTTCTGGGTTGTATTTAGACACTAAATGAACTGCTTGAATTGAGTTAATACTACTAACATTATAAGTGACAATTTCTTTACTTTTATTACCACTTATAATTATAAAAAACATTACAACTAGTATGACAATGACCAATAATTGATTTCTAATCATACATAACATATTTTTCATATTTCGCCTCATCCTTATGTATCCATCATATCATAATCAAATATCTAAGTCAAATATTTCCCTAGCATTATCAGAGGTAATCTTTTCCACTTCTTCAATCGTTATTTTTTTAGTTTCCGCCACTTTATTAGCAATTATAGGAATATTGCTTGGTGAATTTACCTGACCTCGGTATGGTTCGGGTGATAAATAAGGACTATCTGTCTCTAATACTAAATTATGCAAATCAATTTGGCTAATAACATCTTTTAAATTACTATTTTTAAAAGTAATAACACCACCTATACCTAAGCTATACCCTAATTTAATATATAAATTAGCAACTTCGATACTGCCATTAAAACAATGGATAATACCTGTAAGATGATATTTTTTTAAAAGATCATATGTATCTTGAAAAGCATCCCGGGTATGAATAACTACTGGCATATTCAATTTTTGAGCTAATATTAACTGTTTTTCAAACAATTCTATTTGTTGATGCTTATTTTCTTTGCCATAGTAATAATCTAATCCTATTTCCCCTAATCCCACTATTTTTTTATTATCAATAATCAACTGTTCTAACCATTTTAAATCTTCATCCTGAATATTATTGGCTTCACTTGGATGAAAACCAATAGTAGCAAAAATATTAGGATAATTCTTAATAATTTCACAAGCAGAAATAATACCTTCTTTATCACAACCACTGATAATTAAATGGGAAACATTATTTGTTAAACACTTTTTTAAAATTAGATCAATATTATCATCATTACTAAAATGTAAATGTGTATCTATAAACATCATCATCACCACATCAATTATATGCCAAAACAATTATATTGGCAAAGTTATCTTTGTATTTAAATATTTTCTATTTCTTTTAATTTCGCTTCTTTATCAATACGAGCAAATAAAGGTGTAGGCGTTATCGTATTATATTTATTATCTTGAACAAACTGCATTGTCTCATCCTTTATATTCAATTGTTTTAAAATATTTTCACATGTATCTGGTAAAAAGGGCTTCAAACATATTGCACAAACTCTTATAGCTTCTAATAAATTATAAATAACAGTCTCTAAGCGATCTTTATTATTGTCATCTTTAGCTAATGACCAAGGTGTAGTATCATCAATATATTTATTGCTTTTTCTTAGTACATCAAAAATGTCATCCAAAGCAGCTCCCACTTCTAAACGATCCATTTTGTCAGTAATTTTAGTTTCTAATTCATTGATACTTTCAATAAGATTTTTATCCACAATTTCTGTGGATTTTTTATTTTCTACTTTACCATCAAAATATTTATTAGCCATAGATATACTTCTATTAACTAAATTACCTAAAATATTGGCTAAATCACTATTAATTTTATCTATAATTAATTCATAAGTAATAGTGCCATCATTAGCATATGGTATCTCATGTAACAAATAATACCTGACTGCATCAACACCAAATATTTTTACCAAATCATCGGCATATATTATATTACCTTTTGATTTACTCATTTTATCATTACCAAAAAGTAACCAAGGGTGTCCGAATATTTGATGTGGTAATGGTAAATCTAATGACATTAAGAAACAAGGCCAATATATAGTGTGAAATCTTATAATATCCTTACCAATTAAATGCAAATCACAAGGCCAATATTTTTTAAACTCTGCACTAGGATTATCAACATCATACCCAATATTAGTTATATAATTAGTTAGAGCATCTAACCAAACATAAACAACGTGTTTAGGATCAAAATCTACTGGTATACCCCATTTAAAAGAAGTCCTTGATATACACAAATCTTGTAACCCTGGTTTAATAAAATTATTAATCATTTCATTTTTCCTAGATTCTGGTTTAATAAACTCAGGATGAGAATTATAATATTCTACTAATCGATCTTGATATTTTGATAATTTAAAGAAATAAGCTTCTTCTGATGCTTTTTTTACTTCACGTCCACAATCAGGACATTTACCATCTATTAACTGACTTTCTGTAAAAAAAGATTCACAAGGAGTACAGTAAAGTCCCTCATATCTTCCTAAATAAATATCTCCTTGTTCGTACATTTTCTTAAATATTTTTTGTACTTGTCGTTCATGTATAGGATCAGTTGTTCTTACAAAGCGATCATAACTAGTGTTCATTGTATCCCATATTTGTTTTATTTCACTAGCCACATTATCAACAAATTTTTG
>CANRAE010000061.1 GCA_947628525.1 uncultured Bacilli bacterium
CATTATATATTATACCCCCCCCCCCTACGGTTTTGGCAACAAAAAGTGTTTTAAAATGTAAAAAAAATGCATACATTTCTGCATGCATCTATAAAATTTTTTAATATTAATTCCAACTATATGTGTATGGTACTTCTATTTCATTACCATCAATATCACTTAGAAAAACGGTTACTGTTTGTTCTTCTTGTGGTACTTCTTCTGGACGATCAATAGTATAAGTTAAAGTCTTTCTATTTAATGATATTACCCAACCAGCATAGTTACTTTGCATTTCATGATTAAAGGTAATAGCTACTATAACTTTTGTTTTAATTCCCTCATCATTAGTTGTGTAAGACACGTTAGTATCAACAACTTTCAATTCATCAGGTTCAATAACTTCTTCTGACACAATACTATCAATAACAATAGTTACTGCATAATTTTTATGTTCTGTTGCAAATAACACATATTCGTAGTCAACATTTTCAGTATATTCTTTATAATATCTATACCCTTCTTCATATTCTGTATCTTTACTCCATCCTTCTGGAATAGATATTACTTCTTCTTCGGTTTCTACATATACAGTTACTTTATGCTTAGCTTCACTTATAACGTACGTTACAAATGCTTCATCTAATTCAATTGAAATATTTATTTCAATACTTTCTTCGGTACCATCTTCTAATTTATAATTAACGGTATATTTACCACTTTCTTCATAAATTTTTTCATAACGATACGTTCCATCTTGTGTTTCTTGCTCGACCCAACCTTCATCTTCTATTTCTAAGCTCATAATAGATGAAATTATAGCTTTAACTTTATTAGCAACTAAATTTTCCATAGTTAATGATGGTTTATAACTTACATTATAATCAATGTAATCTATAACTATTTCCACATTAGTGGTATTTCCTGCTAAATCTTTTACTTCAACAATCATCGTTGTATTTTCAGTAAATGTTTGGGTCAAAGACATTTGATCACTTGCTAATACCCAACCATCTATTCCATCTAACATTTCGTCAGCACTTAATGTTACTGTTACATCACTAGTAGTTAATTCATTATTATTAGGATCATAGCTAACGGTAACATTTGGTGATATAGTATCAACAACAAAATTATATACAACTTGGTTTTTAGCTAAATCAGTTGCTGTTATTTGATATACTCCATCTTCGGTAATACTTGTAACTCCACTTTCAAAAGGTATTTCTTCACCATCACGAGTTACTACAATGGTATCAATATAATCATCAGTAACTTCTATTAAAAGTGGTAGGCTAGCTTCATTATAATATTTCTGATCTTCAACATTACTTATAACTGGTTCAACTGTATCGATGGTAAAATGTACAATTGTACTCATACCCATTTCTTTATCCTCTGTTATTACAACAGTATATATGCCATCATCAGTTATTGGTTTACTAGGATCATATTCTAAATCATTAACAGTTACTGTATAAGGACTATATTCAGTAATTTCTAACATTACTTCATCAGCATAATAAGAACCATCTATAATATTAATTATAGGAGGCATAGTATCAATTACAGTTATAGTAAATTCTCTTGAATCAACTGTACCATTACTATATTCAATTACATAAGTAATAAGATATTCTCCTATCATGGTTGTATCAAATTCTTCTACTGCGGTATAATCTTCATCACTATTAGTTCTAAATTGATAAGTTATCAAAGCATATACCTTATTGCCATTATCATTATCACTAATTTCTGGTAATTCTAACATATCCCCAGCTTCTATTGTATCAACAATATTATTAAGAGGTGCCCAAATATCAACTGGTTCTTCTTTTGTTGTAGGATTAGAAGTTGTGGTATTTGGTGTTGTGGTTACCATATTACTATTAGTTGTTTGTTCGCTAGGTTCACTTGGTGGAACAACTTCTTGATCTTTATCATCATCTTTTTTATCAACAACTGTCTTATCGTCCTCTTCTTTATCTTTTTTGTCTAAACTTCTAATATATGCAAAGCCTCCAATCAAAAGAGCCAATATTAATGCAACTACTAGAATCTTCTTGTTATCGCTTTTTTCTTTTTCAAAATCAGTATCTTTAATCATGTCTTTGTCTTTGATAACCGTTTGGCGACTAGTCTTTTTAGTACTTGACGCTTTATTCGGTTTACCTGTTTTACTCATATTATTCCCCCTCACTATCATATCAATACTGTAATTTCATTATAACAACGCTATTTTAGCAAGTCAATACAGTTGACATGTTTTTACGTTTTTAACGTTTGGAAGAGAAATATTCATCTAACATATTTTTTTCTGTTTTAGTACGTCCTCTCATAAAAAAAATATGTTTACAATCCTTATACATATCATTAAAATCCTTTATAATACGTACTTTTTTAAATTTATAATTATTTAAATAACGCTCTAATAAAAATTTATTAAAATAAAAATGTTCCTTTTTAGCTTCTTGTGTCAATTTACATATTACCATGACAAAGACCAACATCAAAGTTAAGGACATATTCTTATATTGCACCAATACTAATATTGCTCCTAAAATAATTAAACAATATGAGGCAATGACAATTAAATTAAAACTTTTACGAAATGGTACAAAGTAATTTAAAACAATATGCATTAATTTACCACCATCTAAGGGATATATAGGTAATAAATTAAATAATAATATAGCATAATGATAAGTATTTAAAAGTTCTAATCCCTTATAAGAAATAAAAAAACTAATTATATAGTAATAAATTATTTGGAATAAAGGACCTCCTAACATAATAAGAAGTTCTTGATAAAGTGGTTTATTTATTTCTTCATTAAATTTAGTATATCCCCCATAAGGATAAAAATAAATTTTATCTATATGCCATTTAAATATTTTGGCTAGCATGAAGTGTCCTAATTCATGGAAAAAGATAATACTAGTAAAGATTAAAATATTCTTAAATAAGCCACAAAATAATCCGCCAATTATAATAAACCAAAATAAAGGATGAATATAAACATAATTAGATAAAGTCTTTATAATTTAAATACTTCCCTTCTTTTTGAAAAACCAAATATAAAATATCGTCTTTGACTTCTCCTAAAAGATCACCTTTTTTTATGTAATCATATAATTGTATATCCCCAATATTAACATTACCATACCAAGTATCGACACCATCAATTTGTTGAACAATAACAGTATTACCATAATTTTCTTTTTCGCCAATAAAAACAACAATGCCACTTTCTAAAACAGGTACTAAATAATTTTTACTTACGGAAAGAGATACGCCATCTTTAAATAAACTAGCTTCATTATAAACTAATTTTTCATTAAATACCTCTTCTTCATTAGGAAGAACATTATCAAATGGTAAAATTTTACCAAAATATTTTTCATATAAATTATTGATATACGCAAAAGAAAAATGATTATCATAGACAACATTATAAACTTTATCTTTTAATTTAGGATTATTCTTTAAAACAATTAACATCACTACAAAAATAATTAGACATATCAATATTTTAGTAACTATATGATATAAAAATTTATGTCTTTTACTTTTTTTGTTATTTACATTATTTTTTTTATTATAAAATTTACTCAAATTTTTAAAATCATCCATAATCTTCACCTATTTAAGATTATTAACTAAAAAAATGATTTATGATCTTTTTTATTGGTTTTAACAACATAATAAAGAATAATAGCGTAAATAATATTAATTATTAGTGAATGACTAACTTTATACCAATAATTATTTATATTAAAGAAAAGATAAATAAAACTAGAATAAATAAAATAAAGTAATAATTCATAAACCAAAATAATGATGATAACTTCTATAAGATTGACCCATAAATTATCTTTAATAATATATTTCATTAATTTTATTAAATAATATAAAATAATAAAAATAATAAACGATAAAAGTAAATTATTAGTAAATAAAGCACTATGTAAAATAATCGTCATAACTAATAATTTCATATCTTTTTTGCCATCAAATATAAATATTAAACTAGTAACCATACATAAAGGTGTTAGAAAAGTTAAATTATTAAAATTATAATAAGTAATATTACTTATTAATAGATCAATTAATAACGATGTAATTAAAATAATATATCTTTTCATGATAACCTCTTTAAGACAAAAACAAATCTTAAATCATCTAAATTACTTGCTGGTTTAATAAAAGCTTTTTGACTAATACCAAATTTATCATTCTCTATTTTTAAAACATAACCAATATCTATACCACTTGGAAAGATATCACTAAGCCCACTAGTAGTAACTAAATCCCCTACCTTAATATTTTCCCTATTATCAATACCTGATATATATAGATTATTATCTTCATCAACACTTAAAATTTTATTAATACTTTTATCATTAAACCATATTTTTACAGAAATTTTATTATTAGTATCATTACTAGTAATAAGTTTTACTCTTGATGTTGTATAACTAGTATCTACTATTTTGCCAATTAAGCCTTTATTATCAATAACTGCCATGCCTACTTTAACACCATCTTTATCACCTATATTAATAACTAATTCATTATTCCAATAAAGACTATTTCTATTAATAATAGTTCCACTTATAATAGTAAATTCACTTAATGTCTCTTTAAATTTTAATAATTCTTTTAACTCATCGATTTCTAAATCTTTTTCCTTAATTAAACCATCTAATACTATTTCCCTATTTTTAGGTGTTATAACATTAATAGGAAAATAAAATATATCACTTAAAATAGATGTAATATGGACATTATATTTAAATGAAAAAAATAGTAATGAAAATAATATGCCACTACTAAAAATTATTATTAATATCTTATATTTCCAATCTATTTTTTTCATTTTAGCTCCTATAAATCAATAAGTCCTTCATTTTGAAAACTGTAATATTTATCTTCCCCTACTATAATGTGATCTAAAATAGGTATATTTTGCATTCTTCCTATTTCGACTAAGGCTTTGGTGAACATAATATCATCTTTGGAAGGGGTTACATCCCCACTAGGATGATTATGCATACATATAATAGATGATGCCGAAGTTAAATAAGCATATTTAAATACTTCGCGTGGATGAACGATACTTCGATTAACTGTTCCCATAAATAATTTCTTCCTTTCAATTAATTCGTTCTTATTATTAAGATATAAACAATAAAAACATTCTTGTTTAAGTCCTAAAAACAAATATTTATTATCTTGATATATATCTAATGGATTAGACCATTTATTTTTATTTTGATACTTTGTCAAAAATATTCTTTTACCAAGTTCAACCGTAGCCATTATTTCGACAGCTTTAACTACACCTATTCCTTTGATAGTTAAAAGACGATTGATAGTCATTTCTTGTAAATCATTAAGACTATTTAACGAATTTAAAATATCTACTGCTAATACTTTTACAGATCGACTTTTAGTACCTGTTTTTAATATAATTGATAATAATTCTTCATTAGATAAAGCCTCTTTACCATACTTTATAAGTCTTTCTCTGGGTCTTTCTTCTTTTTTGATATCTTTTATTAAATAGTCCATATTATTCACCTAATGATATTATTAGCAATAAGTAATAAAATTCCTAATTATCTAATACCATTTCTTCATAACTAGATAAAATAACTTCATTAATAGACATAATATCTTCCTTAGAATTAGCATTATCTAATAAAACATCGTATTGTTCTAAATTACTCATAAATTCAACATTATCAATAACTGTTTTTTTGATCGCTACATCAATATCTTCATCTAAAAAAACATTAGCCACTTTTTTGGCATTATCTTTTTTAGTACTTATTCCTAAATAGACATAATATTTGTTATCACTTTCAACGATAGCATAATTGCCTATTTTAGGGACTTTTTTTAAAGCTTCTTCATATGAATCATAAATACCTAACTGTAATAAATAGGAATTATAATCTACATTAATATTTTGAGCCTTTTCATATTGTTTATACAAAATATTACCACCTACTAAACCTAAAACGATGGCAATTACTACACCCATTAAAAATTTTTTCAACATATTATCACCAATATAAGCATATTAAATTAGTTAGTCTTTTTTTGTCGAAAAAAGGATGAAGTAAAGTAAATGTTGGAAAAATTTAAGAGAAAATACAAGTTATATAATTAATTTGTATTTTTTTACATTC
>CANRAE010000062.1 GCA_947628525.1 uncultured Bacilli bacterium
TGATTATAACTAATGTTTTTAGAAAAAACAAAAGAGCAATGAATTTTCATTCATCACCCCTCAATGTTTAAGAACCATTATCTGAGTTATAAAAGAATGTAGAAATTCTTTTTTTTCTTATTTTGCTCTTTCAAAAATATACCTAGCTTTGGTATAATATTATGTAGGTGAAGTACATGAAAAGAAGTGAAGTAGATAGGTCTAAATTAAGTCCTATGATGCAACAATATTTAGATATTAAAGATAAGTATAATGATACGATTATTTTTTATCGTTTAGGCGATTTTTATGAAATGTTTTTTGAAGATGCCGTTATATGTAGTCGGGAATTAGAATTAGCTTTAACTGGTAGAAATGCAGGATTAGACGAAAGAGTTCCTATGTGTGGTATCCCTTATCATGCTTATACTGGGTATTTAAATAAATTAATTGATCGTGGATATAAAGTTGCTATATGTGAGCAATTAACGGATCCGAAAGAGACCAAAGGTATGGTCGAACGCGATGTTGTTCAGGTTGTTACTAAGGGTACGCGTATTGATAATTTATTGAATGAAAAAGATAATAGTTACGTAGGTAATATATATGATTTTGAGTATTGTTATGGTGTTAGTTATACCGATATTACAACGGGGTATTTTTACGCTTTAATTATTGAACATGATTCTAATAAATTAATTAAAGAAATCGTTAATCGTAATATATTAGAAGTAATTGTTAATAGTAAAATAGATCGTGAGATCATAAGTGCTTTACGCGATAATTATCACATTTTAGTTACCATTATTGACGATATTTATGAGCTTGATGATTACGATTATTTATATAAAAATATTCAAGATATTAGGTTAGTTACAACTATCAAACATTTATTGCAATATATAATCGAAACTAAAAAAGGCAATTTATCCCATTTACAAGAAGTTGAAGTAATTAATATTAATAAATATTTGACATTTGATGTTCATACTAAGAAAAACTTAGAATTAACCGAAACACTGCGATTAAGAGAAAAAACCTATTCTTTGTTGTGGTTATTAGATAAAACTAAAACAGCTCCTGGTAGTAGATATTTAAAGACAAATATAGAAAATCCCTTAACCGATATCGAAGAAATTAATCGTCGTTATGATATCATAGAAAAATTACTAACGGAATTTATTTTAAAAGAAGAATTGCAACGTGAACTAAGTGAAGTTTACGATTTAGAACGTTTAGTAGGGCGTATTAGTTATGGTAATTTAAATGCCCGCGATCTTTTACAATTAAAATATTCTTTAAAAGTATTGCCTAATATTAAAAGAATTTTAGAAGAATTAAACTATGGTAAAACAATTGAAACATTAGATGAAGTTTATAATTTATTAGAAAAAGCTATTAATGAAGATGCTCCTATTACAGTTAAAGAAGGGGGATTAATCAAAGATGGTTATAATGAAGAATTAGATGAAATTAAAAGAATAAGAAGTGGTTCTAAGGATTTTATTTTACAAATCGAAACCGATGAACGTAAACGTACGGGAATTAAAAACTTAAAAGTTGGTTTTAATAAAGTATTTGGTTATTATATTGAAATATCAAAAGGTAATATTCCCTTAGTAAAAGATGAATTTTGTTATGAACGTAAACAAACATTAGCTAATTGTGAACGTTTTATTACGCCTTTATTAAAAGAAAAAGAAAATATTATTTTAGGTGCCGAAGAAAAAATTATTAATTTAGAATATAAATTATTCATGGATATTAGAGAATATGTAAAAGGTTATATTGGTAAAATCCAGAAAATTTCACGTATTATCGCTGAGGTTGATATGATGGCCAGTCTTGCTACTGTAAGTGAAGAAAATAATTATGTTCGACCAACAATTACTTTGGAAAGAAATATAATTATTAAAGATGGTCGTCATCCTGTTGTTGAAAAAGTTAATAAAAGCGATTATGTTCCTAATGATATTATTATGGGTAAAGGGGTCGATATATTATTAATTACTGGACCTAATATGGCAGGTAAATCGACTTTTATGCGTCAATTAGCAATTATTGTTATTATGGCTCAAATAGGATCGTTTGTACCAGCTAAAAGTTGTAGCATTCCTATTTTTGATAAAATTTTTACAAGAATAGGAGCTAGTGATGATTTAGTTAGTGGCGAATCAACTTTTATGGTAGAAATGAAAGAAGCTAATTATGCTATTCAAGAAGCAACTCCTAACAGCTTGATTCTTTTTGATGAATTAGGACGAGGTACAGCAACTTATGATGGTATGAGTTTAGCCCAAGCTATTTTAGAGTATATTCATGATACCATTAAAGCTAAAACTTTGTTTTCCACCCATTATCATGAATTAACTAGTTTAGCTCTTGATTTAAAAAATTTAAGAAATGTTCATGTCAGTGCTGTCGAAGAAAATGGACAAATTACTTTTTTACATAAAGTAAAACAAGGAGCCGTTGATAAAAGCTATGGCATTCATGTCGCTTCTCTTGCTAAATTACCGCCATCCCTAATAAAAAGAGCTACTGAAATATTATCAGTATATGAAAACAAAGGCAATAAAAAAGAAACCTTTGTCCAAACATCATTATTCTTACAACCAGAAGAAAAAGAGGAGGAGCCAAATTATATAGAAGAAGAATTAAAAAAGATTGATCCATTATCTATAACTCCATTAGATGCTTTAAATATTTTATATGATTTAAAACAAAAAATTAAAGATAAAGAATAGCTACATTGACTATTCTTTATTTTTTGACTATAATTTTATTAGTTATAGTAAAGCGAGGTGTTTTATGGAGTTTACAGTATTTGATGACAATAATGTAAAAATCAATTTACAAGTTGTTGATATGTTTAAAGATGAAGGAAATAATATTAATTATATTATTTATACTGATGGAACTACAAATAATGATGGTCAATTAGCTTGTTATGCATCACGTTTTGAAATAAAAGATAATCAATTATTTTTAAAAGATATTAAAAGCGATTATGAATGGGATCTAATGGATAATATTTTAGTGAAAGAGTAGGAATAATTATAATGAATGTATACAAAATATATTATGATAATGATCAAGATTTTAATAAAAAGATGAAATTAAAATTAATAGCTTATGGACAGAATGATCAATTGGTAGAAAAAGTCAAAAATTATGAATCACCTCAATCATATATGGAATTAGGAGATTTAGCTGATAATAATGCGATTAAACATATAACTAAAACTAGTAATAAAGTATTTATGTCATTAGATAATCATAATTATATAATAGTTATGAATTATGATCGAGCTATTAAAGATCGTGTTTTTAGACCTATCAAAGAAGAAATCGAGATGCAATTAGAAAAACAAAAAAGTAAGGAAGAGAGGAAAATAACTCGGAGTAACAAAATAACTTCTTATTTGAAAGGAAAAGGTATTGCTTTACCTCTTTCCTTAATGATTGGCATCAGTACTTTGGGCTTTGCTATTGTATCAGGGCACAGTAAGGATAATGATACAGATCAAACTTTAAGTGTTACACCGATAGTGGAAGGATCACCCGAAAATCAAGAATTACCACCTACATCAATGGTAACTATTACTCCTAATAATGAAGTGAGTGTAACACCAAACCTAACTCCTGATATTATTAATACTTCTACCCCTGATGATAGTCTTGTAACTGATAATATCCCATCCTTTTATTATGATTATGAAGATCGATCAAACTCAGTTGATTTATATAGAACAAAAGAATTATATGGCGACATTATTGAAAAAACAGCTAATACTTATGGCCTTGATCCTAACTTAGTTTTAGCTATTGCTACTCAGGAACGGGGGATCCATTCTAGTCAAAAAGATCCTGGTGGAGCTACTGGATTAATGCAAATTCAAGGTGGTGCTTGGATTGGTGAAAAATTAACGGTTCATAATTTCATATCTGGACAAGATGAAACAATTATTATTCAAGAAGATGATTTAAAAAGCTTAGAATCAAATATCGAAACTGGTTGTATCATTTTACAAGATGCCATAAAGCGACAAAATGCTAATATTTTAGCAGGTGTCCAATGTTATAACATGGGTTGTGGAACAATGCAAAACATAATTGATACATATGCTAATATGACCGGTAGTACCAGAGAAGAAGTATTAAGTGATCAAACTAATTGTGATTGGCGTATTTTGTGTGAAAATTATCCTGGTGATTCTAATTATTTAAATCATGTTTTTTCATATATTGGTTCTAACAAAGTATCAATATTGCAGAATTCGGAACAAGGAGAAATTCATAAAATTGAAGTCAATATCGTAAATAATAATATGCAAAAAGATAATGATGCAGGTAAAATAAGATGATTATAATATAAAAAGGAGGAACATTATGAATATTATTGATGTTGTAATTATTTTAATTATATTATGTGGTGCTGTAATAGGATTTAAAAGAGGTGTTTTAAATGAACTAGTAATGACAGTCGGATTTTTACTAGTATTTGTTATTTCCTTTTATTTAAAAAATCCAGTAGCAGAAGTTTTAAGCCTTTATTTGCCATTTTTTAAATTTGGTAATGGGGCTACGGTATTAAATATTATCTTATATCAAATTATTGCTTTTATACTAGTATTTAGTATTATTATGATTGTATTTAGAATAATATTGACGGTTACTGGCTTTATTGAAAAAATATTAAAATTCACTATTATTTTAGGTATACCATCCAAATTATTAGGTGCTTTACTAGGAGCTATTGAAGGATATATTATTGCTTTTATAATTGTTTTTGCCCTAAATCAACCTATATTAGATATTGGAATTATGAGGGATTCAAAATATAAAGATGCAATGTTAACTTCAACACCTATTTTGACAAAAATAGTATCTAATATTGGTGATACTGTTAGTGATGTATATCAATTAATGGAAAGTAATGTTTATCAAGAAGATTCCGTAGAATTTAATTTAGAAGCTATTGATATTATGTTAGAGCATAAAATGATTACAGTACAATATGTTGAACAATTAATTGATCATGGTAAGATAAGATTACCAGGTATAGAGACGATTTTAAATAAATATAGATAAGGAGACGAAAATGATAAAAGAATTAAGTAATGAAGATTTTTTTGAAGAAATAAAAGAAGGATTAGTTTTAGTCGATTTTTTTGCTACTTGGTGTGGTCCATGTCAGCGTATGGCACCTATTATGGAGGACCTTAGTAAAGAAATAAAAAATGTTAAGATAATAAAAGTAGATGTTGACGAACATGAAGAGATCGCTAGGAAATATGGAATAATGTCTATTCCTACAATTATCTTATTCCATAATGGAGAAATAGAAAAAAAACAAATTGGTTTTGTACCCGCTGAAATATTAAAACAGTGGTTTAAATAAAAGCAACAAAAAGTTTCCATGCGAAACTTTTTTATTTATAAAGAAAATTGGCTTGATAAAAGTTAAAATAAAATATAAAAAGCAGTTGATTGGTAAATATATGTATGATATTTTGAGGTTATGGAGTAATAGCATGAAAGTTTATCAAGTATATATATTATTAAAAGAAATAAAAAAAGTAAGTATTGTTGCGATAAGCGAAAATTGGTCTTGGGAGGGAGAAGAAACCTATGAATAAAAAATACCAAATCGTGAGATTTGGCATGGTTTATTTTATAAATCATTTTGTTCTGAGATATCAAGACTATCTTGTAATTTTATTATTAATTCAATTTCTTCTTCGATCTTTAAATAAGTATTATTGATTTTTGTTTGCCATTCGTCTTTTTTTTGCTTTTGAGATGCTATTTTTTTCTTTTGAAAGAACAAGGGTTTAGATTGCTCTAATCTTTCTAATTGTAATTGATAAAAGTTAATTTGTTGATTAAGAAAATCTAAATAAGTTTTAGAATTGTTTATTTCCTCTATTATTTTTAAAGTAGTATATTGATTAAGCACATCATTTGTGTTTTTTTTCATAAATCCTCCATATTCTATTTTGTTCTTATTATAATTATAACATAAAATAGCAAAAAGAATAACTGAAAATAGCAATTGATAGTGTAAAATTATTTGTGGGAGAGCACAAAAAAAGAAAGACCAATGTTATAATAAATTTGAAAATATAACAAT
>CANRAE010000063.1 GCA_947628525.1 uncultured Bacilli bacterium
GTTTTATTCATTACAGTGCTACTAAAGTCAAATGGTATTGTTTCAAAATAAGATTCAATATCTTTATCGTTATCTTTATCTCCACAAATTTTACATATATCCCCTGTATCAGTTCCAAAATATAATCCATTGTTAAACATAAACCAAACTCTAACAGGTAAATCTTTCCAAAAATACCATTCATATTGAAAATCTTCTGTTTGACTATTTTTTTCATAGCTTTTATATCTACTATCAGCAACATAAACATTATTATTAATAGCTAGATAATATTTTCCCATATGGCTTATTCCTATAGCATTTTCTAAATTTTCTTCATTTAAAAGTTTTCCATTTATATAGTAACTTCTTAACATTGCAAATTTTTCTCTATCTGATGATACTATCGCAAATATTCCTTGTTCTGTTAATGTTAAAGGATCATTAACTAAATTTGAATTCGCATACTTACCAATACAGCCAATTGTTTTTACTCCTGTTGAAAGTGGAAAAACTTCTACATCATTAAAAATAGCACTATCTAAGTAATAGATTGTGCTATCAGAGTCTGTTATCTTTTTTTGAATACCTAATTTACCATCATTTATCCTGATGAAATTTTGTATTTCTTCTTGTCCGACTTGTATATAATTTAAATCAGGAAAATAAGTTACATCATTTGCAAAACTGTACCATACCATATTTTTAAAATCTTTATTACCCGAAATGAAAATTCTATCATCATTACCATTGTAACCAAAAACAGTAGATATAGTGCACTTATTTAAAATATCTATATATTCTGAATTAGTTTTACAATATCTTATTCTAATATTATCCTCTTCAAATAATGGTGTTTCACCTGGTGGTGTATCAAACGTAATTTTTCCATTCTCATAATCAACTGTATATTTTTCACTTTCTAGTAATTGCCAACCATTATCGGTTAATAATTCTATAACCACTTCACTATCAGGATCTAAGTTTTTATCTATTAAATTATATTCTATATCTTCTGCTGTACCTCTAAATAAATTTATTCGATATTTACTAGCCATATTTATATCCTGATAACTTTGTCCTCCACCTGATGGACTCATACCTATATGTGTAATTGGAATAGTACCACATTCATCTAAGTATTTAGCTTCATAACTATTACCAAAATTACCAAATATAATAGTCCTTTTTCCATCTAAAATCATTAAATAACCATTTATATATTGACCTGAGGAAATAGTATCATTTAAATTACTAGCTATTTCAACAATAGAGTTGAAATCACTTGTTGTCTGATATAATTTTGTACCACTATGAATTAAAAAATAATCTCCTGTCTTTGTATCTACATTCCATACTCCATTAATATTGTTTCCAATTGTATTAAGTATTTTATAACCAGGTCTAGTTTCAATATATCCATTATTATTAATTACATTGTAAGCATTAGGACTTCTTTTTTTATCTACTGATGAACTTGTAAAATCCACTCCTCTAAAATCGTTTATTATAGCTAAATTTGGTGATTTTTGACTAGGAACATTGTATTTCATTGAAATACTCCAAATACATCTCTAACTGTTTTATGTTCAGGAGGATATTGTCTAAGTCTTTCAAGTCCTGCTTCAAATTCATTCATATAAATTGTTGATAAAGATATGTCATCATCTTTATATAATTCACCAGCTAAATATAAAGGAATTAAATTACATAGTTCATGTGATAAAGGAAGTCTTGTTGAATCTTTTGTAGATTCAGTAACATAATAATATGATTCATAATACATAGTAAATGTTTCATTTGGTTCAGCATCTAATATTCGTAATATTGTATCACCCTCAAGATAGTATTGTCTCCTTTTTCCATTTAAATCAAATATATCATAAATACATTTAAATTCATCATCATCTGTTACATCATATCCATCATTTACTTCTGTATATTGAATATATGGTCTAACTTCTAAAAGTTTATCAATACATTCATTTACAACATTGTGAATACCATCTAAATATGTTTTATAATTTTTATCATCTCTAAGTTTTGATAAATCTTCAAATTGTAATTTATCCTTATTTAAGAACATTTTTCTTAATGCACTAAGTAAAATATCTCCATATTTCATTTTTATCACCTCTTACAAGTTTAGTGGAGTTGCACCACAATAATACTCTTAACTTGATAAAAAAATACTAAATAATATTAGCATTTTCTAAAACTCTTTTTACAGCTCTTGGAACCATAACATTTTTTCCAAGTTCAATAGTCCAACGATAACCATTTATAAAAACATCTTTTGTTTTTAAATGTGGATTTAAAGAATCAACAGGTATTTTAATTTCTACCATATCTTTTTTAATTTTAGAAACAAAATCATATTCTCCTTTAATAGAATCTTTTTTATTGACTTCTTTTTTTTCTTCTTTTACATCTAATACTACATTTTCTTTTTGTTCTTCAATAGCCTTACTCATTTTATCTCCTACTTTCTATTTAATAGAAAAGAGGAATATCTATGCAGATACTCCTGATTCTATTCTAACTATTGCTTGTTCTTCAAGAATTTTACTTTCAAAGAAGTTTTTCCAACCAACAGTACTTCTTTGATTTAATGGATCAGCTGTACCAGCACTTCCTTGTGCTTTTACAATTATTGATGGTTTTGCAGCAGAACCATCACCGATTTCAGGTACACCATATGAATCTTTACCATAAATAAGTCCCATATGTACAGGTGCGCTTGCTGAACCCTCACCTGTTTTTACATTTGATGAAGTCATAAATCTTACACCAGCATATTCACCAATTTCACCTTTTAATAGTGGTCTATTATCAGTATATTTATTGGCATCAATCCAGCCACCATCAGCAGTATCAGACATTAAATCAAATGCTTGTTCTGGACTAATTACAGAATGGAAGTAACCATCTTCAAATGTTTTAGCATTATTTTTTCTTAAATCTCTTACGGCTTTTTTAACTTCTTCGCCTGTTAAAACATCAGTTGCAGTTAGTTCTTCGGTACTAGTTTTTCCACCACAATACCTTACATTTGTACCTGCAGTTATAACATCTCTTATTTTAGTATCAACAAGAAGTGCAGCTTGTTCTCCTAAAAGTTGTGATGTTTCTGTAATAACAGGATCTTTTCCTTGCATATCAAGTACATCAGATATTTCAACGAAATCACCATATTGATTAAGTTTTGCTTTAACAGTAGTAATATCTAAATTACTTCCATCAGGTGTTGTACCCTCAGTTAAAGGTGATTCTGGAATACTTAATGAAGCAAATTTTCTCCATTCTATTTCAGTACCTTTTCCTTTAGGTATTTTTTTCTTTTTACCATCTTTATATAAATGTAATTCAGGTAAAAGTCTTTCTAATAATACTCTGTCATAAAATGTTTGATTTTCGGCAGTTAAAGTTGTTATAGTTTGTGTAGTAGCCATATTATCACTCTCCTTTTCATTATTGGCTTAATACTTTATCAACTTCTTTTTGAAAATCAGCACTAGACATTGTTGCATAATCGTATTTCATATCACTTCCACCATTTAAACTTCCAGGTGATGAATTAGCGTTTGAAATACTTTTTTTTGCATCTTCTATTGCATCATTTCTAAATGTTTTTTTTAGGTTTTCAAATGATTCATATATTTCTATTAAAGGTTTTGATTTACCCTCCATATAATCATTGAAAACATCATCAGCAAGTAGTTGATTTAAATTTATATCTGGATATTTATTTTTAAAATCCTCAACTTCTTTTTGAACTTTATCCTTAAGTTCTTTTTCCTTAAGTTCTTGTTCATAATCAGTTCTTCTTTTATCAGCTACAGCTTTAGGATAGTCTTTGATAGGATCTTGTCCAGCTTTTTCAATTTCGTACATGGTTTCATATACTTCAACATCTTGGAGATCTTTTATTTCCTCATTTGTGTAAGGATTTATCTTTCCAACATAAGCTTCAAGTTTTCCTTTTTCATAAGCTTCCTTAATTTTAATTTCTGCTTCTTTTTCAGCTTTTCTTCTAGCATCAGCATATTTAGAATTATCCTCTTTCGATTGTGGTAGTTTACCTTTTACTGTGTTACTATCACTTTCATCAGTTTCAGATTCTTTCTCTGATTCATCATCATTTGAATTATCAGTTAATTCTAATTCTTCACCTGTTGATTCATCAGGATTATCTGTAGATTCATCGTTATTCACTTCTTCTACTTCATTTGTTGGTTCAGCGACTTCCAACGTTTTTTCGCTATTATTTTCTGTTTCCATAAATTCCTCCTTAGATTTTTACGCTATTCATTGCGAATATCATTCTTTTAGTTCTTAGATAGAAAAGAACAAAATAAAAGAACACTATAAAGGTGCTCCTGTATTTTCATTAGGTACTTCATTTATTGGTTCAGGTACTGTTCCAAGATTTTCTTGTAACGGTACTTGCTGAGATAATTGTTGTTCTTCTAGCAATTGTTGTTGTTCTAACATTTCTTTAGCTTTCTTTTCTCTTAATTTTTTCAACTGTGCTTTAAATGGCATTGCACTATCTGGATATAATTCTATTAAATCATCATCATCTATTGTATTTCTATCTCTAAGTTGTTCTAACAAATTAACTGTTAGTGATTCACTAAATACACCACCAGCACCAATTTCAACTATTGCATTAAATTCATAATTCTCAAAGTTTTTACCATTCATTGCTACAGAGTAATTTTGTCCATCTTCTTCAAAAGAAAACATTCTATTATCTGTATAGTACATCTTAAAAAATTGCTCATATATTTTAGCAATTTTTTTATATGTTCTATAAAAGTTCCTTTGTAACATATCTATAGGTTTTTTAGCTTGATTTTGTAAAGCAATTATTGCACTTGCAGCCATATTAGCTCCTGCAACTTCTCCTGTTGATACTTCCGTTGAACCAGATACAGTTCTTGTAAGGTCTAGCAATTTATCTGTTAATTGTATTGCTTGTGGATTAAATGCAGGTGTTTCTAAATTTTTAACACCCCAACCATTTTCTTTAGAGTAATCATAAAGCACTTCACCTGGAGCATTTGTTATTTCTTGTTTTCCAAGTGCATTTACTTTAGCTAATAACTTAGGCCATGCTGTTTGTTGTACAGATAAAAGCATTAAACCTAAGTTAAAATTTAATGCTTTTTGATTCGGAATTATACTTTCTATTTCACCTCTACCAAATATACTTTTTTCTACTTTGTAATGATTTCCTACAACGATAGGATACATCTCATTTTTAAATGAACCTAAACTTGCTTTATCAGGTTCATTTATTTCATTAGTAGTTTCATCTTCTAATTTAATTTTAGAGTTTATTTCTGGATTAAGGTAAGTTGCTTCACAGACCATAGATGTACTTGTTGATTTTTCCCATATTACTCTACCATTTTTTCTTGAATAAGTAGTTAATACCGTTACAACTTCATCATCTTTATATTCATCTTCTTCAAGCTCATGATCTGCAACAATATTTTCCCATGTAGAAATTTTATTTTTCTTTGCTTCTGCTTTTACATCTTTTAACATTTCAATACTAGCAATTTGTATATATTCTTGTTTTTGTTCATCTTTTTTTCTAGGATTAGCAAAAAATATGTATTTAGGATTAATAATTTCACCACGTAAACCACCAATATATCGTGATTGCATTCCACCTACAATTTCACTATCCCAAAAGTAGTGATAAATATATGTTCCATATTTACCAGCATTTATTTGTGCTTCATCATCTAATTCACTTTGTCCTAAATCTTCTTTTACTATTTC
>CANRAE010000064.1 GCA_947628525.1 uncultured Bacilli bacterium
ATCTCAAAGAGATATTAGAATTGTTTGGAATTTTCAAACTTAAAAATATATTGTGTGGATAAGGTAATCGGAGCAACAGGGCCAACAGGACCACAAGGATTACAAGGACTTCCAGGTGAAACTGGTGCTACAGGACCAACCGGGCCAACCGGGCCAACCGGACCAGCAGGTGCAGCAGGAACAACGCCTACGTTGACTGTTGGAACAGTTACTACTGCTGAACCAGGTACTCCAGCATCAGTAGTAATTACACCTGTTACTGGTTAATTAAGGAGGGAGAAAAATGCCAAATGAATATCAAATCGATTTTGTGATTCCCCAAGGAGCAACGGGTCCAACAGGACCTGCTAATGGATTAGAAGCATATGGTGGAAAATATAATGATACTGCCCAAACAATTACACTTGGACTTGGAACGCAAAGCGTTATACCATTGCCAACAGAATTGCCAAATTTAAATACTGAATATACAACAGCCAATAGCATTACTGTTTTAGAAGACGGTAATTACGAAATAAATTATACAAGTATTGTTTCCGCAGCAGCTGCTACAACTTTAACATTTGCTGTTAGAGTAAATGGCGATGATATACCAAGTACCGTTATTTCAAGATTATTATCAGTAGGAGTAGGTAATCTATACAGTGGTAGCACCATAGTAAGTTTAAATGCTGGCGATGTAATTGACCTAGCAGTATCATCAACTATATCATTAGGAGTTACCTTAGGTACCGGGGTTAATGCATCACTTACAGTTAAAAAATTAAATTAATAAGAACAAAAGATTGGATAATAAAGAAAAATACCAATCTTTTTTCAATTCATTAAATTATTTACATATATTAAAGTGGGTGATGAAAATGTCAAAAAAATATAAAATATGCGTTTATGCAATATGTAAAAATGAAGAGGAATTTGTTGATAGGTGGTTTGAATCTGTAAAAGAAGCAGATGCTATTTATGTTTTAGATACTGGATCAACCGATCATACTTTTGAACGTTTACAAGCCAAAGGAGTTAATGTTTATAAAGAGCAAATAATTCCATGGCGCTTTGATGTCGCTAGAAATAAATCTTTAAGTTTGATTCCAGAGGATTTTGATATTTGTGTCTGCACTGATTTAGATGAAGTTATCGAAAAAGGATGGAAAGAAAAATTATTATCCGTTTGGCAAAGTGATACGACCAGATTAGCTTACAATTATAATTGGAGTTTTGATCAAGAAGGAAATCCAGCTGTTAATTTTTATATAGAAAAGATCCATAATCGAAAAGATTATCAATGGACGCATCCTGTCCATGAAACCTTAACTTATATAGGTGATAAAAAAGAGCAAAAAATTACAACTGATGCTATTACTGTTAACCATTATCCTAATTTAAAAAAATCACGCAGTAGTTATTTACCTTTATTAGAATTATCAGTCAAAGAGGATCCAAATGATGATCGCAATATGCATTATTTAGGTAGAGAATATATGTATTATAAAAAATGGAATAAAGCCATTGATACCTTAATTAAACACTTATCTTTACCTAGTGCCACTTGGAGGGATGAACGTTGTGCTTCAATGCGATTTATTGCTCGATGTTATAAGGAATTAAAAAGATATGATGAAGCCCATATGTGGTTAGAAAAAGCTATTAATGAAGCCCCTTATTTACGTGATCCTTATCTGGAAATGGCTTTATTAGAGTATGAAAATAAGAACTGGGAACAAATTGAAAAATATTGTCAAGAAGCATTAAAAATAACAAGTCATACTAAATCATATATTAATGAGCCTTTTAGTTGGGATCATACTGTTTATGATTTATTATCTCTTAGTTGTTATTACCAAAATAAATTAACCGAAGCTTTACAATATATTGATCAAGCTATGGCCATTAGTCCTCATAATGAACGATTACAAAATAATAGACAATTAATACTTGCGTCTTTAAATAAATAGGTACTTTTTATAACTTAGAACATAAATTATACTGGGTGATAATATGTATGAACCAATACAATTAAGTTATTCTATTAATGATTTAGAACCATATATTGATAGTGAAACAATGGCTCTTCATTATGGTAAACATTATATGAACTATTTAAATAATTTGAATGATCTTTTAGCTAAACAAGGTTTTGATTTTAATACTGATAAGGAGTTTTTAGCTACTAATATTAATGCTTTTCCCGAAGATGTTCGCAGTGATATTTTATATAATTTAGGTGGCGTATTAAATCATGAGTTATATTTCAATAATCTTTCGCCATCACTAAATAATCAACCAATAGGTAGTCTTAAAACAGCTATTGACAAAAAGTATGGCAGTTATGAAAATTTAAAAAAAGAAATTGTAGATCAAGCTAAAAATATGCGAGGATCAGGTTATGTCTTTTTAGCTTTAAAACCTGATGGAGAATTAGATGTAGTATCTCTTGCTAATCAAAATAGTCCTTTGTTCTTTGGATGGACACCGCTTATTGCTATGGATGTATGGGAACATGCTTATTATTTAAAACATAAAAATGAGAAAGAGAATTATTATGACGATTTTTTTGAATTATTAAACTTTTCATATATTAATAATTTATATGAGAATAAAAAAATGTCATAAATTATATTCAAGTTTCTTTTTTTTTGATATAATGAAAATGAAAAGATAAAAAGGGAGCGATAACATGAAAAATTTGATCGGTGATGAGTGGAAAGATTCATCAAATTCTTTAAAAATAGACGTAATCAATCCTTTTGATAACGAAGTAATTGATACTATTCCTAATTCCACGGTTGATGATGTTATATCAGTTGTTTCTTCTTGTAAAGAAAGTATGGAAGAGTGGAAGAATATTCCTATATATAAAAAATGTCAGATCATGACGAAATTTATTCAATTACTAATAGATAATAAAGAAGATATAATTAAAAGTTTAGTTTTAGAAAGTGGCAAAACTTATCGTGAATCTTCTCATGAATTTAATCTGTTAATAGAGGATCTTGATCAAGTAATAAATAGTGCTAAAGTGTTATCTAATGTTACTCCTTTGCCAGGGACTAATCGTTTTAATACAACATCAATTCAAATATCTAAAAGAGAACCACTTGGTATTGTAGGTGTTCTTCTTTCTCATAATATGAATTTGTGCCTTTTTGCCACCAAAATAGTAAGTCCTTTAATAATGGGAAATGTAGTCATTGTTAAACCATCAAAAAAAACACCCCTTACTATTTCTAATTTAGTCTATTTATTAACTCAAGCTGGTGTTGTAAGGGGCGCTATTGAACTTATTCATGGTGATGGTAAAGTGATTGGTCAAGCTCTATCCATGCATCCTGATATTAATCTTATTTCTTTTACTGGAAGTACCGCTAATGGTATAAGAGTAGCAAGTGCCGCTAGTAAAAATGTTACGAAAATGCTTCTAGATTTATCTGGTAATAATTCTTTTATAGTGTGTACTGATGCTGATATTGATTTAGCAGTTAATGAAGCTATTATTGGCAGGTTATACCATGCTGGTCAAGTTAGTAATGCTAATAAAGTTTTTTATGTAAATACTAATGTTAAGGATGAATTTGTGCAAAAGTTAGTGGCTAAGTGTAAATCTTTAAATATTGGTAATCCTTTAAATAAGGATACTGATTGTGGTTGTTTAATAAATGAAAAACGTGCAGAACGAGTTCAAAAACAGATCGAAGATTTAGTTAATGAAGGGGCCATTATTGAATATGGTGGTAGAAGAGATGGCTCTTTTGTTGAACCAACTATTTTAACTAATATTTCGCCAACGATGTCTATTACTACTAATTTAGATATTTTAGGACCAGTTATTCCTATTATTGAGTATACTAACTTAGATAGTGTTGTTGAAGTTGTTAATCAATCAGTATATGGTTCAGGAGCTAGTATTTTCACTAATAATTCTTCACTTATGTTTAAAATAAGTGAATTATTAGAAGTTGGTACGATTGTATTTAATGGATCTACTATTAATGATATTCATCTTAATAATATAGAAAAATGGAAATATTCAGGTTTAGGTAAAGAAGGGATTATATCTTCTTTGGAAGAATGTACTAAGGTAAAAAATATTATTTTGGATAAAATATTGGAATAAATTATCCCCTAAATTTATAAAAGTAAAAATAATATCAATGATAAATAATAATACTAAAATGCAAGTTAACCATTTTGGTATTTTTTTTATAAGTTTATCAATAAGGGGAATAATAATATAAATTAGTAATAAACTAGCACAACCCCATATAACACACATTGTTAAGGACGTATATTTGCCAATATTATATTTTTGATCACTGTAATCCCAAAAGATTCTGCCAAATAAAGCCTCAATAATAGATCCACCAATATATTCCAAAGTAGCTACCAAAACAGCACTACTGATAAAAAGAATTAAAGGTTTCATTTTTATTTTGGTTTTATTAATGATATGATTGATAAATAGAATTAACAATGAACCAAAACCGTATATAGGAGTCCAAAAGCCGTATAAAATACCACTATCAACATGAACATAAACCAAATTTTCAATAATATGACCTAAAATAGAGAAAATAAAAAAAATATTTAGATAATAGTACATAGTCTTCACCTTTATTAATATGTAAAGTTTACAATAATTTATACGTAAAATAATAGTAAAATTAATTAATATATAGTATATTAATAATAGAGGTGTTAAATATGACTAAGACTAATCAAGAAATATTAGACGATGCAGTAACTTTTACTAATCAACTTCATCAGCAAGTGAAATTAGAAAAAAACCCCAATATTGATAAAGAAACTTTAAGTAGGGAAGCGATAGGTTATTCTGCATATTGTCTTATGTTAACAATGGAATGTGAGCATCAACCCCTAGCATGTTATACAAGGACTAATAATCTTCGTTATGATATGGCTAGTCTTGGTAAAGATGCAATTAAAAGTGAATTATTAAAAAATATTATAAAACTATCTTTATATGGTCAAGGAGAAAATACTTATTTTAGTAAATATATAGATGATTCTATTGATCCTAGGGCTACTAATGAAGCTAATGCTACAATTATTTTTAATCGTATTAATAAGGAAGGTATACAAGAAGGATTTGAAATGTTAAATGATCCTAATACTTTGCAAATTGCTTGTGAATTATACAGTCGTTATCGTCAACCACAATATAGACAAATTTTAGATAAAGTAGGGCAAGAACATCCTCTTGGGCGCTATTTAATTAATGAAGCAGATACCTATTATGCAAAATGGGGAGATAGACAAAGTACTTATGACGGTGGCTTTGGGCAAAGATAGCATTAAAAAGAAAAATATTAAAATTAAAAGTTGAAAAATAAAAAATAATGTGATATATTAATCTTCGTTAAAGCAAAGGCGAAAGACGTAATTAAGTTAATACTTAAAAGAGAGCTTAGATAGGTGAAAGTAAGCAAGTTAATACTTAATTAAGATCACTTTCAAGTTGCGATTTATGGATAAGATAAATACGGTTACGCGTTATAGTAACAAGATAGAATTTTCTATAA
>CANRAE010000065.1 GCA_947628525.1 uncultured Bacilli bacterium
CCTACTAATTAAGATAAGTAAAAAGTTAAGTATTTCTCTTTATTTTACGATAATTCTTTATATAACAAACTATCAAACAAAATAATCCCTTACATTAATAATTATGGCTTTATTTATAACTCTTTGTCTTTTTAGTTAAAACTTTTTTAAATATTTCTGTTTCTCTTTCGTGTTCTTTTGCAATTGCTAATTCTCTTTCTTTTGAATATTCAGATAAATTCATTGCCCTATCAAAACATTGTTCATAATCATATGAAGTTGCTTCAATAACGCCCTGTGCTCCCTTATTTGTAATTTCAATTAAACTATCTGTTTTTCTTTTATAAGAATTATTTAACTCAAACTTATTATGATACATATATCCTAATATATAATTTGCTAAAGCATTATGCCCAGCAGTTGAAACATGAAAATTACTTTGACTATTATTGAATTTTTGACCAACTTCTTCAGTATCAACAAATGTAATATTATATTGTTTACATAAATTTATCAATTCATTATTATAAGTAAAAATTAAATCTTTAAATAGTTTCATTTCTTCACTTCGTAAAGATTTTGGAATATATGCCCCTAAAGTATAAATATCTGTATTTGCATTAATACTTAAAATAGTATCATAGTTTCTCTCAATAGCACCCATAACCTTTTTCAAAGTTTCTCTATTATTTGCTTTTTCTAAAGTATAATAATAATTTGGTTTTATATCTTTTTCCTTATAATCCTTTTTTATTCTAAAAGGATTTGTACCAACTTCTCTCATTAAATCATTTGGACCACTTGAATAAATCATGATAGGTTCTTTGGCTTCTTTTAATGATGTAGCAATATTAATTTTTTCATCACCTTTTTTAGTATTATAAATTAACCTATATACATTACCAACTTTTCCTAAAAATTTAGGTAATTTAATATCAATCATAAATTTTTCTGAAGCACTTACAGCACTGTAAATTTGTGATAATTTTATTTCTTCTAAGCTTAAATTATTCTTTAAAAAATAATCAATATTCTCTGTTTTATTCATGACAAGTGAAAATGCATTAATAACTTTTGGTGTTAATTCTTCACTGGTTAAGGCGGTTGCTAAATATTCCAACAATCCTTTTTTAAAGAAAGTTGATGTAATATTCACACCCTGTGAATCATTGAGACCTACTATTAATAAACCATTATCTTTATAATATTTGATTAATTTTTCTATTTTATCATTATCTGATATCGTTTTTTCCATTTCGATATTCTCCTTTAAATTGTTGCTTATTCTAAAAAGAATTATAGAAACGTTAATTTTTTCAAATAATCATAATTTATCTTTTCAAACGAGCAACTTTTTCTACTTGTTTAAAAACATCTAATTCTCTATTATGCTCAGTAATTTTTTCTAAAGCAATTTGTTTCTCATAACCATCTTTTTGACTATATTCTTTTTCTTGCATACTAATATCTCTTTGTAATTCCTCAATAACCCCTGTAGAACCTTTATTATCATATTTAAAATCTTGAATATTTATGATATTGGATTTTTTATCATTAACTGCATTTTCATACATCTTTTTAACAATCTCATATGCCATCATTTGTGGTGGATACTTACTTATATAGTTTGCTGCTGCATTATTATATTTTGTATTTTCTAAAAATCTACAATCTATGTAAGCAATATTATATTCTTGACATAATTTTTCTAAATTTTCATTGTACATCAAAATTGCTTCTTTAAATTTCTTTTCGTATTCTTCGTCCATGGCTGAATAAAGGTAAGCACTTAATGTATAAATATCTGAATTATTATTTAATCCTAATAACGCTTCAAAATTCTTTTTATGACCTTCAATAATTTTTTTCATTGTTTCTTGATTAACTTTATCACAAGCATAATCATATTTCGGATTTGTAGCTCGTGCCATGTATGCTTTTTTTAAGTCAAATGGGTTTATATGTAATTCATACATAATGTCGTTTAAACCACTAGCATATACGATAAGTGGATATGATGTCTCTTTTATTTTATCAGAAATTTTAATAGTTTTTGGATCACCATTTATTGGTGTTTTATTTAACATTAATTTATTAAATAATTTTGAAATGCTACTCATAAAAGGAATATTGATACCAGCTGCATGATTTATCTCATTAGTAGTTCCGTATTCCTGCATTAATCTTATTTCTTCTAAACTTAAATTATGTTCCAAGAAGTAATCAATATGTCTTGTTTTATTAAAAAACATAGAACACATATCTAATAATTCAATACTATACTTATCAGAATTTAAAATTTCTTTTAAAGCCATTAATATATTTTTTTGAATATTAAACCCTCTATCGTCGTTCATACCGACTATAGTTAATGTTTCATTGGTAGTTAGTTTATTATGATAATAATTTTTCAAATAATCAACGTAATAATTAAATCTTTCATCAATATTCATTATTTAAACCCCCCTAAAAAATATTTTTAACCCTTAATTATTTAAAATTATATTTCAAACAATATTTTCTTTATCAATAATTGGTATCAAAATAGTATCACGTTTTTAAACTCTAGGCTTATCAATTATACCCTCTCATTTGTCAAGTTATTATATAACATTTGCAATTAAAAGTCAAATTCATCAAATAAATAGGTAGCAGATACTTTTAGTTGTGAAATGAAAAAGTAAATTCCAGTTTCAATATATTAATGTAGAATTTAGTCTTACATCAAATTCCGGTACAGAATTTGTAAGATTAAATTCTTTTTTATATAATATCTCTTGTGGGTGTTTCGACTTTGAAAGTGAGGTATTTTATTATGTCAAAACAAATCCATGATAATAAACATTTAACTCTTGATGAAAGAAAAATTATTCAAACTGGTATTGAAAATCGTTCTAATAAAGTTGATATTGCTAGAACGATTGGTAAAGATCCTACTACCGTTGCTAAAGAAATTAAAAAACATAGAACTTTTAAACCTAGAAACCAATTTATTTATCCTTCTATTTGTATTCATAGACAAGAATGTGGTGGTTGTAAAAAACAATGTTCTCGTTATGAAGAAATTAAATGTAATAAAAGAGATAAATCTCCTGGCGCTTGTAATAAGTGTCCTAACGTTTCTAAATGCCATCTCGATAAATATTTTTATTATGCTACATCTGCTGACGAAGAATATAAAACTGATTTAGTTGATTTTCGTGAAGGTATTAATATGACTACTTCAGAAGTAAAGGAGTTAGCCAATATCTTAAAACCTTTATTAGATCAAGGTCAATCTTTATATCAAATTAAATCCAGTCATCCTGAAATTAAACAATGTATTAAAACCCTTTATAATTATATTGAAATGGGTGTCTTTAAAGATTATGGTATTGATAATTTTTCTTTAAAAGAACAAGTTAATAGAAAACAATTTAAAAATAAATATAAAAAAAGAAAACAACCAGTCAATTATCTAAATCATACATACAAAGATTATCTTAAATTTAAAGAAGAGAATCCTGGAATCCCTACTACTGAAATGGATACTGTCTTAAACTCTCAATCAGGTCCTTTTATACAAACCTTTTATTTTGAAGGTTCTGGTCTTATGATTGGTTTCCTACATAAAGACAAAACTTCAGAATCAATGTCTAGAACTTTAGATATTCTTGAAGATAAACTTGGTCATGATTTATATAGAGAACTTTTCTCTTTGATTCTTACTGACAGAGGTGTTGAGTTTGAAAAAGTTGATTTATTTGAATTTAATCAACAAACTGGTGAATTTAGAACAAATATTTTTTATTGTGATGCTTATCAGTCTTCTCAAAAACCTCATGTTGAAAATACTCATAATTATATTAGAGATATTATACCTAATGAGATTGATATATCAAATATTACTCAAGATGATTTAAACTTAATGTTTTCACATATTAATTCTACTCCTAGAAACTCTTTAAAAGGTAAAACTCCTTATGAAGTATTTTGTTTTATTATGAGTACTCCTGAAAATAACAATAGAGGTAAAGAAATTTTAACCTTATTAAACATTAATAAAATCAAAAGAGACAAGGTCACACTAAAACCTTATCTCATAAAGCATAATAAGAAAAATTAATTCTTATTGTGTATTTTAGAAACACCCATATCTTACAAATTTATCCTACTACCTAGCAAAAGGAATTTAGTCTTACATTTTTTTAATTCTATAGCCTTTTGTCTTTTCGTCGTGGTAAAATTTCTAAATACATTTAGTATTCTATCATATTTTTTATCTTTTTTCAAATTTTTAACTCATACAAAAACCTCTTTAAAATAGAGGTTTCTCTTACATTCCTTTTACACTTTTTGAAACTGGAATTTACTTTTTCATTTCACGAGATACTTTTAGTTTAACAGATAATTGTAGAGCAAATTATTTCTTATCAAAAAAAATGTAAAAAAATACAAATTAATTTTATAACTTGCATTTTTCCTTAAACTTTTTCAACATTTACTTTACTTTTGTTTTCTAAATCAACAAATTTAGTATCAATTTATTACACAAAACTTATGTTCGATACAATTTTCGCGGATACACCCGGAATAATCAGATGTTTTCCCTTTCAATTATCAAAAGATAAGAATAGTATCTACTATGACAAAAAGAAAAATTTCTCAATTTATTATAATTCTACTATTATTTTTTGTAGTAATCACCTTACTATTTAGATAATAAAAGCATCTGATTTCAACAATCGTTGATTTCAGATGGAATCCATATGGGATAACATCTGATTCTCGCAATCAAATGTATCCTTTTCTTATTTTATGCAAGTTTCCTTGCTGAATAGAGCATACCATAAAAAATAATGTTTTACAAGTGATTATATTCTTATAAATTATTGCAAAAATATTGAATAAAGAACATCCGTTTGCTATAATTTGTATAGGGAATATTTTACAGTTGAGTGCTTGCCAACTTTCTTTTAGAAAGGGGGCTGATAATATGTATAAGAAAGATTTTTTAATTTTTTCTCTTATTTTAATTATCTTCTTACTCATAGCCTTGCTTTTTACTTTAGTAATTTAGTAACCTATAATAAGAAAAAGCACTCAATTTACTTTAAATTAAATTGTACCCACAAAAATAGACAGATAGGAAAAAACACCTATCTTTTTATATATGTTAAAATTATAGCAAAGGAG
>CANRAE010000066.1 GCA_947628525.1 uncultured Bacilli bacterium
TATTCATTTTCTTTTGTTCCTTTCTACATACATTATATCATATATGTATGTTAAAAGGAACATGTTTTTTGCTTTTTTCATAAAAATTAAAAAATGTTAACATACTTTATTCGTTAACATTTCCTTTAATTTCAAATGATTTTTTAGTTTTTTTAATTTTTTGCAAACAAATTACCAATTTGCAAATATTTTATTTTTTAAAAAATTGCTTGCAATCTCTTATTTTACAATCATTTTCCGCAACAGTTCTTATACTTTTTGCCCGAACCACAAGGACATGGATCATTTCTTCCTACTTTATTACTTTTTTTTGGTTGAGCTTTAATTGCATCTTTACCATCGTTTGTTATTTTATTTTTTGATACTTCTTTACGTTCTATATTTTGTTTAATTTCAGATTTAACTAAGAAAATAGTAACATCTTTATCTATATTTTGTAGCATAGTATCAAAAAGCTCATATCCTTCAACTGTATAAGCGCGTAAAGGATCATCATTAGCGTAGCTTCTTAGATGAATTCCTTCTCTCAAATGAGACATAGTATTAATATGTTCTGTCCAATATTTATCAATTATGTTTAAAACAATTACCTTTTCAAATTCATCGCTGATTTCCTTTGGCACTAATTTTATTTTTTCTTCATATTCTTCCACTATAATATTATAAATTATATCTATAATATCATCATTAGTTCTTCCTTCTAAATCTTTAACTGTTAAATCTTTTTTTAATAAATTTTCGTTAGCAAATTCTACTATTTCACTAATATCATTATTAGTTAAGTGTCCTTCTGGGAAAATATGTGATTCAACTAAATCTTTGACATGATTTTTAACAGCTTCTAAAACAGTATCATGAATTGATTCATTGTCTAAAATTTCATTTCTTTTAGCATATATGATCTCTCTTTGATTATTCATAACATCATCATATTGTAATAATTGTTTACGAATATCAAAATTATTTCCTTCAACTCTTGATTGCGCTGTTGCGATAGCTTTTGTAAATGTTTTGCTTTTTATGGCTTGATCATCAGTAAATCCTAATGTTTGTAACATCATTTTTATTCTATCAGTACCAAACCTAACCATAAGTTCATCTTCCATTGATACATAGAATTGCGTAAAACCAGGATCACCCTGACGTCCAGAACGACCTCTTAACTGATTATCTATACGTCGTGATTCGTGTCTCTCTGTTCCTAAAACACATAAACCACCCAAAGCTTTAACCTCATCAGTTAATTTAATATCTGTTCCACGTCCAGCCATATTAGTGGCGATTGTTACAGCTTTCTTTTCTCCAGCTTTGGCAATTATCTCTGCTTCACGAGCATGGTTTTTGGCATTTAAAACTTCATGAGGTATTTTTTTCTTTCTTAATAAATCACTAATTAGTTCATTAGTTTCAATAGCAATAGTTCCTACAAGCACTGGTTGTCCTGTTTTATATCGTCTTTCAATTTCATTAACTAAGGCTTTAAACTTCCCAGCTTGTGTAGCATACACTAAATCTGGTTCATCAATCCTGATAACTTCTTTATTAGTTGGAATGCAAATTACATACATATTATATATATTTCTAAACTCTTCTTCCTCAGTTTTTGCTGTACCAGTCATACCTGATAATTTTTTATACATCCTAAATAAATTTTGGAAAGTAATAGTGGCAAGAGTTTTGGTTTCTTGTTGAATTTTTACTCCTTCTTTGGCCTCAATAGCTTGATGAAGTCCATCACTAAACGCACGTCCTTTCATAAGACGCCCTGTAAATTGATCAACAATAATTACTTCGCCTTCTTGCACAACATAATCTACATCATTTCGCATAGAGTAATTAGCCTTTAAAGCTTGGTTAATATGGTGTACTAAACCAGTCTGACTAGCATCATATAAATTGTCTACTTTAAAGTATTTTTCACCTTTTTTAACACCATCTTCTGTTAAACTAACATTTTTAGTTTTTTCATCATATATATAATCTTTATCTTTTTTTAAACTTTTAGCAAAATGATCAGCATCAGTATAAAGACTAGCACTTTTCATTTCACCACCAGAAATAATCAAAGGCGTTCTTGCTTCATCTATTAAAACTGAATCCACTTCATCAATAATAGCAAAATTCAATCCTCTTTGAACTCTATTTTCACCTCGTACAACCATGTTATCACGAAGATAATCAAAACCTAATTCATTATTGGTTGTATACAATATATCACAATTATATTGTTCTTTCTTTTCTTGTGGACTTAAACTTCTTAAATTAGTCCCTACTGTTAAGCCTAAAAATCTATGAATGTTTCCCATCCAATTGGCATCACGATCTGCCAAATATTCATTTACGGTAACAATGTGCACTCCATTTCCAGCTAGCGCATTTAAATATGCTGGCATAACACTAGTTAATGTCTTACCTTCACCAGTTTTCATTTCTGCAATATTACCATAATGAATAGCAATTGCTCCTAAAAGCTGTACATAATATGGCTTTTCACCAATTACACGAAAACACGCTTCTCTTGCAGTAGCATATGCTTCTACTAATATATCATCAAGCGTTTCTCCTTTACTTAATCTTCCTCTAAATTCATCTGTTTTAGCTTTTAATTCGTAATCAGATAACTTAGTATATTCTTCTTCTAAAGCGACTATTTTATCAGCTAATGCTGAAAACTTTTTTAATTCTTTATACTCATGATCGAATAAATTTCTAAAAATGTTCACAATACCATCTCCTCATACAATTATTCTATCAAAAAATATTCAATAATACAAAAGATTTCAATATTTTCCATATTAAAAAGTACCACTAAGGTACTTAATCTGTTTCAATTATTCCATAATTGCCATCATTTCGTTTATAAACTAACGTTGGTTTTAATGTTTCATCATCTTTATATAAGTAAAACTCATGACCTAATAATTCCATTTGCAAAATGGCTTCTTCTTCATTCATTGGTTTAACATCTATTTTTTTCCTTTTAACAATATTTTTTTCCTCACTATCATCTGTTGCATTATCGTAATAATCAAAAACAATCTCCTTGGCATTTTTTATTTTTTTCGATTGTAATTTGGTTTTATTTTTTCTAATTTGGCGTTCTAATTTATCTACAACAACATCGATTGCTGCATAAAAATCATCCTGTTTTTCTTCTGCTCTTAATATAAAATTTTTCAAAGGAATAGTAACTTCAACTTTTTGTTTATAATTTTCTACCTTGACTATTATATTGGCATTAACTGTTTCGTGATCATCCAAATATTTATTAATGCGTACTAGCTTTTCATTAGCATAGTCTTTCATGGCTTCTGTAATTTTAATTTTATCTCCTCTTAAATTAATTTTCATCATAAATCCCTCCTATATATATATTAACATATATTATTGAAAATTTTGTGAATATAATAAGAAAAAAAGTAGCAAATTTGCTACTATTATATAATTTCTGTAGGTTCTTTAATCACTTTGACATCTAATGCTTGGTAACCTTTTGTTGTTTCTAAAAGATTAAATTCAACATATTGTCCTTCGGATAATGTTTTGTATCCTTCTTGATTAATAGCTGAATAATGAACAAAAATATCTTCATTTTCTGTATAATCAATAAATCCATATCCTTTTTCATTATTGAACCATTTTACTCTACCTCTCACTACACACACCTCGCCTTCTTTGTTATTCTTTACTACCATGTACTGCATAAGTGAGCTCTCTATTAACTTGTGCACGTATTTATGATAACAAATAAAACATGAAAAAATTGTCATTTTTTGTAAAATGTTAAATTTTGGTATTTTCGTGTTAATTTGTTAACTATTTTTGTAACTTATTGTTATTAAAACGCCCAAAATATACATTTGACGACTTTTTCTAATTTTTCTACAAAATCATGGTATCATTGCAATTGTAGAAGGAAGTAAAAAATTATGATGAAGAAGTTATTTATATCAAATTCTATTAAATCTATTAAAAATATGTTTCCCGATTATAATGAAGAGATGATTGAAAAAATACAGTATGGTTTAGAAGCCGTATATCTTTCGCTCACTAAGGTCGTAGTAATATTATTATTATCGCTCATTTTAAATATTTTTGTTGAAACAGTTATAGTGTTATTGTTATTTAATTTATTAAGAATGACTGGATTTGGCCTACACGCTAGCAAATCTTGGGCATGTTGGATAACTTCATTACCTGCTTTCGTAGGCATACCTTATATATGTAAATATATTAGCTTTTCAAATAATGTTTTATATGTAATTGCCTTTATATCTTTAATTAATTTTATTTTTTTTGCACCAGCTGACACAATAAAAAGGCCTTTAATAAGAAAGAAAAGAAGAATTATTTATAAATGTTTAACTATTGTTATTGGATGTGGTTATATAGCATTAATGATGATTTCTAAAAATCAATTCTTAATTAGTGCTTTAGCCTTTTCCATGTTGATTGAGGCAATTCTTATTTGCCCTGCCACATATATATTGTTTAAATTGCCATATAACAATTATAAACGATACCAAAATGGAGTTTAAATATTTTACATAGATTAATTATTTAAACAATTTGTATTGAAAGGAGGATAAAATAATGAAAAAATTACTTACTATGGCATTAGCTGCTATTGGTGTAGTTGCTGCTGGTGCTGCTTCTGCTGCATGTGTTGCTATCATTTTTGATGAACCAACAATGCCTAAATCAATGTTATAATTGATAACTAATAAGCAAATGTATAACTGAACTATCGATTGATTTATTGATTGATCTAGTTCTTTTTTTTGTGCCTTTTTTTTAATTTCAAAATTGTAATCAATTAAAAATCAAGGAAAACCTTTTCCCTTTATATAAAAAGAACTATGTAATTATTGTAATTACAAATAGTTCTTTTATTGTTTAAATATTTTTAATCTTTGAACGAAACAAT
>CANRAE010000067.1 GCA_947628525.1 uncultured Bacilli bacterium
GATACTAGTATGCAATCACCAATTGTTGAACCTATGCAAGAACGTGTTGTTCATAGAACAATTATGCATGAAGTTCCACATGTTTGCCCTCAAAGAACCAAAATAATTAATCACCACGTATATAGACATACTTATAGACCAAGTTATAGCTGCTGTGAAGAAAATACAGTATCTAATGTACAATGTGGTTCTTGTTGCCAATTTAGACAATAATAAAGTTTTATAATTTATTAGAATGCTCTTAAAACTTACTAAATTTTGAAAGCATTCTTTTATTATGCTTATTGATTTAATAAAATGTAAAAAATTACTCTTATGACAAAGTAAAAACTTGATATAATACTAGTGGGTGATTAAATGAAAGTATTAACTATAAAAAATCCTTGGGTAGAGTTAATTGTTAATGGTTATAAAGAATATGAATTTAGAAGTTGGAAAACATCTTATCGTGGTAAGATATTAATTCATTCTAGTTTAAATATGGAAAAAGATGTATTATCAAGATTTAATTCATATAATCTTAATTATATAAATGGCGCTATTATCGGGGAAGCGTATTTAACTGATTGCATATTAGTTGATAAGGATTTAGAAAAACAATTAAATAATATTAATAGTGTAGTTTATGGTGCAAGCAAACATACAAGGAAATATGCTTGGAAACTAGAACAAATAAAAAAGTATCAAGAACCTATTTATATACAAGGTAGACTAGGACTATGGAATTATAATGAAAAAAATAACCATGATTAGTATAAAAAAAAACACTGTTTATACAGTGTTAAAAAGGATTACTTTCCTTCAAGATCATTGAACAGTAAACCAATATTAATTATACCAGCTAAACCAATAACTGTATAAATGACTCTGGATATTATTTCATCAGATCCACCAAAAAGTGATGCAACTAAATCAAATTGAAATAAACCGACAAGTCCCCAGTTTAAAGCACCGATAATTGTAAGTACCAATGCTATTTTCTGTAATGTTTGCATATTTGTTCCTCCTTTTTAATACTCACTATTATGATAAACAAATTTTTTAAAATTATTCACGAATAATAGACAAAAGGTACCATATAATTAATTGAAAGCAAAATATGAGGTGAAGAATGAAAAAAATAATTATATTGGGTACAATAATCTTGACGTTGTTTTTAACTGGATGTGGAAAAAAAGAAATGGATGATATTGTTGGCGATTTAGAGAAAAAAATAAGTAATTTAACAACATATCAAATTGAAGGTGATTTGCAAATAACTAATAATGATGATACTTATAACTATGATGTTTTAATTTCTCATGAAAAGCCAAATAAATATCGTGTTAGTTTAACTAATATTGCTAATGAGCACGAACAAATAATTTTAAAAAATGATGAAGGTGTTTATGTTATAACTCACCAAAGTACGCAACTTTAAAAAATTAAATAAGGTTGAGGTTATATCAATAATTAGTATCTTACATAATGGTGAAAATATGTGGAAAAAATATTGGTTTTTAAATATTAAGGAGTGGTGAAAGAAATTTTACCACTTTTAAAATGCAAAAAAAACATTACAACAGAAACCCATTATAATGTAATTAATCATAAGAAGAGCAAATATTGGATAGATATATAGTATATTTGCAATTTTAGTATATTAATAATTATTAACTCTAAGTGATCTTATCTTTAATTGGAACAAAGAATTCTCTTATATCCACGTCAAGAACTTCTGCTAATTTCCAAACCGTCCCTAAGCTAAATGTTTGTAAATATTTATTACTTTCAATATTCATAATGAAACCACTACTATATGTACTAATCTCAGCCAATTGCGATTGAGTTAATCCTTTTTGTTTTCTTATCCTTTTGAGGTTTTGTGCTACAAGATAATACACATAATTCTCATCTTTTTTCGAGATCATATAGCATCTATCCTTCCTTATATAATTTTCTCACTTATTAAGTGAAATATTTCTCACTCATTCGGTGAGATGTGTGATATAATAAAAATAGAAGGGTAGTGAAAAATAGTGAATAATGATATAAAAAACGATAAAAATGGTAACGTAAAAGTATCAAGTATTGTTGTAATATTAGTAATTTTAGCTTTAATACTTATAATTTGTGGAATTCTTATTAATAAATTTGTAGATGTTGGCGATAAGGTTTTAAATGGCAATGATAAAATTGATATAAATAATGTTGTTGAAAATAATGATAGTAATACCAATTTTGAAAATAAAAAAACAGTCTCTATACCTGGTAAAAACATTTATTTTGATTATGATAAATCATTAAAAAAGAAAGAAGAGGCTAATTCAATTATTTTATATAATAGTAATGATTATTTAGTTTCTATTACGTTTAATAAAAGCATTACTTATAAAGATAGTATAGAAGGTGTTATTGATTTACTAAATAGAAGTTTTATTGTTGACGCTTCTTTATCTTCAAGAGGTGATTTATATAACACCGATAAATTTACTGTAAATACAAAAGAAAATATTAAAGTCAATAGTTTTGATAGTATTAAATTCATCGGTACTTTACCTAACAGGACTTGGAATTGTTATGTTTATGGATATGCCTTTGTTATCGAGGATACGCCCATTATGGTTATAGGTTTAGTATCTGCGCAAAGTCAAGAAGATGAAATGATTAAAAACATTCAAAATAATGTTGAATCAATAATAAAGACAATTAATGTTGAAAGATAAGGAGTCAAATATGAATCAAGATTTGAATAATCAAAATTTAAGACAAAATAAAAATAATAAAATAATTTTAATTGTTATTGGCTTTGTAATTTTATTGATAATCACGGTCGCAATATATTTTATACTTTCTAAAAAAGAACAAAATAATATCAATAATAATCAAAATTCCAATTCAAATACAAATGTTAACGAAAATTTTAACAATAATAATAGTACAAATAATAGTCAAGATAATAATTATAATGATGATGAATTAAATAATACGATCAAAATTTCCGGTACGAATGTATATATCAATTATTCATCGAATTTAAGATTCAAAAAACAATCCAATTCAATATTGTTTTACAATAGTAATGACGCTTTAGTTGGTATAACTTTTAATACAACAAAATATAATGGCGATTTAAAAAATATTATTAATTTATTGATAAATGATTTTATAAATGATTCAGCTACATCATCAAGTGGAAACATATATAATCAACAATTTAATTTAGATGATACCGTTAATGTTAAGATCAATAATAATGATGGTATTAAGTTTTGGGGAATGGTAGAAAATCAAGGTGGATGGAATTGTCATGTTTATGGATATGCACTAGTTGTAGATGAAATACCAATTTTATTTACAGGGATAGTTTCCTCACAAGAACAAAGTAGTGATTTAATTCAAGAAATAGAAAATAGAGTAGATGCTATGGTAAAAACAATCAGATCAAGTAAATGAGATGATCAAATATGAACCAAGATATAAATAATCACCAATCAATAAATCAAATAAGTGAAAGGATAGATATTAATGCTTCGAAAAAAAACAAATATGGGATTAATTCTTGTAATTATTATTGCCATTATTGCTATTATAATAGGAATAGCTATGATTTTAGTAAATAATCAAGTGCAAGAAAGTGAAGGAAAAAATAATTTAGAAAATGAAGTAGCAAATGAAGATTATTTTAAGTGGTCACCAACTGATGATACAATGATTATCGGCTATACCGAAGAAGGATTAAAACAAACTGAACTTGTAATTCCTAAAAAGGCGACAAGTGTACAAGGACTAAAAGAGAATAAGACAGTTAAATATATTTCATTTGCAAATCCAGATACGGAAATTCAATCTAATGCTTTTAGAAATTGTACTAATTTAGAGAAAATAGATTTGCCAAGTAATTTACATATAATAGAAAATTCAATTTTAAATGGGGCATCTAGTTTAAAATCAATTTTAATTCCAGAAAATGTAACTGAAATAGGTAGTAATTTTTGCCTTAAATGTGAAGCATTAGAAGAAGTTACTTTTGGTAATAATATAACCAAAATTGGTCGCAGCGCTTTTGAAAATGCTTCCTCACTAAAAAAAATAATATTGCCCAACTCAGTTATAGAAATAGCAAATGGTGCTTTTGAAAACAATACATCATTAGAAGAAATAGTATTTGGAACAGGGCTAAAAATAATTGGAGAATCAGCATTTCAAAAATGTACTAGTGTGAAAGAAATAAATTTACCAGAGGGAATAGAAAAACTTGATATATGGGCATTTGCATACATGGATTCACTAAAAGACATATACATTCCATCAACTTTAAATACAATAGCTATATCGAGTATAGTTCAAACGCATAATTTTAATGTTCATATAAAACAAGGAAGTTATATTGATAATAGTATTTCAGGTTTAATGGGGACTAAATTTATGAATGTTATTTATCAATGAAATTTATAAATGATATATTATTTAATATTGTAGATAAAAATAACCTTAATGACGATTTTGTAAAAAATAAAGAGGTTATTTTTTATTGTATATGAAGAAACAATATTTTACAAAATAATTACAATGTTAGAACATATACATTTATAGAGGTGTCCTATGAAAGAAGAATATAAAGTAAATAATATATTTGATGAAGCAGGAATGACATTTAATGAGTTAATAAACACATTTTTACTTTCTTTTCTAGATAAGGGATTTAATATTGGTGAGACTAATGGTATAATAAATACCAATATAATCTCATGTCTTTAGATTGGAGAGTTATGATAACAGATACAACCTATAAGGTAGGAATATATTTAAGATTATCTAGAGAAGATGAAAGG
>CANRAE010000068.1 GCA_947628525.1 uncultured Bacilli bacterium
ATCTAGAATATATACCTAAAGAACAATCATTAGAAAGACTTATAGAAGTATCAAAACGAGTAACTAAAGTAAAAGGTGCTGTCCTTGATACTATTGATGCAATTAAAACTTATTTAGACTAGAGAAATTACTCTAGTTTTTTTGTTGACAGAAAATATTTATAGAGAGTAAAATACAGTTAGAAATAAGGAGAAATGATTATGAAAAAAATCCAAAAATTATTTTTCGCATTAATTTTTGCAATCGTACTATTTTTAACAATCTTAGCTAAAATAACAATTCCTACAGCTGAAGAAGCCCTTAAAATTACGGATATAAAATATGCTAATAGCATGAGTGGCATTTTATACTCAAACAATAAATTACTAGTTTGGGATGAATCCAATAACACACTAACTTTGGAAAATATAAAAAGCTTTGAAATGGGAGATTATGGTCATTTTATAACTCTTAACAAAAATGATGAACTAAAATATAATTATATCGGCTCAACAACAGAAGAAAAATCTATTGCTCAAGATATAGAAAGCTATTATATAGGTTGGGATGGTATTGTTTATAAAGATAAAAATGGCAATCTATATATGACATGCGACTATAGAGATTATGCTTGTCGTAATTCAAATGAACATCAATTGATTGCATCCAATGTAAAAGAATTTAAAGTATTTATAAATACACTTTTATATCTAACAAATAATAATGAATTATATGTGGCAGGAACTAATTATTTTGGTAGTGAAGTTAATGAAGGTGTAGATTTTACATCTCCATATAAACTTTTAGATGATATTAAAATATTTGATTTTGATTATGCCTTAAGTTTTAATGGTGATTTATATAAATTTACTAAAGAAACTAAAACTCCTCAAGTTATAAGTACTAATGTTAAAAACTTTATTCATGATGCTAATGAAAATGATATAACATATTCCGAATTATATAGAGATTTTTATATATATCTAGAAAAAAATGATGATACAAAATATCTTGCAAATTATTCTTTAGAAAATTATTCATTTAAATTAGTTAAAGAAATACCTGTGGATTTCGAAGCTCGAGAAATGTTATCTGATGAATATAAAGCTTATATTTTATCAAATTCAGGAAATCTTTATAGTTTAATAAAAGGAGAATTAAATGTTATAGATTCAAAAGTTAAAGATATTGAACGTTCAGAACATTGGTCCAATAATGATTTTTATCTTTTATATGAAAATGGCGATATGTACAACTACTTTTATGATCGTTCAAATAATGATACTAATCTAACGAAAACATTACTTCATGAAGATAAATTACAACCTAACAGCAAATATAGATTATTGAAAAATGTTGAAACGATTGAATTTATATATCCTGAAGAATATACATTTATTAATAAAATTGATTGTGCAGGAAATATGATAATTTTAACAGATGGATCAGTTTTACGTTTTGGAGATAATTTCTATAATCAATTTAAAAATCCTGAACTTCCTGATTCTTACATTCCGGTCAAAATTGATGAACTTATTAATAATAGTAAACCAATTAATGCCTTAGATATAACAGTAGGTCCAGTATCAAAAACTGAATTTACCGTTGGTGATACATATAATTTATATGCATCAGTAATACCATATAATGCTATTAACCGAGATGTAACTTGGACTACTAGCGATGAAAGCAAAGCATCTGTAACTCAAGACGGCAAAGTAAGTATTAATTCTCCAGGTTCTGTTGATATCTGTGCAAACGTTACTACAAATTCAAATATCAAAAGCTGTATTACAATAAATGGTCACTCAAAAGCTAATCAATTAGTAATTGAAAATGGTGATAAATTAGATGTTGAATTAAATAAAAATTATCTTTTAACTGCTAATTACCTTCCAAGTGATACTCTTGAAACAGAAGTTGAATGGTCAGTTGAATCAGGGGATTCTAAAAATGTTTCTTTTAATAATTATGCATATTATAATTCAGAAGATCAAGAAGCTAAAGCAAATCAAACATTTATCAGTATTTCTGCTGGTGGTACTTATGTTATAAAAGCATCATCTAAAGATGGTAAACTAACAGATACAATAACACTTAATGTAGTAGAAAAAGTAAGAAATATTAATATAAAAATTAATTCCGCAAATTATGATGGCTCATATAATGCCTATATTTATATGAATGAAAGTAATACTTTAAAAGTAGAAGCAACTGTTTCACCATCTACTGCTACAAATCAAAAATTAAAATGGAAAAGTGGCGATACAAGTATCGCTGAAGTATCTCAAGATGGTGTAATAACTGGTAAAAAAGTAGGTCGTACTTCAATTACTATAACTTCTGAAGATGGTAATGCTACAAAAACTTTCTATGTTATAATCTATGACTATTCATCACAAAAACAAATCCAACCTGGGGATGTTAATGGTGATGGCAAAGTTAACATTCTAGATTTAGTTAAATTAAGAAGATACCTAGCAGGATTGGAGAAATTAGATTAATATGAAAAAATTATTAATTGCTATATTAAGTATAATATGTTTTATACCTTTAGTTGCTAATGCTCAAACCGGTTCAACTTCCTTAAGTGGACCATCTAGTATCGATGCTGGAAGTGAATTTACTTTATCTTTATATGTTAAAGGAAGTAATATGTGGGGAATTGAAGGTACATTAAAATATGATACCAATAAACTAACTTTAGTAAGTTCTAGCGGTTCAAGTGGTTTTACTGCTACAGTAGGATCTAAAATAGTTCTTGATAGTGCTAATGCCGTAAATGGCAATGTAGTAGGTGTTACTTTAAAATTCAAAGCAAAATCATCATTTAAAGCTGGTGAAAAAACAACTATCTCTGTATCTAACTTAACAGGAGCCACTGACTCTGATACATTTACTTTATCAGGATGCAGTAAAACAATAACTGTTAATGTTCCTAAATCTACTAATAACAATTTAAGCGATTTAAGCGTTGATGGTTCAAAAGTATCTGGCTTTAGTAAAAGTAAAACAAGTTATAGTCTATCTAGTACAGATAAAGATTCCATAACTATCACAGCCAAAGCCGAAGATAGTAAAGCCAAAGTTAGTGGTACTGGTAAAAAATCATTAAAATATGGTAGTAATAAATTTACCATAACAGTAAAAGCCGAAAATGGCTCTACTAAAAAATATACTATATCAATAACTCGTAAAGACAATCGTAGTTCAAATAATAATTTAAGTAATTTAACTGTTAGTGAAGGCAAAATAAAATTTAATAAAAATACAACTTCTTATACTATTACAGTTGATAATAAAATCACTAAGATAAATATTAATGCTACAGCTGAAGATAGTAAATCTACAGTAACAGGTACTGGATCAAAATCTTTAAAAGTATATCAAAATACTTTTAAAGTTGTTGTAACTGCCGAAAATGGTTCTAAGAAAACATATAAAGTAAATGTTTTAAGAAAAGATAAAGATGGTAATGCTGGTGCCTTATCAAGTAATAATCAGTTATCTAGTTTAGAAGTAGAAGGTTATAATATTAACTTTAAATCATCTAAACAAGATTACTCATTAACAGTAGATAATGATGTAAATAGTTTAAATATCAAAGCTAAAGCTTCAGATTCTAATTCAGATATTTCAATCGATAATCCAGAAGAATTAAAAGTAGGTAATAATACAATTACAATTACTGTAACAGCTCAAAATGGTGAAGAAAAGAAATATACAATTAATGTTACAAGAAAAGATGATAGTCCTACAACAACAATTAAAGACTTACCAAACATAGTTGATAAAGTTACAAGTAATTCTATCGTTGTAGATATTAAAGATGATATTAATGATATTCCATCATCTACTATTGATTTAATTAAAGGTAAAGATTTAAATGTTACTATTAATAAATATGATAATGATAAATTATTATACGCTTGGATTATTAATGGTAAAGAAATAACTAAATCATTTGATTTTAATACCTATGTTCAATTCTCTATAGATAATATCGAAAATCTAGAAAAAACAATTAATTATTCTGAAATAAAAGTTTTAAATTATTTATATTCTGGTGATTTGCCTAATAATACCAAATTTAAAGTATATGTTGGTGATCAATATAATAATGGTGATAAACTTAACCTATATTACTATGATCCAAATAATGGTCAAGTTTCTTTAGAAAAGAAAGACTTAGTTGTTACAGATAGTTATGTCGAATTTGATATTGATCATTGTTCTAATTACTTCTTAACTAAAGCTACATTTAATGAAGAGAAAAAAGCTAATAATATTTCTATTTGGGTTTGGATTGAACTTATAGTAATTATTGGAATATTAGTTATTGATTTCTTAAATATAAACCCAATTAATAAATTAAAAGATTTAATATCTTCAAAGTTAGCTAAAAGCAAGAAATAAAGTTATATAAGAATGCCCAAAAGCATTCTTTTTTCATTTAAATTTCACAAATGTATTATAATATATTGATAACGAGGTGATAATAATGAAAAT
>CANRAE010000069.1 GCA_947628525.1 uncultured Bacilli bacterium
AAGATGTAACTAATTGCGTTAATAATAGTTGTTACAGAACTCATCATAACTCCTACTATATCTGTATATCTTAATTTGTCATCTTCTTTTTTATCTTCATTATATTTATCTATTATTGATACTATTTCATCTTTAGATTCAAAATCTTTTGGATATAATTCAATTGTATATGGATCATTTAAATCTACTATACCAAGTTTTTGTATGTTAGTATCATAATCAGCAGAAGCATTTTCTGTATATTCTTGAATTACGTTAGCTAATTCTACTTGAGATAATGAAGCTAAATATCTTTGTTGTTCAACTGGTAAGTTTTTAATATCAAATGTTTGATTATCTGAAAATTTCATACCTGTAAAAACATTAACTTCTTTATTTGCAAGTTGTTCTTTCGCAATTTCAGATTCATTTATTTTATTTACAGTATACTCCATTAAATCTTTAGTATATCCTATAACTCCTGTAGTGGTTGCAGATGAATCTTCATCTATTTTAATAATTCCAACTACTTCTACATCTAGTGCATTACTTAATATTTTCTTCATATAACTTTCATCTGATCTTTTATCTATCCAAATACCATTTTGTTTTTCAAAATAATCAGTATTTAAAAGTAGTTTATATTTAAGTCCAATTATTTCATCATATTTGTAACTTAAAGTATCTTTTTTCTTTATTTCTTCCCCACTTACTATTTTATTTAATATACTTTTTAATTCTTCTTGATCTAGTAAACCCAAAGAATATAATGCATAATCACTTACTTGATTATTTTGATCCATTACTAGAACTACTTCGTTAAACTTTTCTGGCATCCTACCAGATACTAATTTATATTGTGAATCTAGTACTTCTTTCTTTTCAGGAAGTTCAACCCATGAATTTACTTCATTCATACTTGCCATACTAACTTGTTCCATCATTTCATTACCCATTCCTAGATTATCGAATACTGTACTAGGATTTACTTGAGTAATTTTTTTATCATAATCAGATTTATATATATTTAAATTTAAATTATAAGTGTATCTTATATCACTTACATAATTATTTATATCTGTTTTATCACTTTCAATATATTCTTTAAAACTTTTTAAATCATTAACTGTTCTACTTCCAGCAACTGAAGATATCATGTCAGTCATAATATTATTTGAATATACTTTATCAGTTTTATTATTTTTGTTATCCTCAGTTTCCATAAGTGATTGCATTAAACTTGTTCTATCCATAGTATTTTTTTCTATAGATAATGGATATAATGATAGGGTATCTTCTTCTACATTGTTTATATAGCTATTAAGTCCACTTGATAAAGATAATATCAGTGCGATACCTATAATTCCTATAGAACCAGCAAAAGCAGTTAGTATTGTTCTTCCTTTTTTAGTCATTAAGTTATTTAGTGATAATGATAAAGCGGTTTTTAGATTCATTGATGTTTTTTTACTTTTGGATTTTTCTTTTTCTAATGATTCTTTTGTATTTACTTTTCCATCATAAGGATTAGAATCACCAATTACTTCTCCATCTTTTAATTTTATTATTCTTGTTGAATATTTTTCTGCAATTTCTGGATTATGGGTAACCATTATTACTAATTTATCTTTAGCTACTTCTTTAAGTAATTCCATTATTTGTGTACTTGTATCAGAATCTAAGGCACCTGTTGGTTCATCTGCAAGTAATATATCTGGATCGTTAATTAGAGCACGCGCAATTGCGACTCTTTGCATTTGACCACCAGATAATTGATTTGGTAGTTTATTAATATGTTTTTCTAGTCCTACTTTTTTTAATACTTGTTTTGCTTTTTTTATTCTTTCTGATTTAGATACTCCAGATAATGTAAGCGCTAGTTCTACATTACTAAGTACAGATTGATGCGATATTAAATTATAACTTTGAAAAACAAAACCAACTCTATGATTACGATATGAATCCCAATCATTATCACTATATTTTTTTGTACTAACTTCATTTATGATTAAATTTCCTGAGTCATATCTATCAAGTCCACCTATTATATTAAGCAAAGTTGTTTTACCACTTCCACTTGCTCCTAGGATAGATGCAAATTCATTTTTTCTAAAGTTAATACTAACGTTAGACAATGCTTTTTGCTTAAAACCATCTGTTTCATAGGTTTTTGTTATTTTTTTTATCTCTAACATTATTATCTCTCCTTTATATGCACTATTATAATGATATCACAAATTTGATAATAAATTCTTACAAATTTATTATTTTTTTTAAAAGAGTAAGATTATTTAAATCTTACCCTATTCTGCTTCATCAATCTTTTTAGCTGTTAGTGTTGCGGTAGTACCATTACCAAAAGTAATAGTGGCATCTTCTTCTGTTGCGGATAATTCCATATCTACTTCATCATCAGCTTTTAATTCTACTATTATACTTCCATTATATGAGATATCGGTGTTAGCTAAAACTTTTTTAGTGATTACTGATGATGGGATATTTACTGTGTTTTTTCTTACTATTAAAGTTAGCTCTGTTTCTTTGGATACAGATACATTAACAAAGTAGTTAATTTCATATATTCCATCTTGTTCCATTTTTAATGTATTTATAAATTCATCGCCATCTTCTATAGAACCATTTATATTTATACTTGGCATCGAACTTGGTAGTGGTACTTGTATCCAATCACCAACTTGTGGAGGAGTTACTGTAGTAGTTATATTATTATATTTTCCACCATAGGCATTTAGTGAAGATGGTCCTGGTGGTCCAATGGGACCTCTTTCACCAATTGGACCAGGATCACCTTTTTCTCCTTGATCGCCTTTTTCACCACGTATTCCAGGAGGACCTACTTCGCCTTGTATACCTTGGATTCCTTTTTCGCCAACATCTCCCTTTGGTCCCGTCGGTCCTATATCACCTTTAGGTCCTTTTATTACTCCAACATTTTTCCAATGACCATTTTCATTACTCCATACATATAAGTTTGGTCCAACTAAATAAGAGTCACCTAATTTTCCAATAGGATGAGTATTTTTAAGTTCTTCTTCTGTATCAAAAGATCCCATTATAGTTACACTTGTTCCTGCTGGACCAGTTGGGCCAATATTACCTTGTTCACCTTTTAATCCTTGTGGTCCAATCTCTCCTTTGGGGATAACAAAGTTTAATATAATATTATTTTCATTTCCACTATTATATACACTGGCGCTACTACCAGCATCCCCAGTTATAGTTTTTCCAACACTGACCATAGAACTAGGCAATCCCCTTGGCCCCGTTGGTCCTGTTGGACCAACAAAATAAAAGCTTTTATAACAAGGTGCTTTCTCTTTATTATAATTACATTTCATATTTCCATCCTTCCAATACAATATATTATAGATTGTTATAAATATTACTACAATAATATTAATTATTAAGTGTACGTGGTATAATGTTAGATAAGTGGAGGTAAAAATGAAAGAAGTAAAAGAAGAAATATTAAAGTTTAATAAAGAAAGAGATTGGGATAAATTTCACAGCCCTGAAAATTTGGCTAAATCAATATCTATAGAAGCAGGTGAATTACTTGAATGTTTTCAATGGGATAATAACTATAATAAACAAGACGTTGTTGAAGAGTTAGCTGATGTTTTAAATTATTCTATACTTTTGGCAGACAAATTAGATGTTGAAATAGAAAAAATTATATTAGATAAATTGGAAATCACAAGAAAAAAATATCCCGTGAATAAATGCATGGGAAAAAGTGATAAATACACAAAATTGTAGGTGATAATATGATTAAATATAATTCTTTTAATTTTGATAAAAATACAATTCAACAGATTAGAGCTTCTAAAATGGCAACACATAGACCAATGGTTTATATAATTACTGGAGATAAGGAAGCATATGTTGGTGAAACCGTTAATGTAGTAACAAGAGTCCATGATCATTTAGCTAATCAAGAAAGAAAAAAATTAAAAACAATAAATCACTATTTGCATAGTTCGGCTGTAAAGATTTAAATTTAAAATTCAGATTTAAATAAATCTTTATATTTTA
>CANRAE010000070.1 GCA_947628525.1 uncultured Bacilli bacterium
GGTTGCGATATTGATAAACCACGAAATCTGGCTAAGTCAGTAACAGTTGAATAAAAAAAAAGAGGACTAATTTTGGTCCTCTTTTAATACTAATTGGTTATTGTCAATATCAATTGTAATATTACTATTAAATTTTATCTTGTCATTAATTATGTCATTAGCTATTAAAGTTTCTACATTTCTGGATACATATCTTTTTATTGGCCTAGCACCATATTTTTCATCATATGCCTCATTTATTATAAAATCCTTAGCAGCTTTACTAACAGTAATTTTAATTTGTTTATCACTTAATCTTTTTTCTATGTCCGATATAATTTTATCTAATATTTCATAAATAACCATTTTAGATAGTGAATTAAAAATAATAATTTCATCAATACGATTTATAAATTCAGGTCTAAAAGTCTGTCTTAATTCATTCATAACTAAATCATTAGTGTTTTCTTCGTTATCTAAGATATATTCACTACCTATATTCGAAGTCATTATAATAATTGTGTTTTTAAAATCAACTGTTCTTCCTTGGGAATCAGTTATTCTACCATCATCTAAGATTTGTAATAAAATATTAAATACATCTTTATGAGCTTTTTCTATTTCATCAAATAAGACAATACTATATGGATTTCTTCTTACAGCTTCGGTTAATTGACCACCGTCATCATAACCAACGTATCCAGGTGGCGAACCAATTAATCTAGCTACGGAATGAGCTTCCATATATTCACTCATATCAATACGAATCATATGACGTTCGTCATCAAACAATTCATATGCCAAACTTCTAGCAACTTCTGTTTTTCCAACACCAGTAGGACCTAAAAAGATAAATGAACCAATTGGACGATTAGGATCCTTAATGCCAGCGCGGGCACGAATGATGGCCTCACTTACTAATTTTAAAGCTTCATCTTGCCCTTTGACTCTTTGCTTCATATTTTGTTCAAGATTTAATAATTTATCTTTTTCACTACCAACTAATTTATTAATTGGTATATTTGTCCATTTAGAGATAATGGCAGCAATAGATTCATCATCAACGGTATCACTAAGTATTTTAGAACTAGCTTTCTCTTTTAAGGATTCTAATTCTTTTTCTAAGGAAGGTAGGATACCATGACGCAATCTAGCAGCATTTTCTAAATCATAGTTGTCATAAGCTACTTCTAGTTGCCTTCTAGTGTTTTCTATTTCTTCTTTTTTCTTATTTATTTTTTCGTTAATGTTTTTTTCTTCTTCCCAGTCATGACGAAGTTTAGATTCTTCCTGTTTTAAATTATATAATTTGTCATCAATTTCTTGTAATCTTTTCTTTGATAAATCATCTTTTTCTTTTTTTAATGCTTCTTTTTCTATTTGCAATTGCATAATTGTTCTAGTTAGGGTATCAAGTTCAGTCGGAACTGATTCCATTTGGACTTTAATAGTTGCACATGCTTCATCGACTAAGTCAATGGCTTTATCAGGTAAAAATCTATTAGTGATATAACGGTCCGATAAATAAGCTGCTGTAACTAATGCCCTATCTTTAATTGTAACACCATGATATACTTCAAAACGTGATTTTAAACCACGTAAAATAGTTATCGTATCTAAAACGGTTGGTTCATTAACTTGGACTTTTTGAAAACGTCGTTCTAAGGCTCCGTCTTTTTCAATGTACTTGCGATATTCGTTGAGTGTAGTAGCACCAATACAATGTATTTCACCGCGTGCTAACATGGGCTTTAACATATTTCCAGCATCCATAGCTCCTTCAAGAGCCCCAGCCCCAACAATCATATGTATCTCGTCGATGAACATAATTATTTCACCTTCGGCATCTTTAATCTTTTTTAATACAGCTTTTAATCTTTCTTCGAATTCACCACGATATTTTGCACCTGCAATTAAAGATCCCATATCTAATTCCCAAATTGTTTTTTCTTTTAGCGAATTAGGAACATCACCTTTAATTATCCTTTGTGCCAGTCCCTCAACAATAGCTGTTTTTCCAACACCAGGTTCTCCTATTAAGACCGGATTATTTTTCGTTTTTCTAGATAAAATCCTAGTTAAACTACGGATTTCTTCATCTCGTCCAATGACAGGATCCACTTTACCATCTTTTACGCTTTTAGTAATATCACGCCCATATTTTTCAAGAACATTTTCTAAATTTTCTTGATATGGATTTTCATTATTCATAACCATTCCTCCTTTTCCATGTTATATTATAGCACACTTTTAGCACTTGTCAATATAGAGTGCTAAATTCGACAAAAAATAAAAGACTAAGTATATAGTCCTTTACTTTTACATAATTTTTTAATAGGATCATCAGCAGTATAAATAGCAATTGGGTTAGGAGTTATTTCGAAATCCATATCTTTTAATTGCAATGTTTCACCATCTAAATTGCAAAGTAATGGTTGATCGGCATGAATTAAAACATGATTACTTTGTAATTTATGAACATATTTTGCTTTTTCAAGGTTTTTCATCATTAATTTTACCATTAAACCTGGTATTTTAATTTTAGTTACTTGATCAACTAAATATATGTCAAATTTTCTATCATTAATTTTAGCATTTGGTGCTATTTTAAAACCATTATCGTAATAGTTTCCATTACAAATAGCTAAAAAAGTGATATGTTGATCATATTTTTGATCATTAATATCAGTATGAATATATGGAAATTGATAATGGGGAAGTGTTTTAATTAAGTTAGTATTGTAACGTACTAATTTAGAAATATGGGAACTTTTCATATTATTTTCCTGATTAATTATTTCAGCATCTAAACCTATTGAAGCGGCGTTAATAAAGTAATATTCATTCATTTTGCATAGATCAACATATGTTATATCACTGTTATCATTATTTATTGCTTTAAAAAAAGCATTACCTGTTCCCGTAGGAATAATTCCTAAAATATTATTACTATTCGCAATGCCATTAACGACATCAAAAAGGGTACCATTGCCACCAACACTGTAGATAATGTTTTTTTCGTGCGGATGATTATATTCAGAAACAATTTTAGTAGCTTCATGGGGTGCATTGGTATAGAATATTTTATAATACATTTTGTTTTCATCTAATAATTTTGTTATTTCATCAATTATTAATTTACTTTGCCCATTACCAGAATAAGGATTTACAATAAAAATTCGCTTCATAATTTCACCTGCCAATTATGATGATTTTATTTCATTCATATAATTTGTAATATATAATGCCCAATTAGGATCTTGTGCATATTTACTGTGAATGCTATAAACATTGGTTAAACCTTGGGCATAAAAATTATTATATAAATTATCAAAAAAACCTTTAATCCCTTCATCGATAGTTGCATATGCACGATATGAACTTCCACCGCAAGAAGGATATCCCTTAATACCACCAATATTATTACAACTAGTAGCTAAATAACTACAATTCCATTTACAACCAGTTTCATGTAAGACTATGGCAACTGCTAAATAGGGATCTATTCCATATTGTATGGCATAATTAGCAAAAGTATTACCATATCCTTGTAAATTATTAGTTAAAGAACGATTAAGTTTGTTAGCTAACTCTTCTTTGGTCATATTGTCAAAAACGACAACTCTTTCATTTTTTATTATTTTTTCTTCTTTGTTACCAATTACCACCGCTGTTTTTTTACTAGCAATATTAGTGGTAATAACTACTACTTCATTTTGACTTATAGTATTTTGTCCCAAAATAATAGTACTAACTATAATAATTATTTGCAAAGTAACAAGAATCCATTTTTTTATTAATTTCGATCGATACAGATCATTTGTTTTCATTTTATCACCTTTTATCGCTTTTGAAAGCGACTTACACAGTATAGCATTTTTTAACTTTGAAGTCAAATTTTGCTTCTAAACCGATGTAGTAAACTAGATGTGGGAAAATATAAAATTATATAAAAAAAAGAGAAAACACTCAAAAATTTAAAACTGTTA
>CANRAE010000071.1 GCA_947628525.1 uncultured Bacilli bacterium
CATAGTATTTCTTGCTAAAATAGCAATACCTATCGCTCCCATTAAATGTCCGTTTTCGTCGACAATGATTTCTTCTTGTAAAATATCGCTAAATGCTTTTTGGACACCAATATTTTTACTTACGCCTCCTTGAAAGATGATAGGGGGTAATATCTTTTTACCTTTACCGACATTGTTTAAATAGTTATTGGCAACACTGTAACAAAGTCCTGCAATGATATCTTCTTTTTTATAACCGACATTGGCTTTATGAACTAAATCTGATTCAGCGAAGACAGTACATCTTGAAGCAATTTTGGTGGGATTTTTTGAAGACATGGCAATACGTCCAAAGTCTTTAACATCGACACCTAATCTTTTAGCTTGACTAGATAAAAATGCTCCTGTTCCGGCCGCACATAAAGTGTTCATGGCATAATCAGTTACAATTTTATTATCAATTAAAATAATTTTAGAGTCTTGTCCTCCGATTTCTAAAATAGTCCTTACCTTAGGATATTTAGTAATAGTTCCTACGGCATGAGCAGTTATCTCATTTTTAATAATACCTGCATTTAGAATAGTTCCTACTAACTTTCTTGCACTTCCAGTAGTACCGACATGAACAATTTGGTAAGTATTAGTATCAAATCCTTCTTTTAAAATGGATATTAATTCTTTAACCGCTCCAATAGGGTTTCCTTTAGTTTCAATATAAGCACTTTTTATAATATTATTATCTTCATCAATAATTACTCCTTTAGTTGAAATTGAACCGATATCAACTCCTAGCGAACATTTAATCATTTTTTCCCTCCTTTTGCATTTTTAACATATCGTAAAAAGCTTCTAATCTCGTTTTTATTCCTTCTTCACTAGTTTGAGTATCAAAGGAAAAAAAGATAATGGGCATATGGTAATCATTACATACTTTCTTAATAATAGGGATAGCCCCAATTTCCGGTGTACATCCGAACGGTTTGATATGAATTAAGCCATCATATCCTTCATCAATTAATTTTTTCGCGCGATAAATATTATCTAGTCCATCTGCTCCGATAGGGTATTTCATATAATCACGTGTATACTTTAACATCTTCTTCGTTTTAAATCTTTTCTTAATTAATAAATAAGTTACATTAGTAAACCTTTTAACTTCAATATTCATTTTAGCTAATTCTTGTTCTAAAAAATAACTAGAATGTGGTTCCATGGAAGTATATAATTCCCCAATAATACCAACACGTAAACAATTTTTAGGCTTATTTATTTTTAATTTTTTAAATAAGCATTTATATTTAAAGTAATTATAAGTTAAAGTAGTAAAAGAGTGGCATTTAGTAAAACTATTTAACATTTTTTCTTTTAAAGTTTTAAAACTATTTTGCTCTTCTTCAAAACCAATATTTTTCCTAATATAATCGTCAATATTATCCATATAGTTAATCATTAATAAAGTTAAAAGAGTAAAGTAAGCATATTTTATAAAAGATAATTTAGGATTTATTTTTTTAAAAGTATTATATAAATAACTAACCGTAAATTTATCAGTATTAACTAAACTATAAAAATCGAATTCATAGCCTAGACTTCTTAATATTACTTCTTGTACTTCGGCATAATATCCATATCTACAGCCACCTCCTGCTTGTACTAATATATTAGCGCCATTTTCTAGGCTTTCAATAAAGTTACCTAAATTATATTTAAAAGGAAGACATACCGAGTCAGGACTATATTTACTTCCTAATTCAATTGTTCTTTTAGTAATAGTAGGTGAGGGCATAACTTTTAATTTTAATAAAGTGGTTAATAAATAACTAATAGGAATATAATAATCACCTAGATGCGGAAAACTTACTATTTTATCATCCATTAGTAATTCCTCTTTTCATTTGTATAATATCGATAAAACTTTCTAGTCTTGTAATTAAACCACTGTCATTATTTAATTCATCAATGATGATGGATATAAGGGGGATATCTTTAACTTTTTTTATAATCATTTCATTAGTGAGTGAATCAGGTCCACAAGGGAAAGTACTTAATAAAATAATCCCATCAACATATTTTTTATAATGCGTGATAGCACCCATTAAGTCTTTATTATAAGTCCAATATATAGAAGTACTAATAAGACTACATTCATATTCTTTTTTTATATCATCATATAGATTGGCATAAATAATGTTGATGTTATTTTTTTGTAAATAATCAATGATTGGTTTGCCAATTAAGTCATCATATAAATTATAAGGATGAGCTACTAGAAGTATTTTTAATTTAGAACTTTTTAAAGCAAAGACTTGACTTTTTACTTGAATGTTAAAATCGTTATTGGCTTTCTTTTTAGCTAATAAATAAGCTTTTTGACATTCATTATAATTTCTATTTAATTCTAATCCCATTTTAATAAAAGCTTGTTTTTCATTAATACCTTTATTAACATCAAGGTTATAATTTAATATTTTGGTATTAAATGTATTTTGTACTAAGTCATATATACAAGCAAAATTGGTACATAGTTTTTCTTTCTTTTTAACACTAACAATTCTAGGAATTAAAATATAATCAACTTTTCCTATTAGAGAACTAACATGTCCTAAAAAAAGTTTGAGTGAAAGGCAAGCTTCATCTGGTGCATATTTGATACCTTGTTCTAATAAATAATTATTACTATTACTACTAGTTATAGTTTTAATATTTAAATTTTCGAAAAAATATTTCCATAATTTTCCATATTTGTAATATAATAAGGCTTTTGGCATTCCAACTGTAATCATGATTAACCTCCAATTAAGTATATTAAATGGGATTGAAAATTATGATCTCTTACTAAAATTTAATAAAACAATAGCTACTTATGAATAAATATGTTATAATGAAATTAATAAAGGAGGTATATGGATTATGGATAAAAAGAAGATTGATACACTTAAAAATGTTGTCATAATCGTTTTATCGTTAGTAATTGTGTTTGGGATCGCTTTTGTAGTACCAGAATTAAAAAATTGCAGTTCTTGTAAAGAAGAAGTCAAAAGTATTACTAATATATCAATGGATGAATATCGAACATTACTTAATGGTGAAGAAGTATCATTAATTTATATAGCTAGTCCAACTTGTCAACATTGTATGGCCCAAGAACCAATAATGAAAAGATTAGTTAATGAATATGATTTTACTGTTAATTATTTAAATGTTTCAAGTTTAACTGATGAAGAAGTTGATGAAGTTTATAAATTATATGGTGCTGCACAAGAAGAGCAATATCAATTAGATGGTGTTAGAACCCCTACAATGTTATTAGTTCAGGGTGGTAAATTATTAGATATTAATTTAGGTGAAATGCCTTTGAATGATTTAGTTGCCTTTATTGGACAATATACAAGTATAGGTGAATAAAATGAGAACAAAAGTATACGATTATGTTAAAGAATTTAAGAAAAAATATCCTTTGAGTATAATGTGGCGCTTAAAAGCTAATTCAAAAGTGGTAGATAGATTTGTTAATCCTGATGAAAAAGTAATTTATGCTTTTGCTGCTCAAAAAAGTAGGGGCTCTCTTGATATTTTTTCAACAGCTGTTATTGCTCTTACCGATAAAAGAATTATTATTGGGCGAAAGAGACTTCTTTTTGGTTATTTTATTGATAGCATTACCCCAGATATGTTTAATGATTTAAAAGTTTTAGCTAATATCATTTGGGGTAAAGTATACATCGATACAGCCAAAGAATTTGTAACTTTATCTAATATTGATAAAGGAGCATTAGATGAAATAGAAACTGCTATTTCTGCCTATATGCTTGAAAAGAAAAAACTATATCCTAACCGTAATCAGGATAAATAAAATAGTTGTTAAGAAAAGTTGTTCTAACAACTATTTTTTTGACATTCTAAGATTTGTCAAGAATAAATTTTTGTGATATTATATGCACAACAAAAAGACACGAGATTTCT
>CANRAE010000072.1 GCA_947628525.1 uncultured Bacilli bacterium
CAAGTATTTACCGAAAGTGGTAAATTAATTCCAGTTACTGTTATTGAAGTAGAACCAAATGTTGTTACTCAAATCAAAACAGTAGAAAAAGATGGTTATGATGCAATCCAACTTGGTGCAGTTACTATTAAAGAAAAATCTTCTAACAAGCCAAAGATGGGGCATACTGCTAAAGCTAATACAGCTCCTAAGCGCTTCTTAAAAGAAATTAGAGGAGTTAACGTTAACGATTATACGTTAGGGCAAGTTATTAGTGCAGATATTTTTACAAAAGGTGAAATGGTTGACGTTAGTGGAATAAGCAAAGGAAAAGGTTTCCAAGGAGTTATTAAACGTTGGAACCAAAGTCGTGGACCTATGGCACATGGTTCACAATACCATAGAGGAGTAGGTTCATTAGGAACACTATTACCTATGCACGTATTAAAAGGTAAGAAATTACCAGGTCATATGGGGAATGTTGCTACAACTATTCAAAATTTGGAAGTTGTATCAGTTGATTTAGAAAATAACATTATCTTAATAAAAGGTAATGTTCCAGGTCCAAAAAAATCTTTAGTTATGATTAAAACTTCAGTAAAAAAAGGTGAAAAAGTAAATGATATGGAAAACCTTATCACTTATGAAGTAATCGAAGAACCAGTAGTTGAAAATGTTAGCGAAAGTGAAGAAGAACCAACTAGCGAGGAAGAAACAGCTAGTGAAGAAGAGACTACTCAAACTGAAGAAGTAAATACTGAAGAATAATCATCACATATAATAAACGAAAACGAGTAATTGTGATGAAAGGAGGAATTAGAGATGAAAAAACAAACACTTTTAAATATCAAAGGTGAAAAAGTTGAGGACATTAAACTAAATGAAGATATATTTGGAATTGAACCAAATAATAAAGTTTTATATGATGCGATTATCTTGTCAAGAGCATCATTAAGACAAGGAACCCATAAAACAAAAGTGCGTTCAGAAGTTAGCGGTGGTGGAAGAAAACCATGGCGTCAAAAAGGAACTGGACGTGCTCGTCAAGGATCTATTAGAGCTGTTCAATGGAGAGGTGGAGGTGTTGCCTTAGGACCTGTTCCAAGAGATTACAGCAAAAAAATGAACCGTAAAGAAAGAAGATTAGCATTAAAGAGCGCTTTATCAGTTAAAGCAAGTGATATGTTAATTCTTGATGAATTAAAGATAGCAACACCAAAAACAAAAGATATGCTAAATATTCTTACAACTTTAAAAGTAAATGATGTAAAAACATTAATAATTGTTAAAGAATTAGACGAAAATATTATCTTAGCAACTAGAAATTTACAAAATGTAACTTTATTAGAAGCTAATGAAATTAATGTATTAGATTTAATTGCTAACGAAAAAGTTGTTATTACTAAAGATGCAGTTAATGAAATTGAGGAGGTGCTAGCATAATGAACACCAAATATTTAGAAATTATCAAAGCACCACTAGTTACTGAAAAAAGTAGTGCTTTAGCCCAACAAGGACAATATGTTTTTAAAGTTGATCCTAAAGCTAACAAAGTAGAAATTAAAAATGCTATTGAAAAAATATTTAAAGTTCATGTAGCAAGTATTTCTACTATAAATGCAAAGACAAAGAAAAGAAGAGTAGGTCGTTATACTGGTTTAACAAATCGTTATAAAAAAGCCATTGTTAAATTAGCTGAAGGCGAGACTATCGATCTTAATTAGAGGAGGGTAATTAATTATGGCAATTAGAAATTTTAGACCAACTACTAATGCTAGACGTAAAATGTCTACGTTAATAAATACTGAGATCACTACGAGCACTCCTGAAAAAAGTTTGGTAGTTACTTTAAAGAAAAATAGTGGTCATAATAATCAAGGAAGAATTACAACAAGACACCATGGTGGTGGTGAAAAAAGAAAATACAGAATTATTGATTTCAAAAGAGATAAAAGGGATATTCCTGGTGTAGTAGCAACTATTGAATATGATCCAAATAGAAGTGCAAATATTGCGCTAATCAACTACAAAGATGGTGAAAAAAGATATATTATCGCACCAAAAGATTTAAAAGTAGGTATGGAAGTTATTTCTTCTAATAATGCTGATATCAAAATTGGTAACAGCTTACCACTTATGAACATACCAGTTGGTACTGTTGTACATAACATTGAATTAAAACCAGGTAAAGGTGGAGAATTAGCAAGAAGTGCCGGAGCTAGTGCTCAAATTCTTGGTAGAGAAGGTTCATATGTAATGCTTCGTCTATCAAGTGGAGAACAAAGAATGGTACTTGGAGTTTGCTATGCTACTATCGGTGTAGTAGGAAACGAAGATTATGAATTAGTAAACTTAGGTAAAGCTGGACGTAGTCGTCATATGGGAATTAGACCTACCGTTCGTGGATCTGTTATGAACCCTAACGATCACCCACATGGTGGTGGTGAAGGACGTGCTCCAATCGGACGTAAGGGACCAGTTACACCTTGGGGTAAACCAGCACTTGGTTATAAAACTCGTAAAAAGAAAGCGTCTGATAAACTTATTGTGCGTCGTCGCAATAGTAATTAAGGAGGATTAGTATGGCAAGAAGTCTAAAAAAAGGACCTTATGTATTTGATAGATTATTAACTAAGGTTCAAGAATTAAATAAAAATGGAAAAAAAGAAGTAATTAAAACATGGTCACGCCGTTCAACAATATTCCCTGAATTTATTGGACACACATTTGCAGTACATAACGGTAAAGAATTTATCCCAGTGTATGTAACCGAAGATATGGTTGGACATAAGCTTGGAGAATTTGCTTTAACTCGTAAATTCGGTGGTCATGGCGAAAATAAAGATAAATAATGACTAGGAGGAAATGAAAATGGAAGCAAAAGCAATCGCAAAAACTCTTAGAATATCACCTATTAAAGCAAGATTAGTTGCAGATTTAATTCGTGGTAAAGATGTTAATATTGCATTAAACATATTAAATAATATGAATAGTAAGCCAGCAAGACTTACTAAGAAAGTTTTAGATTCAGCAATTGCTAACGCAGTTAATAATTTGAAACTTGATGCTAATACTCTATATGTAAAAGAATCAAGAGTAGATGCAGGTCCTGTTATGAAAAGGCATATGTTTGATTCACGTAGTCATATAGGACATAAAGACAAAAGAACTAGTCACATTCATATCACTGTGGCTAGCAAATAATCTATTAGGAGGTTAGTATGGGACAAAAAGTCAGTCCAGTAGGACTTAGAATGGGTATCAACAAAGACTGGGAAGCTAAATGGTATGCATCTAATAAAGATTTTGCTAATTGTTTAGAGAAAGATGTTAAAATTCGTAACTATATAAGTAAAAAATTAAAAGATGCTGCAATTAGTAAAGTTGAAGTTGAAAGAAACCAAAAGAAAACAGAAGTAATTGTTCATACTGCTAAGCCTGGTATTATCATCGGGCGTGGTGGTGAAGAAATAGAAAAAATTAAAAAAGAATTATGTAAGTTGGTAGGAGAGAATATTCAAATATCAATAGTAGACGTTAAAAAGCCAGATATTGATGCAGCTTTAGTAGCAGCAAGTATTGCTAATCAAATTGAAAATAGGGCATCATTCAGAATGGCTCAAAAACGTGCGATTAGAAATGCTATGAAAGCAGGAGCTAAAGGTATTAAAACTTTAGTATCAGGACGTCTAGGTGGAGCTGAAATGGCTCGTAGCGAAGGATATACAGAAGGAACTATTCCTCTACATACATTAAGAGCTGATATTGATTATGCAAGTAGTGAAGCTAATACAACATTTGGAAAAATTGGTGTTAAAGTATGGATTTATAAGGGAGAGATCCTAGAAGATAAAAAGGCTAAAGGAGGTAATTAATTATGGCATTAATTCCAGCAAGAACAAAGTATCGCCGTGTTCATAGATTACCTTACGAAGGCAAAGCTAA
>CANRAE010000073.1 GCA_947628525.1 uncultured Bacilli bacterium
TATTTTTTATCTTCTTCATCTATAATAACCTTCTTCTATTATAAGATTATTATATTATACCCCCCCCGAGAATCAAGAGAGGATTTCAAAAAATAACAGCCAACTAATTATTGACTGTTTCTTTTGAATTTAATTCATATTTAACTTTATACATTTTATTTTTTTCTAATTTCTTTGGTATAACTACCCGTAAATAATTTGACGTATGACCAATGCTTTCGTTATTTTTAACCTCTTCAATTAATACATCAACATCTTGGCCAACAAATTTTTCTTCATATTCTTTTTCTAAGATATTAGAAAGATCTAATAATTTATGTACTCTATTCGTTTTTTCAATCGATGATACTTCTTTCATTAAACTTGCCTTAGTACCATTTCGCTTTGAATAAGGAAAAACATGAATTTTACTAAATTTTAGTTTTTTAGCATTTTCATAAGTTTCTTCAAAATCACTATCTGTTTCTTCTGGAAATCCAACTATTATATCAGTAGTAATAGATATATCTGGTCGTATATTTCTTATTTTCTCTATTTTATTAATGAAATAATTCATATCATATTTTCGATTCATTTTCTTTAAAGTATTATCACTACCTGCTTGTAATGGTATGTGTAAATGATTACAAAATTTATCATTCACTTTTAACATTTTCATAAACTTATCATTTAGTTCAGTAATTTCGACGCTAGAAAGTCTAATACGATCTAAACCATCTATTTTAGATAATTCATTAATAACATCTACTAAATCTTTGCCTTCATAATTATAAGATCCTGTATGAATACCAGTTAAAACTATTTCATGATGATTTGTTTTGACTAAATCTTTAGCTTCTTTAATAATTTCTTTAAAATCTTTACTACGACATTTACCACGCATAAAAGGGATTATACAATATGAGCAAAAATTATCACAACCATCTTGAATTTTAATAAACGCTCTCGTATGATCAAAATCATTAATAATCATATCTTCAAATGGTAAATCTCTGTTTTTTTCAAAATAATTATATTTTTCTTTAGTTTGTAAATAATTATTAATAATATCTGGTAATTTAGATTTACCTATATTACCTAAAAGTATATCGATATTCATATTTTGATATTCTATATAATTATTTTGAACACTACAACCTACTACTACTAAAATACTATTTGGATTTTCTCTTCTTACCCTTCTTACAAATTTTTTACATTTACTATCAGCTGTATTAGTAACTGTACAAGTATTAATAATAATAATTTCAGCTTCATTCATTTCTGACACAAAAAGAAAACCACTTTTTAGAAGCGATTCTTTGATATAATTTGATTCATAAATATTTACTTTACAACCAAAAGTTTCAATATAAAATTTCATAAAACCATCCTTTTAATTTAATAAACTATTAAGTTCTTTTAAAGCTTGTAAAAAAGCTTCTTCTTTAGCATAACTAATAACTCTTACTTCTTTAATCTTTACTTGTTCATTTTTATTGACCAAATCATTTAAATTTACTTTTTTAACCACTAAATCATCTAGTAACTCTTCTTTTTCATAATTAACAGCATATTTATTTTGTCTTTGTAATAATTCATCATAACTTATAATAGCCTTTTCTTCTTGATCTTTTTCATAAGAATCACAACTCATTTTACCATTTATTTTATCTTCCTGTAATTTTTTAGTTAAGCTTTCTAGATCTAAAAGATCTCCTTCTTCATCATTATAAGTTATTTCTTCTATTTCTTCTTTCGAACTATTATCATTTTCTTTATTTTCTATTATCATTAGATTATCATTTTTTTTATCTTCCTTTTTATTATCTATTGGGAGAAAAAAATCATTTTCATCTAATGGTTCATCTTTATTTATTTTAATAAAATAAATTAAAGTCACAATTAAAATAAGTAAAGTTATTACAGCAATAAAAAATGTTATATCGACAAATCCTAAACATTTAATAAAGGTATAAATATCTTTAAAAAAATTCATTAATAATCACCACATTTTTATTGTAACACTTTATGTATATAAAAATAAGTGTCTAACATTCGCTTTACACAAATATCAGCAAATATTGACACTTATTATATCATGGCTATTTACACTTAGCAATATTATTTAGCAACAACTTTATAAGGATTATCAATTGTGCCATTACCTGTTATTTCTGTATTTTTAATTAAATTAATAACCGGTCTTACTCTTTCATAAGTATTGGCTGTAATATTGTTTTTAACACTACCATTAGCATCGACAATAAAAATTCTAATAGCTTTTTCTACTCCTCCAGCAGCTGTCATAGTATACCATGAATCCTTAATATTAGAATTATATAAATAATAGTTTTGATTTATATTAGTAGGACTAGCTCCAGCTAAAATTACTTCATCAATAGAAAGTACACCAATATTATTTTTTATAGTATTTCCCAAACAATTTAAAGTAGGTATTTTATTAATCATAATTCTACTATAAGGTAAATAATTATAAGCATCATCATGACTAATATCATTACAGAAATTAGTTGTAGCAATATAATTAGTATAATTTCGTAAATTTTCTTGATACCAATTTTCTAGAACCGTATTAATATAAGAATCTTGGTATAAAAATGACTCAGATTCTTCGTTTTTGTAATTAGCACTTTCACTTATAATATCATCTAATATCATTCTTACTGTACCATCACCATTAATTCTAACAATACGCCATGTAAAATTAGCAAAAGATACATAATTATTTTTTACATTACCCCTAAAATAATAACTAACACCAGAATCATCACTACTTTTAATAATTCCTTCATCCTCCAAAGCTGCTTCTTCTCCTACTTTAGTTAAAGCATCATCAGATGGTTTAGTATTTTCTAAAATAACATCAGCAAATGTTTTTACAACACCAACTTGAGGACGAATATTTAATGATCCTTTTAAATTATCTTTACCTTTATTAGTAATTTCAATAACATATTCTTTAGTTTCCATAGTATCAATACTAACAAAATCAGTACTTACTTCATCACTACTTTTTAAAGCACCTTCCATAACTAGTTTATTATTTGACATAATTTTATAAGTGCCTTCACCACGTATTTTCATAAAACCAATATTATAATAATTAACTTTATCAGAGGCGTTTGATACCGAAAATTTAATAGTTTCGGTATTTTTAACATTAAAACTTTTGCCACTTATATAATTAATAGATAATGCTCCATTAACTTCGATATCAGAATCTTTTAAAACTTTATCATAAAAAGTATAACCTATACCTAAAATAGCAATAGCAATAATTAATATACTAAGAAAAGATAAACTATTTTTATATCTTTTTTTCATTTTTAATTTGACTAAAATTGGCTCTTTCATCTAGCATCAATCCTCATAATAATTATATTAAATATAAAAAATGTTGTCAATTTTAATCTAAAAAAAATAAAAGAATTTCTTCTCTTATTTTAAAGCTTTCGCAAAATCTCTAAATTCTGGTTCACTTTCTAAATCAGTGTCAGCTAGTTCATTAAGCAAATCTTTTTGTTTTCTAGAAAGCTTAGTTGGAATTATTACATTAATAACTACATACATATCGCCAGTGACTCTAGTACTTGCATTTTTAATACCTTTACCTTTTAATTTCAATTTCGTATAATTTTGCGTTCCTGGTTTTATTTCAATATAACCATTGCCATTAAGAGTAGGTATTTCTTTTTTACAGCCAAGGATAGCATCAGTAATTGTAACTGGCACTTCTAAGTAGATATCATCATCTTGTCTTTCAAAATATTTATGATCTGAGACACTAAATTCTAGATAAATATCACCATTAGCACCACCATTAACACCAGCGCCACCTTTACCAGAAAGTCGAAGTTGACTACCATTATCAACACCAGATGGAATAGTTACAGTTAAGGTTTTATT
>CANRAE010000074.1 GCA_947628525.1 uncultured Bacilli bacterium
ATTATACCCCCCCCCCCTACGGTTTGTCAAAAAAATGCGCTAAAAAAAGAAAAAAAAGAAGGAGTTATTCTTCCTCTTTATCTTCATGACTCTTTTTTAAAGCTTCAATTAATTCTTCATTAGTCATTTTAGTATAACCTTTTATGCCTCTTTCTCTTGCAATCATTCTTAATTCAGTCATACTATAAGTTTCATAACTAACTTCTTCTTTTGGCATTTGTTTGTGCTCTGCTAAATATTCAATTTGTTCTTTTGTTAAAGTTTCATATTCTAATAGTGCCTCAGCAACCAATTTAACTAAATCTTTATTGTCTTGTAAAATTTTCTTAGCATCTTTATAACATTGATCAATTATTTTACGCATTTCTAAATCTATTTCGTGTGCTACTTCATTAGAGAAATTACGGCTTTTATTATAATCTCTTCCTAAAAAGACTCCACCTTCTTGTTGTTCTAGTTGCACAGGTCCTAAATCACTCATACCATATTCCGTTACCATACTTCTAGCTATTTTAGTAGCTTTTTCAAAATCGTTATGAGCTCCCGTAGTAATTTCCCCAAAATTTAATTCTTCGGAAACACGCCCTCCTAATAAACCAGTAATTCGTTCTAGTAACTCTTTTTTAGTTGAAGTATATTTTTCTTCTTTTGGCACCATCATAGCATACCCACCAGCATAGCTTCTTGGTATGATTGTTACTTTTTGAACATCATTAGCATCATCTAATTTTAATCCAAGTACAACGTGCCCAGCTTCATGGTAAGCAACCATTGTCTTTTCTTTTTCAGTATATTTTTTACTTAATTTAGCAGGTCCCATCATAACACGATCGGTTGCTTCATCTATTTCACTCATAGTAATACTATCTTTGTTTCTTCTTACTGCTAATAAAGCTGCTTCATTTAATAAGTTTTCCAAATCAGCACCACTAAATCCTGGTGTTCTCTTAGCTAAATTGCTTAGATTTACAGAAGCTGCTAAAACTTTATTACGAGCATGAACAGCCAAAATTTCTTCTCTTCCTTTAATATCAGGTAAGTTAACTGTTACTTGGCGATCAAATCTTCCAGGACGTAACAACGCTGGATCAAGAACATCAGCACGGTTTGTAGCAGCAATGATAATAATTCCTTCATTAGTTCCAAAACCATCCATCTCTGTTAACAATTGATTTAATGTTTGTTCACGTTCATCGTGTCCACCACCTAAACCAGTTCCTCTTTGACGACCAACAGCATCAATTTCATCAATGAAGATTAAACAAGGTGCATTATGTTTAGCTTGTTTAAACATATCTCTAACGCGAGAAGCTCCAACACCTACAAATAATTCTACAAAATCAGATCCACTTATATAATAAAATGGAACATTAGCTTCACCAGCTACAGCTTTTGCTAATAAAGTTTTACCAGTTCCCGGAGGTCCTACTAACAAAACTCCCTTAGGAATTCTAGCTCCCAATTTTTGAAACCTTTTAGGATTTTTTAAAAAATCAATTAACTCTTTAACTTCTTCCTTTTCTTCTTTTAATCCAGCCACATCTTTAAATGTTACTTTATTTTTTTCATCATTTAACTTAGCTTTGCTCTTACCAAAATCCATTGATTTACCAGCACTATTCATTTGACGCGAAAAGAAGAAGAAAGCAAAACCAGCAAGTAATACTAATGGTAAAACATTCCATAAAATATATACTAGGGTGCTTGAACTTGGATCTTCTGATGTCGTTACTTTAAATCCAACTTCCTCTTTACTTGCTAATATATTAGCAATAATTGAATCAGATAAAGGTACCTTTACCGAAAATGTTTCATTGTCAGCATATCCTTTTAATTTACCAGTAATTTGATAAACCATAGCTGCTTCTTTTGGAACAATACTAATTTCTGTTACTGTCCCTTTATTTATTTCCCCTATAAATTGATCATATGTTAATGTATTATTTTTCACATTAACTACATTAAAAATATAAAACACTACCAAAATCATTAATAATAAAAATATATATGGTAGTAATCCTCGTTTAACGCTCTTTTTATTCATAGAATCCTCCTTGTTAGTTATATTTTAATATTATATCATACTTTTCATTTTTGTGCTTAGTAAATTTAGATTTTTTAATACCTGGAATCCAAAGAACATTATTGGCACTATCTACTACCACTGGCCAAGAATCTCTTTCATTAACTGGTACCTTACAATCGATGAAAATATCTTTTAATTTTTTAGAACCATTTATCTTTTTTAATTGCATTCGATCACCAAGATGTCTAGTTCTAACATATAAAGGTAATGTTAATTCACTAGATAACAATCTACATACGTTGTTATTATTAGATTCTTCATCTTCAACCTTTGTAATACTATGTTTAGAAGGTAAATTAACTTTTTCATCAATAATAATTTCATAATCAAAAGTAATATCCATATTTCTTATTATTTGTAATTCATTATATGATTTTATTGCTTGGTATTGACCAGGTAAATCTATTTTAGCATTAGCTTTGGAAGATTTAATTAAATTCATAATAGAGTATAAATGAACATCATTGATTTGGTTTAAATCATCAGGATAAATAGTTTCTAAAATATTAGAAATAATTTTCTTTTGAATTAATGGTTCTTCTTTTAGTAATAATGCTATATTAATACAATTATCTACATATATTGTTTGTATCTTCTCTTTTAGAACTTTGTTTATGTACTGATCATATTCTAATAAAGTTTGACTGAATTTTTGAAATTTTTTATGAACATATGGATCTTCTTTTTTTAAAAAAGGTAACACTACATGACGATAACGATTTCTTGTATATTTATCTTTTAAATTAGATTGATCAATAACATAAGGTATTTTATTATCTTGATCATATGCCATTAATTCATCTTTGGTAACACCTAATAAAGGTCTTACCAAAGTATAATTATCTTTATAAGAAACAGGTTCTATTCCTGCATATCCTTTTAAAGTAGAACCTCTTGTAATACGCATTAAAATAGTTTCAATTAAATCATCACCATGATGAGCAGTCATTAAATAATTAGCGTTATATTTATGAATAATTTCTTCATAAAAATGATATCTTATCTTCCTTGCTTCATTATGAAAATTGTCGTCACCATATTTATCAATAGTCATTGTCTCAAATACTATATTATTATCAAAACAATACCTTTTTAAAAAAGCTTCTTCTTTTTTACTTTCTTGTCTAACATTATGATTTATATGTACACAAATTAATGAAATATTAATACTACTCCTTATTGTTTGTAATATGTGCATTAGAGCCATTGAATCAGGTCCACCTGAGCAACCAATTACAATTATATCATTGCTATTTAAATGTAAATCTTCTAAAAGAAATTTATAAACTTCTTCCATATAATCACCAAATACCATTTTATCTAATTTATAACAGTTAATCAATACAAAATCTATTTATTAACTATTGGTTTATTTAAAAAAACATACCGTTTTTATTGAAGATAGGCAAAATATTTATTATATGTCTCCATAATTATTAACAATCATACTTATAATTAATAATATTATTTAAATGCTTTTTTAATTAATACACTAAAACACTAAAAGTTATAGCAGAAAAATACAAGAAAAGAATTAAAATGAAATACAAAAAATATATTTCATTTTAATTCGCGCCTTTCGGCCATTACCATAATTT
>CANRAE010000075.1 GCA_947628525.1 uncultured Bacilli bacterium
AACAATGGAGGAATTGGAATAAATTAACCCGCTTATGTTTATCTTTTTTTAGGACATTTTCCTAAACTATTGACATTATTATTGTAAAAAAATATAAAATTTATTATTAATAGTTATATTAATATTTTTAGTAAAAAATAGAGTATATGTAATCAATAAAATTAAGATTTTAGTATTAGCAAATGAGTAAATAATTGCTTAATATAACAAAATGTGCTATTATGGATTTGTTAATTTTACTTGAAGGTGATGTAGATGAAACAGATGACAATTTTAGCGATCGAATCTAGTTGTGATGAAACAAGTATGAGTATTGTAAAAGATGGACATATAGAAGTTGCTACAGTAACATTATCGCAAATTGACATACATAAAATGTATGGTGGAGTAGTACCTGAAATCGCATCTAGAAATCATATAGAAAATATAACTATTGTATTAGATGAATGTTTAAAAAAAGCTAATATGAAAATAGAAGATGTTGACGCAATAGGTGTAACTTATGGACCTGGGTTGTCAGGTTCGCTACTAGTAGGTATACAAATAGATTAGTAAGAGAGTTTAAATTTCCATTAATAGCTTTAGTAGTAAGTGGTGGACACACGGATATAATTCTTATGGAAAAAGATTATTCATTTAAATATTTAGGTGGAACATTAGATGACGCAATAGGGGAAGCCTACGATAAAGTAGCTCGTGTAATAGACTTACCATATCCAGGTGGACCAAGAATAGATAAAATATCAAAAGAAGGTAGTCATACTTATAAGTTACCTTCACCAATGAATGATGACAGCTATAACTTTAGTTTTAGTGGCATAAAAAGCGCGGTAATAAATTTAGTTCACAATGAAAGACAACGTGGTAATGAAATAAATAAAGCTAATTTAGCATGTTCTTTCCAAGAAACGGTAGTAGGAATAATAGCTAAAAAAACAATGAAAGCTATTAAAGAAAACAATATAAAACAACTAATAGTTGCAGGTGGAGTAGCTGCAAATTCTTATCTTAGAGAAACACTTGTTAATCTTACTAAAGAAAATAATGTTGAACTATTAATACCACCGATCAATTATTGTACTGATAATGCTACAATGATTGGATGTGCAGCATATTATGCATTAAATAATGGTAAAAAAGCAGATCTAACTCTTAATGCAGTACCAGTAGAAAAATTAAAATAAAAAATTAATAAATTTTAATCACATTATTTGTAAAATGTGAAAATAATGATATACTATAGTAGGTGTGAGTTTTATGAAGAATAAAAAGAAAATAATTATTATAATAACTGTAATTTTATCAATACTAATAATAATTGGTGGATTAGGATTATTAGTATATAAATTTTATAAAGGTGTTATAAATGATAGGAAAGTAACAGAAAATCAAGTTAATTTAATACTGGATAAATATAAAACATTTAAAGACAATATAGTAATAATAAACGAAAAAAGAGAAGTAATATATGAAACGATATTTAAAAACAATTATTATTCGCAAATGCAAGGTAAACAAGATGAATGGAATAATTTATTAAAGGAATATGAAGATGCTTTAACAAAATTAGATAAAGATTCTAAATCTCTTAAAAAATCGTGCTTAAATAATAAACTTATAAATAACGATGTAATCATAAGTTGTGACTCATTTAACAGTAATTACGAACTAATTATTAATTCATTTGTACAAGATATTGAATTATATAATCAAAATATAGAATCATATAATAACTGGGTAGACACTAATGATAGTGGTAAATATGTTAAAATGGACAAATATGAAAGTAATAATTTTAAAGATTATATAGATTATAACAGCGATGGAATATTTTTAGGAAAAGAATAGTTGAAAAAGAGGTACATATTATGGAATATAATAATTTTAAAACAGAAGTTCTGCATGATCTTGTAGATGAGAAACTAATAAACAACAATCTAAAATACAAAAAGAAAACGAAAAAAATGGCTAAATGGAAAAAAGTAGTAATAATTTTATCTTCAGTATTTATGTTTTTTATGGGTAGTGGCTTATTTCTTCTATATGGTCCATGGCCAAAATTTAGAGAGTTATTAATTACAACTGCAATGACTACATTACATCACCAATATTTAGCAACTTGGTTTTATAGTGAAGAAACAATAAATAAAGTTTTAGAAAAAAATAAAGTAATAAACAGTGGAGATATAAGCAATTTAGATGATATACAAATTAAAACTTACGATAAAAGAATAAGTAACTTTGCTAATAAATATGATGAACAAATATTGACAAAAGATGAAGGTAATAATTTATATAAAGTAATAGATATAAAAGGAAGTACTTTTAAAGGTTATTTAGTTGCAGTATATGATCCATCGAAAGTTTCAATTGTTCATTCTAAATATTTGGGTAGTACTGGACAGTTAATTACTCAAATGGCAAAAGATAATAATGCAGTAGTTGCAATTAATGGTGGAGGGTTTTATGATCCCGATTGGAAAAGCCAGGGAGGTATACCTGTTGGATTAACTATTAAGGATGGAAAAGTTTTATATGACTTTGAATCGGGAGGGAAAGGCAATTTGATTGGACTTACCTATGATAATAAATTGTTACTTGGTACAATGACTATAGAACAAGCAAAGAAAAACAATATTAGAGATGCAATACAATTTGGTCCATTCTTAATAATAAATGGTAAAAAATCTACGATATATGGAAATGGTGGATGGGGATATGGTCCAAGAACTGTAATTGGTCAAAGAAAAGATGGAATTATTTTAATGTTAGTAATAGACGGTAGAAGAGCGGCTAGTGTAGGTGCTAGTATAAAAGATTGTCAAGATATTATGAGTAATTATGGAGCTTACAATGCGGCAAATTTAGATGGCGGTTCATCTTCCACACTTGTAGTAAATAATAAAGTAATGAATAACCCAGTGGCAGCTACACCTAGTGGAATGAGAAATATTCCAAATGCATTTATAGTAAAAGAATAAGGATTAGTAAATTTCCTTATTCTTTCTTTTATTCACTCATTAATTCTTTCATATATGATTCATACTTATCTTTAGTCGCATCATCATATATTTCTAACTTAGCTTCTTTTCTTACTTCATATAATGCTTTATATCTTAGTGTAGCATCACTATTTAATTTGTCTGTTACTAAGTTATCGATTATTTCATCTTTAATGCTATCTAGTTTTGGTTTAGCTTTTTGATCTACTTTTAATATGATATGGTACCCATATTCAGTTTTAACAGGTTCAGTAGTATATTTTCCTTTTTCTAGTTTAACTACAGCATCTTCAAATTCATCAACCATTTTTCCTTTAGAGAAATAACCTAAATCTCCACCTTCACTAGCTGACCCATCATCAGATAATTCTTTAGCTAAATCTTCAAATTTTTCACCTTTATCTAATCTTTTAATTACGTCTTTAGCTTCAGCTAAAGCTTTTTCTTCTGCAGCTTGCTTTTCTTCATCAGTTGCGCCATCTTCAACATCTGGTTTAATTAAAATATGGCTAGCTTTAATATCACCACGAACTTCATTTTCATAGTATTTATTAATTTCATCATCTTTAATTTGTTTTTTAACCCAATCATTAACTGCTAGATTTCTTCTATAGTCTAAAGCTATAGTTTGTCTTAAATCATTTTCAGTCATATTAGA
>CANRAE010000076.1 GCA_947628525.1 uncultured Bacilli bacterium
AGCATAACATTCACCATTTGAATTACAGAGTGATGTAATTTCACTAAAAATTAATTTTGCTTTGTCAGTTAAATTTTTATCATATCTTACATGAGCAGGTAATATTGAATAAAAATTTGGTTTATCCATATTGACACCTCCTAGTAAAACAAAATCCTTAAACCCTCTTTGATGTTTTTTATTGAAATATTTTTAATCACCATATTAAGCCATATTCCAAAAGATGAGTAAACAATTAATTCTACCACTAAATTACCTATATTATTGATATTGTGATGTATGATTGACAAAACAGCTACAAAAATGTATAATAAAATTGTTAAATTTTTAACAAGGGAACTTATTAAGTGGTTGGTTCTCTTTTTTTGTGTCTTCATAATCCATTCTCCTTTCTTTTAAATAAAAGTATATTTTCCTGATGATTTCATTTTTACTAAAGTTTTTTCATCAATGAACCAATCTTTAGTAACACTTTTTGGTAAATGACTTGCTATTTTATTAACTACATCATAGCAAGCAACTAGATTTCTTTTTCTATCCTCAATATTTTTAGGAATAAAATCATCATAAAATTCAACTGTTGCCCCATCATATTTAATTGTTTTAATTAAAGCCATATATCATTCCTCCTTATTTGAAAAATAATTATCTTGGTACATTTGTAACCAAAAAACTAATTCATTAATTTTAGAAATTATATTAATTTTTTCAATACAATTTTTAGCATTATTCATAAAGTTATTTAGATCAGATAAAAAATCTTCAATTTTATCAAAATATTCTTTAGTCATATAAAAATCCCTCTTTCTATTTTTTTAGATTAATTATTATCTTGGCGAATAAACTTATAAAATTATTAATATTTTTAATTTTTATCCTCTTCAAAATTATCCTCTATCACACGTTTCGTGTGATTTAAATTTAAAAAAATATTTACATCTAATAGCGGATAAATCTCTTTTATTTTTTCAATTAATTCTCTACTTGGTTTTCTAACACCATTTTCTACTTTTTCATAGAATGATTTTGAAATTTCCAACTCTTGTGCCATTTCTTCCTGTGTTTTTCCAATAGCTTCTCTAAATTCTTTTAGTGTTTTCATTGTTCACCTCCTCTATTGCAACATAAATATATCACACAATACGTGTGATGTCAATACAAAATTACACTTTTTGTGTGATTTATTTAAAAATTACACAATATGTGTTATTTTATATGTGTGAAAGAAGGAGTTCATTATGAACGGTGATAAATTAAAAAACCTACGTGAAAAAAGTGAACTATATCAAAAAGATATAAGTAAAGATTTACATATTTCATCTAGTACAATAGGTATGTATGAACAAGGAAGAAGAGAACCCGATAACAATACGTTAAAAAAATTAGCAAATTATTTTGATGTATCTACTGATTATCTTTTAGATAATGAAAAGCCTTTATCTAAAACAGAAGAAGAATTAGTAGAAAAAGAAATATTAAAGAAAGTGTTAATTAAATACGGGTATATGAATTATAATGAAGATTTAAGTGATAATGAATTAAAAAAACTTATGGAATTTGCTAAAGCAAATAAAAAATTTATAAAAGAAGATAATAATTAGAAGATAAAAAATTGGAACATTGGTACTATTGAATATTTTGTTTTCACTATTAATATACTCCTATTTTTTAATATTTAAAAAAGTCTATCGTTTGTTCTTATTATAATAGGTACAATAATTGTATATCAATTAATTATTAGCATTATATTAAAAATGAAAAAGCACTAATTAGCGCTTTTTATTTTGTTCTATAAATATTATGAACTGATAGAAAATTTTTTTCTTTTTCAGATATTTATAGAACTTATTAAAATTTTTCAACCCCTCACCCCTCTTAATTGTATCAAATAGTTGACATTTATAAATAATATGTTATATTATTTATAACACACGTATTGTGTGATAACAATTTTTAATTTATCCATTAAAAATGAGGTGAAAGTATGGAAAAATGGACAATTTGTTTAATATCGTTTATATTTGGATTTATTAGTGCATACTTCGTTATTTATAATATTGATCAAGAAGATGAAGAATATTCAGTTAAAGTTGATAGTTATTATGAATTTTGTAATAATGAATTTTACATAGAAGATTATATAACTAAACCATTTAATTCATTTAAATTAGAGGAATTTATAACAGATATAAAAGAATATTGTATAGATTAGTAAAGATTAAAATTAATAAATAAAAAAATCTTAACTGTCATAACAGTTAAGAAATTTATAGAAAAAAATATCCGCCAAGATAAAACTTTTTTCTACGTGCTAATTATAGCATAGATTAAAGATTTTATCAAATTAATAAAAGAAAAAGATAAAGAGGTGCTATAATTATGTACGAAGAAAATTATAATAATACTTATGCTACAACTAAAAATGATATTAGAAGTTTTTTAGGATATCCTGAAGACTACCCTATTCACAAAATAGTAAATGATATCATTGCATATTTAAGAAAATCAAGAAAAGATACGGAACTTTATAGTAATGAAAGTGTAGAAGAAACTCTTGCAAGACATAAAAAGACTATCCAAGAATGGGCATACGCAACTTTCGGAACATATATTCCTGATGAAAATATCAAAGAAGAAGTTGTTTCAGGGGAGACTATATCTGGAAGACCTGTGTTACAAGAAGTACTAAAATTAATTGAAAATGATAAATATAGAGCTGTAGTATGTGTTGATGTTCAAAGACTTGGTAGAGGTGACTTAGAAGATCAAGGAAGAATAATAAAACATTTCAGATTTAGTAATACTAAAGTTTTAACTCCGAATCAATTTTTTGATTTAAATAACAATTATGATAGAAAATTCTTTGAAAACAAGATGAGGGAGTCAAAAGAATATTTAGATTATACAAAAGACATTTTAAGTGCTGGTAGATTAAGAAGTGTTTTAGATGGTAATTATCCCCACTCTATAGCACCCTATGGTTTTAATAGAGTGAAATTACAAAAGCAAAAAGGATACACGTTAGAATTTAATGAAGATGAATATAAAGTATGCAGACTAGCATATGAAATTTTAGTAAATGGATTAGATTTTGAATATGAAGTGGAAGAAAATGATACTTGGTATGAAATTGCTAAAAAATTTGGAATATATGCATCAGATTTAAAAAAACTTAATTCTAATAAAACACTAGATGTTGGAAATAAAATTAGAATTTCTAAAATTTCTCCAGGAGCTGGTGTAATTGCCAATTATTTCAATTATTTAAATATACCAACAAGAAAACAAGAAATATGGGTTCCAGCATCAGTTTTAAAAATATTAACTTCATTAGCATGTCATGGATATGTTTCTTGGAACATGCATAAAACAAAAGTTATTCTTAAAAATGGTGAATTTATTAAAACTAGACCATTAAACAAAGAAAATGCAATAATCGTTCGTGGAAAATGGAAACCGATTTTTAATGAATCTGAATCTAAAAAAATAAAAGAAATAATTAGTAAAAGAAGTCATAAAGTACCAGATGATTTTGA
>CANRAE010000077.1 GCA_947628525.1 uncultured Bacilli bacterium
CTTGGCAGGGGATGAGAGAATCGAACTCCCAACTAAAGTTTTGGAGACTCCTATTATACCATTTAACTAATCCCCTATTTTGGGCTACATGATGATTATATCATAATTATTTTGAAAATACTAGCATAATATATGATAGGTGATTTTATGCTTATTAATTATTCAACTAAAGAATTAGATTTATTAGCTAGGATTATGCGAGCTGAAGCATTAGCAGAAGGTGAGCTAGGTATGTTAATGGTAGGTAATGTTGTAGTTAATAGAGTAGTAGCTAATTGTTATACTTTTACTGATGTTGATTCCATAACAGATGCTATTTATCAAAAGAATCAATTTTCCGGAATTAATAATTCTTTATTTCAAGCTAGTCCTACAACAACGGAAAAAAGACTTGCTGAAAGAATTTTAAGAGGAGAATATTATTATCCGGCAACTCATGCTTTATGGTTTTATGCTCCTCGCAATAATTCTTGTCAATCAACTTGGTATAGTCAACCTTTAGCAGGCAAATATAAAAATCATTGTTTTTATCGTCCTGAAAAAGGAATTTGTCATGAACTTTATTAATTTAATATATTATTTTGAAAAATTATGGTATAATCTTTTTCGAGGAGTGAAATAATGAAAGTATTAAAGAAAAATTTACCTGAAGGAGTTAAGAAAAAATTTACTACTTATAAAGGTGTTAAAGTAAAATTAATTCCAATGCCAAATAAAACTAAAAAGGCAAAATAATTAAGGAGATTTGATCTCTTTTTTTATTCGAAAAATTTTTCAATACTTGTGTTTAAAACAACAGAAATACGATACAAAGTATCAATTGAACAACCAACTTCACCTTTTTTAAATTCTAGTCTTCTCGTAAAATCATAAGATTTTTCGATATCTAGTGCTAGTTGTTCTTGAGTAATACCTGCTTCTAAACGATATTTTCTAATATTTGCAGATATCTTTCGCATTATGTTATCATCAAATTCAAAGTTTCTTTTAAACGCTGTCATGTCCATCACCACTTTAATTGTTTCAATTTTCACCTAATTTGTCCGGTAACTATTATGTCCTCTATATTAATTGTTTGAAATAGCAACAAATGTATGATATATTTAATTTGGATTAAATGGTGTAATTATGGAATTAAAAGATATCAAAGGAATTGGTTTACAATTAGAAAAAAAATTAAATAATATAAATATATATAATGTTGAAGATTTAGTTGAATATTATCCATTTCGTTATAATTTTATCAATATAACTAGCATTAGAAAAGCAACAGAAAATGATAATGTAACTATTAAGGCTACGATAGTGGATACTCCCAAAGTATCTTATATTAAAAGAAATTTTAATCGTTTAAGTTTTAAAGCTATAAGTGAAGATATTATTATGAATGTCGTAATATTTAATCGGGCTTTTTTAAAGACTCATTTAGTAATTGGTAAAGAGGTATTATTGATTGGTAAATATAATAGTTTAAAAAATGCTTTTACTGCTAGCGATATTAAATTTAATATTACGGAAAATAAGATTGAACCAGTTTATCATTTAGTTGAGGGATTAACTAATAATAATTTGATTAAATTAATAAATGAATCTTTAAAATATAATGTTTATCACGATCATATTCCTAATAATTATTTACTTAAATATAACTTTATAAGTAAAAAAGAGGCGCTTAATTTTATCCATTTTCCGAAAAATGTTGAAGAAATAAAAGCAGCTCAATTAAGACTTAAATATGAAGAATTATTTGAATTTATGTTTAAAATCAATTATTTAAAAAAGATAAATACTAAATCTAAGGGTATTAAAAGAGATATATCAAGTGAATCTAAACAAAATTTTATTAGTAATTTACCATTTACTTTAACAAAAGATCAATTAACGGCGATAGATGATATATATAATGATTTAGTACGTCCAACTAGAATGAATCGCTTAGTTTTAGGAGATGTTGGTAGTGGTAAAACTATTGTGGCTACTTATGCGATTTATTTAAATTATTTAAGTGGTTATCAAAGTGCTTTAATGGCTCCGACAGAAATATTAGCAGAGCAACATTATAAGAGTTTAAATAAAATATTAGAACCATTCAATATTAAAATAGGGCTTTTAACTGGTTCTTTAAAAAAGAAAGAAAAAGATTTAATTTTAGAAGATTTAAAAAATGGTGATATTAATTTAATAATAGGTACCCATGCTTTATTAAGTGAAGGAGTTAATTTTCACAATTTAGGTTTAGTAGTTACTGATGAACAACATCGTTTTGGCGTAGGTCAAAGAAATACTTTAAGAGATAAAGGAATTACTCCGGATGTTTTATATTTATCAGCAACCCCAATTCCAAGAACTTATGCTTTAACTATTTATGGTGATTTAGATTTATCAATTATTAAAACTAAACCACAAGGCAGATTAGAAACCATTACCAAAGTAAAAAGTGAATCAGAAATAAAAGATGTTTTATATAAAATGTTAGAGGAGTTAAAATTAAATCATCAAATCTATGTGGTATCTCCCCTTATTGAAAATAATCAAGAATTAGATTTAAAAAGTGTCTTTGATTTAAAAGAAAAATTAAATTTAGCCTTTAATAATCAAGTTAATATTGGTATCTTGCATGGTAAGTTAAAAAATTCTGAAAAAGAAGAAATTATGCAAGATTTTAAAACAGGTAAAATAAAAATATTAATTTCTACTACAGTTATTGAAGTAGGAATAGATGTTCCTAATTCCACCATGATTGTAATTTATAATGCCGAAAGATTTGGCCTTGCTACTTTGCATCAATTAAGAGGAAGGGTAGGCAGAAATTCTTTACAAAGTTATTGTTTTTTAATTAGTAATAAAGAAATTGAAAGATTAAAAGTTTTAGAAGAAAGTAATGATGGCTTCTATATTAGTGAAAAAGATTATGAATTAAGAGGTCAAGGTGATTTATTTGGAGTAAGACAAAGTGGGGATATGTCTTTTAAAATCGCTAATTTAAAAGAAGATTATCAAATTCTTTTGCAAACTCAAAAGGACTCTAAAGAATATTTAGATAGTGAAAATTATAAAAATGATGATTATTATAACCAAGTAATTGAAAATATTTCAATTATTAATTAGACACTTTTTGTTAAATTTTTCCTAACTTAATTGACAAAGAAATATTATTATAATATTATTATAATAGCATGATAGATGTCATGCTACTGATAAACTCTTACGAATTCAAAGGTGAGAGTGAATCAACCAAAACCCCCTGAAGGAGCGCAATAGCGCTCCATTTTTGTTGAAACCCTTTATTTATAAGGGTTTGCAAGGCAACCAAATTTTAAAAATTCATTTTAGGTAGCATTTAGGTAGCATTTTTATAATTTTTTCATATTTAAAGACATAAAAAAACAATGGAG
>CANRAE010000078.1 GCA_947628525.1 uncultured Bacilli bacterium
TCGAACCCCTGCGCCGCTTGCACGACCTCCCGGTTTTCAAGACCGGTCCCTTCAACCAGACTTGGGTATTCCTCCAATAATGGTGCCTAAGGCCGGACTTGAACCGGCACGAGGTTTGAATCTCGCAGGATTTTAAGTCCTGTGCGTCTACCTATTCCGCCACTCAGGCATCAAACAACCGTATAAATCAACAATCTAATTCATACGAGACTATTTGATTATAACTTAATTTACGATTTTCTGCAATACTTTTTTACTTTTTTTTATTTTATTACTACTATTTATTAATATTTAAGACTATACACCTTCAAGTTTAATCTTTTTCCTTACTATTACTTTTCTTATCCAATCAAACGGAATAACAGTCGCTGCTAAAAGAATCATTAGTAATAATTCATCAAATAAAAGTCCTGTTGTTCTAAAAAGTGTTCCCCCTTTATATATTAGGAAAAGTTGCATTACCACTATAAAAGTCATAATAATAATAAAAACTTTATTTTTGCTAATATTTGATAAAATATTTAACCTATTAGTTCTAGCATTAAAACTATTAAAAATATCAATAAATATAAATAATCCAAAGAAAGCAGTCATTAAATAAGATTTATTTCCTCTAAACAGTTTAAGAATTATTGGTGATTTTAAAAATAAAATACATAATATAGCTGAATAAAGACCAGTAAATAATATTTCACTTATCATATATCTATTTATTATAGATTCAGTTTTCTTCTTAGGATATTCTTTCATATAATCTAAAAGTGGAGGTTCAAAAGCAAATGCTAGACCTGCAAAAGTATCCATCACCATATTAACCCAAAGCATTTGGATAACGGTTACGGGTGTATCAACACCAATAAAGGGACATATAATCGACAAACTTATGGCACATAAATTGATAGTTAATTGAACAATGATAAATTTTCTAATACTTTTAAAAATAGTTCGACCAAACATAATGGCTTTGGAAATGGATAAAAAATTATCATCTAATATGACTATATCACTAGCTTCTTTAGATACTTCGGTTCCACTTCCCATGGCAAAACCAACATCAGCTTTTTTTAAAGCCGGAGCATCATTTACCCCATCACCAGTCATACCTACTACCAAATTATTTTTTTGAGCTACCCTTATTAACCTACTTTTATCACTTGGTAAACTTCTTGCTACTACTTTAATCTTTGGTAAAATTTGACTAATTTCTGCATCTGTTTTACTATTTAATTCTTCACTAGTTAAAACTATATCATCATCATCTAAAATTATGCCAACTTCTTTGGCAATTGCTATGGCAGTATCTTTATTATCACCCGTAATCATAACAGTCTGAATATGGGCATCTTTAACTAATTTAACCCCCTCAATAGCCTCTTTTCGCACTTCATCTTTGATAAAGATAATACCTATTAAACATAAATTATTGAAGCGATCAACAATATACTCATTACTAGTAGCAAGAGCTAAAACCCTAACCCCTTGTTGTTGCGCCATCTTAATTTTGTTACTTAATTTAGTAATATTTAAAGAAATATCTTTTTGGATACCATCTTCATCATAATAAGTTTTACACTTATTTAATATTATTTCTGGGGCGCCTTTAATTAAATTAAGACGATTCTTTCCACTAATAGTAGTAATAGAATATTTATTTTTACTATTAAAAGGAATGCTCTTAACTATTCTTATTTGATCACTAATAGTAATATTATGTAAAAAGCCTAATAAAGCTTTATCTGTGATATTTCCACCAATAATTTTATTTTCTTTTTTATCATAATAACTCGCCGTATTATAAACAATTGATTTTTGAACCATATCTAAGTATCTAGGATATTTACGAAGTTCTAATTCATTACTATATTCTTTTAAATTACCCGATATTAAACCAATTACTTCTAATTTTCCTTTGGTAATTGTTCCTGTTTTATCAGTAAATAAAATATTTATACTTCCAGCGGTCTCTATTCCCACTAATCTTCTTACTAAAACATTGTTCTTTAACATTCTTTTCATATTTGAGGATAAAACTAAAGTAATCATCATAGGTAATCCTTCGGGAACAGCTACTACAATAATAGTTACACATAAGGTCAAAGTATATAATATATAATTAGCCATTAAAGGAAAATTAGTTATAGTCTCTCGTATTAAATTTAAATCAAAATGATTATTGATCACAATGACTGAAAATAAGTAAGAAAAAGAAACAAAAGCTGCACCAATATATCCTATTTTACTTATTATTTTAGCTAAATTTCTCAATTTTAATTTTAGGGGACTTTCTGGTTGTCTTTCTGTTAATTCTTTGGCTAAACTGCCATAGACTGTGTTAGTTCCTACTTTCATAACTTTCATCATAGCTTCTTTGGAATATACTACTGAACCTCTTAATACTCTATTACATTCCAATATATTATTACTCATTTCGTTAATTGCTTCTTTGGTTATTTCTCTTGTCTCACCATTTAACATTGATTCATCAACGGTAATTTCACCACTAATTAAATAGCCATCTGCTGGTATTTTATCACCTGATTGTAATAAAACAATGTCATCAACAACAACTTCATCAACTAATATTTCACAAATTTTGCCGTTTCTTTTAACACGACATGTTGTTTGTAACGCTTCTTCTTGTAGGCGGTTAAAGGCTTTTTCACTACCATACTCTGAAATAGATGATATAAAAGATGCCACGAATATAGCACCCATTATACCCAAGGTTTCAAACCAATCAAAATCTTTAAATAAAAAGCACACTTTAATCATTAAGGCAATTAAAAGGATTTTGATAATAGGATCCCCTAAGGACTCTAATAATAAACTTAAAAAGGTATTACTACTGGTTAAATGAATGCTGTTACTACCATTTTTTTCTCTACTTTTAGAAACTTCTTCGTCAGTTAGTCCGTTTATATTATCTTTTTTTTCTGGTTTCATAGTTTGTCCTCCAATACATTATATTAGGGAACAACTTTTTTTTGCTTTATTTTATAAGTTATTAATCGACATTAACAGCACATCTTGCAACAAAAAAAACTGCAATATTATGCAGTTATTTTTCAAATGGTGTCCCGCTGGAGATTCGAACTCCAGACCCTTTGATTAAAAGTCAAATGCTCTACCGACTGAGCTAGCGGA
>CANRAE010000079.1 GCA_947628525.1 uncultured Bacilli bacterium
ACTCGCAATTTAATTATAATACATTTTTTCAAAAATAAAAAGACTATTAACAATTTTTACTTTGTCAACAGTCTGAGAGCTGTAATGAAATTATTTCATTACAGCTCCTTTTGATTTTGATATTCTATACTAGCTTTAATAAATGATTTAAAAAGTGGATGTGGTCTAGTAGGTCTACTTTTGAATTCGGGATGAAATTGGCAAGCAATAAAATGAGGATGATCAGGATATTCAATGATTTCGACTAAATTACTTTTATCATTAATTCCTGAAAAAACTAATCCTTTTTCTTCTAATGTTTGAATATATTGATTATTTACTTCATAACGATGACGATGGCGTTCAACAATATATTCTTCATTGTAACATTTATAAGCCAAACTATTCTTTTTTATATGACATTCATAATTACCAAGTCTTAATGTTCCCCCCATATTAACAACTGATTTTTGATCAGCCATTAGATCAATAACAGGATTAGGACATAATTCATTAAACTCAGTTGAAGATGCATCTTTAATACCACAAACATTTCTTGCAAATTCGATAACCGCTAATTGTAATCCCAAACATAATCCAAGATAAGGAATTTTATTAACGCGGGCATATTCAATTGCTTTAATTTTTCCTTCGATACCACGATTACCAAAACCACCAGGAACAATAATACCATTTACACCTTTAAAAAAATCATCTAAATTATTTTCACTCTCTAATTGTTCTGAATCAATCCAACGAATTAAAATTTTAGTATTATAAAAGTATCCAGCATGTTTTAAACTTTCCACTACGGATATATAAGCATCATGTAATTCAACATATTTTCCTACAAGGGCTATTTCCATTTCTTTATCTAAATGATTAACCGTTTCAACAAGATTTTCCAATCCTTTTAAATTACTTTTTTTAATTTCTAAACCAAATTGGTTTAAAACAATTTCATCCATTTTTTGCTTATAGTAATTAATTGGTATTTGATATATATTTTTAACATCAATACTATCAATTACATGCTCTTTGGGGATACTACAAAAAAGAGATATTTTATCTTTAATATTATCTTCTAACTCAATAGGAGTACGGCATACTATAATATCTGGTTGAATGCCCATCCCTCTTAATTCGATAACACTATGTTGAGTTGGTTTAGTTTTTAATTCGTTAGATCCATAAATAAAAGGAACCAAAGTAGTATGAACAAACAAAGTATTTTCTTTTCCTATTTCATTACGCATTTGTCTTAATGATTCTATAAAAGCTTGTGATTCAATATCCCCAATAGTACCACCAATTTCTGTAATAACTATATCGGCATTACTAGTAGTACCAGCCTCATAAATTTTGTTTTTTATTTCGTTAGTAATATGAGGAACAATTTGAACTGTTGCCCCTAAATAATCTCCACGTCGTTCTTTTTCAATAACACTAGAATAAATTTTACCAGTAGTAATATTAGAAGTATAATTTAATTCTTCATCAATAAATCTTTCATAGTGTCCAAGATCTAAATCAGTTTCAGTTCCATCTGCTGTTACAAAAACTTCTCCATGCTGAAAAGGAGACATAGTACCAGGATCAACATTAATATAAGGATCAAACTTTTGCATAAATACTTTATAACCTCTTGATTTTAAAAGTAATGCTAAGCTTGATGCTGTTATACCTTTGCCTAAACCTGATACTACGCCTCCTGTTACAAATACATATTTTGTCATAAAATCACCTCTCAATAATTATTGTTTGAGAGTACTGTGCTCTTATTAATTATATCACAAATTTTAAAAACATTGATTTATTTAATTAAAATTTATATAATTAGTTTAGAATTTACGAATTAATTGTAAAGGAAGGTATATATTTATGAAGAAGTGTATTATAATATATAATCCTAACAGTGGGAAAAATGTAAAAGAGGATTTTTTAACAAAAGCATCAAATTTATTAATAGAGCATGATTATGATCCAGAAATAATTTTTTCCAAATATCGTGGTCATATAACGCAAATTGTTAAAGATCTTTCATATGCCGATTTAGTTATAACGGTTGGTGGAGATGGTACTTTTAATGAAGCTATGACTGGTAATTTGAAAAGGAAAAAGAGTTTGCTTCTGGCTCATATTCCTCTTGGTACTACTAATGATATAGGGGTAATGTTTGGTTATGGTAAAGATGTAATTGATAATTTTCGTTTATTGTTAGATGGTGAAATAAAAGGAATGGATATTTGTTTAGTAAATGATAAACCTTTTGTTTATGTTGCAGGATTTGGTAAATTTATGAATGTTCCTTATGACACTAATCGTAATTTGAAAAAGAAATTAGGATATTTAGCATATTTAATAGAGGGAATAAAGGAATTTAAAAATGTAACTAAATTACATGAATTGACTTATACTATTGATAATGAAAAATATCATGGCTTATATTCTTTTGTTGCTATATCTAATGCTAATAGAATAGCAGGAATAAATAATTTTTATAGCGATGTGAAGTTAGATGATGGTAAATTTGAGGTTATATTTTGTAATTTAACTAGAAAAAAAGATATTATTAAGACATTATATTATTTAAGTATGAATGATATTACTAAAGTACCTGGTTTTTATTTTCATAGAACCGATAATTTAAAGATTAGTTTTAAAAAGAAAGATGTAACTTGGTGTGTTGATGGTGAAAAATTAGAGGAAGGAACATCGGAGTATAAAATAATGGTTGTTCCTAATGTTCAAATAATGATGCCAAGTAAAAATACTCATAAATTATTTACAAAATAATTTGTAAAAAAGTGTAATAAGAAAAAAAATTAAAATTTATATAAAATTAAATATTGATAAGATAATAAAAGAACAAATTTAAAAAAGGCTAAAAGTAATAATTAAATTTGTTCTTTTTTAATGCTTTCAAAATAGAAAAATGGTGATTTTTCTTTTAAAAATAAACATGATATATTGCTTTTATAAAGGAGGAAATAATATTTAT
>CANRAE010000080.1 GCA_947628525.1 uncultured Bacilli bacterium
TGTGGTAACCAAATGAAATGGCAATATCGAGTCTGCTAGAAAGGTTGTGTTATTATCATTAAATTTGATTTTTCTACTATACCTATACCACTTAGTGGAAAAATAGTAGAATATATTTGTCCTAAATGTAAGGTAGAATTTGAAGCCCCAATTGAAATGGTTGAAGAATTTGAACAAGAAGATATGTTGAATGGTCTTCCTATTTCAACTCCTCCCTACATTACTTGTCCTAATTGTAAACATAAGAAATGTGTTCCTTTAGACTATATATCTAAAAGAGGTTACCATCATAAATATAATAAATAAATTTTTTAAATTCATAATATTATGAATTGTTTTGGAGTGGCCTTTAAGTCTCTCTTTTTATTTCGTTTATTATCTTTTATAAGGAGAAAATTCCTTATAAATAAAAAAATCAACAAATAGCTTTGACTATTTGTTGATATCAATTAGGAATTATTAATATAAACGTCCAAATAAAGTTATTAATTCTTCAACTACATCTGGATCATTATTTTTAAAAAGATCTGCAATTTTGGTAGATAGATGTTCTTTTAATATAGTATTACTAAATCCCCTTAACGAATTAATAATAGCTGATACTTGAATTAAAATTTCATCACAATCCCTACCATCTACAAGCATTTGTTTAATTCCTCTAACTTGTCCTTCAATACGACTAAGTCTAGTAGTTAAATCCTGTAATGAAGGTGTTTTCGTTACTTTTTTCATATATTCCTCCAATAAGTTCATTATATACTACCCCCATGTATGTAGTCAAACAATATATAATTTTTCTTATTGGTAATTTATGGAAATTATTAGCCAATACGTAAAATATTCTTTATTAATTTCCAAATAGGACCTAATAATTTAGCAAATACCTTTTTAATAAACTGCCATATTTTATTTGTTAATTTTGTCATTGTATTATTATCTAAGTTATCTTTTTTATTATCAGTATCTTTGCTTGGAGAATCAGTATCTATCTTAGGAGGTTCTTTTGGTATTGTTGGTTCTTCTTTTGATGGTGTATCTTGCTTACTAAAACCATTTAATCCTTTTTCAATCATAATTGCTGGATAGTCTTTATAAGCATAATCTAAATCAACTGGATTGATACCCCCTAAATTACCTGTACTAGAAAATTGCCACATACCATATTCACTACTAAATGTATTAACATCAGTCCATTGAGCTACCCATTTATCATATGAAGTTAGTTGTCCTAGTATTAATTTAGTATTAAACCAATAAAGGCTCGCATATATTCCTACATAAAAGTTTTGATCTTGAATTGTTTGACAAAAAGCTTTGATAGCATTTGTTAAATTTTCCCTAGTAGCATTAGCTTGATAATACTCATCTTCAACATCAATATATACAGGATACTCTAATTTTTTACCTTGCAAATTTTTAATAACAAAATTAGCTTCGCTTATCCCTTCTTCAATAGTAACTGCTCGTGAAAAATAATAAACACCTACTGGGATACCAACAGCTTTAGCATTATTATAATAAGTTTCAAACATTGGATCTAAAACTTTATTTTTACCACTACCATATCCAGTATAACCTAATCTTAATATAGCAAATTTGATACCACTCGCTTTAACTTTAAACCAATCAATATTACCCTGATAATAACTAATATCTATTCCTAATACTGCCATTTTTATCACCTCACTATAACATATTGAGATCAATAAAAATATTGTGTGTCAATTAATTATTGTAAGTACCTATATATTATAGAAAAGAAGATAATAAAACATTTTTTATAACTAAACATTGCTTTTAGTTTTAAAAATATTGTCAAAAAAAGAAAAGCACCTAAATAAAAATTGGCACTTCTTCTTGTTTTAATTGGTTTTTTATATTGTCTTTTATTTCGTATTTTTTTATACATACAGCTCGATTTGATTTAAGACTATTTGGTACGTCTATTATTCGCTGGTTTGATGAACCTCTAAACTGGGCATCTAAGCTTTTCTTAGCTAAAACGAACTTTCCATCTACTAACACATCTAACTCTTGCAATAATTCTAACATTTTAGGATTTTTAGTGGATATCGCTAATAATTGTTCGAAAGTATATCCAGTATAACACCAAACATTTAAGCCACATTCATGGCAAAACTTAGCAATATCAAGTGATGCCTCAATTTGAAACATTGGATCACCACCAGATAAAGTAATACCATCAACAAGTTTTAATTCACGAATATCGCGTTTTAAATCTTCTGTATCTGTTAGAAAACCGCCATTGAAATCATGAGTTATTGGGTTATGACACCCTGGACAGTTATGGCTACATCCTTGCATCCATACGACAGCTCTTACTCCTTCACCATCGACAATACTGTCAGGCTGTAAATTTGCAGCAAGTCTTACTTTCATGATAACTAGTCATTGCAAGAGCAAATACCAGTAGTATCGTGTTTAACACGATCATGTTCTTCAGCGCGTTTACCATTATTAAATCTTTCAACTGTACCTACTAAATATCCGGTAATTCTTCTTATTCTTTCAAAACCTACTCCTTCACCAACTTGTTTACCTACGCTTTTTCTTTCTTCTTCAAATTTTTCCATTTTTTCCACCTCTTTCTTTTTATTTACAATCACAATTTAAACTTGTGATTTTCTCCATACTAATTGATTCTCCTTCACGACGGCCACATTTAGGGCAAACATCATGAATTATTCCTACATATCCGCAAACAGGATCTCTATCCACAGGATGATTTATAGCTCCATAACCAATTCCTTCTTTTTCCATAAGACGGATAATACTCTCAAAAGCATCTAAATTTTCAGTAGGATCACCATCTAATTCAATATAAGAAATATGTCCTGCATTAGTTAAAGCATGATATGGTGC
>CANRAE010000081.1 GCA_947628525.1 uncultured Bacilli bacterium
TCTAATATATCTTTCCAATAAACTATATCTAATCCACATTCACTAGCCATATCTAAGATTGTCTCAATTAAATTATGCATTTCATTTTTATCCATTTTAGAACTACCATAGAAGCATTTATAATCATTGAATATTTTTCCATTGCATTGTATTTTTCTAATTAATTTAATAGCTCTAAAGCTTTCCCTTAACATTGATTCAGCTTTTGGTTCAACTAGTAAATGTATAAATTTAGCACCAGCTCTAACTAGAGCTTCTAAATAAATATCATAATCATCACTAGACCTATCGCCATTTCTTGCTTTATCTATTTCTCCTATCAATGCCCACATATATTTATTTTGTTGTTCTGTTCTTTTATCTTTCGCTTTTGAAATTGCTATAGAATATAGCTCTTCTTTGTTTAAATTTTGAATTAAATCTTTATAATGTTCTTTTATTGTAAAAGTAATTTCTGTTTCAAATTCTTCATTTTTACCAATTCGTGAGTAATTACCGATTAACTTCATAATTATTCACCAGATAAATCTATACCAGCATTCAAATAGTAATCGATAATGTCATTTTTTAACATTTCATCATCACCAGCTTTTTGAATTGCTATTTCACCAAATTTATAATGGCTTGATTTATAATTTACTTCTTGATCTTCTGGAACAACGTTTTTAATTTTTAAATTTTGATTATAAATATCATGCCATTCATCATCTTTCATATTGACTGTTTTTAATTTTGATTCTAATTTTAATAACTGATTAACATCTAACTTATCGATGCTTGTCCATAATTTATCGTTTATTTTTTCTTCCAAATCTGCTTTTCTTAAACCGAATTTCCTTGATAATTCTGATAATGTTGATGTAACTATTTTTTTCGCATCTTGTTCACTTAAATACATATCTTTAAAAATTTCAAATCTATTTTGATTAGCAATAACTTTTTGCATTTCTTCATTGGAAGCAATACCTTTTTTAATTCCTATTCCTAAAAAACCTAATGCTCTACCTACCGCAGATGTTTCACAATTTTCTATCAATGAAGTTTTATTTATGTATGTATTGTTTTTCTCTTCTGCATGAGCTACAGAAAGAACTTTTTCATTTTCATCAAGTACAGTAGCTTTTATTCTTATAGAGTGAATAGTTTGGTTATTAACTGTTTCATCAGATTCTTTTACAATTTCTGTAAAAATGCTACCATTTGGAACTAATTCTCTAAATGCTTCAATTCTTTTAGCAACATCAACGTAGTGTGTAACTTTTATTTCTCCCGTTTCTTTATCTTTTCTTTTAAATTCCATGCTTTCGATATTTTCATTTAATTTTTTTAATTTAGCACTATCAATCATAATTAATTCTCCCTTTCGTAAAATTTCTTCCATTGCTTTTTAGTAAAATCATTTTTACTAAGTTTCCATTCAACTATCATGTACACAACTTTTTTTCTTGGCATATTCATTATTTCTTTAAATTTTTTCGTACTCATTTAAATCAACCCCAATACATAATCTTCATATCTGTCTGGTTCTTCTGGTTCTCTTTCATATTCTTTTATTTTTTCTTCCAAAGTATGGATAGTACATTCCATATCTTCAATTATTGATATTACTTCTTCCCAAGTATATAAATCTTTTTCTTTAAAATAATCTAAGTTATAATCTTTAAAATTTATTTCCATTTTTTATTTCCTCCAATAATCTATTTTCAAATTCATCTTTTGAGTTTTTATAAACCCAATAACCGCAACCCCTGCAAATACTTCTTTTTGATTTTCGTGGAATAAATTCTCTATTTCCACATCTCCTGCACCTGTATTTATTTTTTTGTGCTTCTTTATCTAAAATTTCTATTTCTCTATTACTCATTTAAACTCCTTTAAAAGTTCATCTAAATATCTTTTTTCTTCTGGAGTGGTTTCTTCTTTCAAAAGAGTTTTATTAAACCACTCAGGAACTTCGGCAATTCTTCTTTTTTCATCAGGTTTAAGTTCATATAAACCTTTCCAACTATTTTTAATACTTTTTTCAATCATTGCTAATTGTTCAATATCACTTTTATTTTCTAAATCTTTTAAAAGTAACTTTACTGCTCTTTCAGAATTAACTGCTTTTAGTTTTTTTCTAATTTCTAAAAATTCTAAAAATCTTTCTTTTAATACATTTTTATTATTAAAATAATTATCTACAATACCATTATGTGTTTTTGCTTTAACTTCGTTTTGATTTTTTTCTTTTTTATATTTTTCTTTTTTTATATTATTTATATATTCTATATTCTTATATTCTTCTATTGTTGTTAGTTGATTGTTAGTTGTTTGTTGATTGTTTGTTAGTTGATTGTTAGTTGTTTGTTGATTGTTTGTTAGTTGATTGTTAGACACTTTGTTAGTCTCTTGATACTTATCATAATTTTTTACTGAAATTATAGTGAATTTATTAGTTGTTTTGATTGTTATCTCGTTTGTTGAAATTAAGTGTTTTAATGCTGTTCGTATTGCCTGAACTGTGACTTTTTGATTTTTACTAGATAATTCATCTGATAATGTTTTAACACTTGTAACAAAACTTCCTCTAGGAATGTCATAACCCTCAAATTTTCCATCTTTCCAATTTGCTTTTAACAAACAATGTATAAATAAACATTTAGTATTCTGGTCTTTGTACCATTCCCAATCCAGAATTTTTGGATACAACTTTATCCAATTCTCAATCATTCTGAATCACCTCTAATCAAATAAAGCCTTTAAACCCTCTTTTAAACTTTTTAATGATATGTTATCAATTATTGTATAAAGTCCTAACCCTAATACTGTATAAACGATTAATTCTATTATTAAACTATCTAT
>CANRAE010000082.1 GCA_947628525.1 uncultured Bacilli bacterium
TTAAAATACTTGACTTTAAAAATAATTTTTCCAAAATGGTAACACACTACGCTATTGGCAGAGCCAATAACGGTGTACAAAGGGAATTTTCCCTTTTGAAACCATTTTATATAACATAATTAAGCAAGGCATAAGCCAAGCAAAATTATGTTTTTTTGATTGATGCTTTCATTCTACTATCGTAAAACCAAACGTACAAGATTATTATATTTTATAACCAAATGATTTATCTTTATATGTTCCTTCAATTTTAATTGCAGCTTGAACAACATTGAAATCTATTGTATTATCACCAATCGGATCATATATTAATGAATATTCAATAGTCGTATCAAATTTATCATCTGGTTCTATTTTATTAAGATTGGCATTTATATTTCTAAAATCTTTTGAAACACCATTTGAACTTAATGTTTCATTACTATAAAATGAAGTTTCTAATGGAGCAAATGAATCATATTTTATTTTACCATTTTCAGTTTTATAAGGTGAATAACTTGTATGAAATATTCCAGTTTCATCAATGTAAAAACTATCAATTCTTGGTGTATATGGTAAAGTTGGGTCAGTATAAGGTTTAGCACTTGGATTTGGTGGAAAATCTATTACAGTCCACATTTTTTGTGTATCATTTTGTTTTGAAATAGATATTTGTGCTCCTGAATTTTTACCTTGATATAATATTTCACTTCCGTCTATTAACGATATTTTGGGATATTCTCCATCTAATTCACATTTTATATTATTTGCATTAAAACCAACTCCACTGATATAACTTGCAACTAAACTTCTAACTCCGTGATTATCTCCTAGTTTTCCATAAGTAGAATCTAAAACTCTAACAATATTAAAGTATTCTTCGTTATAATTGTTCATAATCTAACCTCCTATATGTTATTATAGCATAATATAATTAATTTTATATAATTTTTTCACATTGTTTACAAATGTACATATCTAGAAAGTTATTTTTTTATCAATTTATTTAAAAAATGTTTCAAATTATCAATTATATAGTATAATGTAATCAAGAAATTAGCCTAAATAAAAAATTCCAAATGTGTCCCACTAAGGCACCAGATGAATAATAAGCTCGAAAAATTTGGGATTAATATAAAAACTACTCTCAAAAATAAACTGAAAGTAGTTTTATTTTGGCAATATACAAGTGTGAATATAGTTTTTTAAAAATATTATAAACTTAAGTAAAATAGTATAAATTTAATAAAAATATGTTTTTATTTACTAATTCCTTTTGATGATACTATTAATTTTTGAGGTGGTATTGAATATGTTAGGTAAGAATTTTCTTCTCTTCCATCTTTAAATGTTAATAAAACTGGTGTTTGAAAATTAAATCCTCTCTCAAAATCTATATCACTAGATAAAACATCTTTTTTTCGTTGTTTAAGCATACAATCTAATAAAGAATAGTTTCCATTGCTTTCTTTATACAATGGAAAAGTATGTGCTTCTCTTTTTCCTTGATAATTTATAAAATATCCTTGAACTAAAATTGATTGAATTCCACTAAAATTTAATAAATTACAAGCAACAGAATTAATTTCAACACATTTTGCTAAATCTCCAGCTCCAGCAAATTTTGAAATATTATAAACACGTTGTTCATTTACATAATCAAAAGTGGATACTCGGTCATCTGAAGCATAATAATCACGTTGCCTAGCAGGATTTTTATAAGCGTCTAAATACATTTGAGCTAATTTTGCATTTTCAATAGATTCCAGAGTATTTTGCATATTAAACCAATTTCTAGAGAAACTATTAATTGTAGCAAAGACCACACTTTGAAAAGATTTATCAGAAGATTGTAATTTTTCACGAATTAGATTGATAAAATCAACATATATTTGCTCAGAATCAAATCTCATTTTTAGTGGATATGTACTATTATTAATAGTTATTAAATCATTTTTTCCAATGCCTCCAACATAAATAGCAAATGGTTCATCTTCATCATTACTATATTTTTTTTCAGTTTGAATAGGATTAATTTCTATTACATGTTTATATATTTCTTCTGATGTTAAATTAGATTTTATTAGTTGTTCAAAAACTTCTATATTATACATATCTATAACCTCCTAATAATAAGTATAACATAAAATTCATAATTTAAAAATTTTAAATAAAAAGTTGTCGTACTTCTTCCGGTAGGACACCATTGACGAATCTGTTCGCTAAAAATTAGTAATAGATATTTTTACAGATTTATATTATAATGTATTTACGAGATATTTAGAATTTATATAAATAAAGGATTTAATTATATGATGATTTCCGATTTGTGGCAATAAAAAATTTAAAAAAAGTAAATTAATAATCATAATAGTTGCCATTATCATAATTGCTCTTTTATTTAGCGGTTGCTTTGCAACAACTAATGAATAATGAAGAAATTATTGTTGACAAAATGAATGTTAATGAAGAACAAGCAACAGTAATTAAAGATGTCTTGAAAGAAGTTGGAATTACTACTATAACGGTCATAGAAAAAGATGATGCATTGGACGATTATTATTTAAATGGTGGTACTGATCAAGGTTATCGTCTTGCTTTTAGAGGAACTGATACTAATAATGTTTCTAATACTGTGATCATCAATATAACAGAAGATGGTAAAATATTAATTATAAAAGAACCTATGGGTGATGTATTATATGAAAATGATCACGTACTTAATAAAATCGATTAGTTTTGGTAATTTGTAAAAATAAACATTTATATATTGTTTTAGAGATTATAGGGAGGATTTATGAAATTATTTAAGAATATTTTATTAGTTGTTTTAGTTGGGGTTATGGTGTTTGGTTTAGTTGGTTG
>CANRAE010000083.1 GCA_947628525.1 uncultured Bacilli bacterium
AAATATATCAAAAATTTAAAAATGATGAATCTACCTATAAAAAACTAAATTTAGAAAAATTTATTACTTATTTTAAACATCAAGCTAATCAAGTAGTAGATAACAATTTAAAATATAATTTACAATATGAAATAGATACTAGTACTTTTAGTTTAAAAGATAATTATAGGACAAATTATTTCTTGTCAAAAAAGAATGTAAAAAAATACAAATTAATTATATAACTTGTATTTCTTCTTAAATTTTTCCAACATTTACTTTACTTCATCCTTATTAATTAAAACAATTTATATCTTTTTTTATTAACGATTTTATTACTATTTTTATTGTATAAAGAACATTTGTTTGATATGATGTTAATGGATACATTTGAAATATATCAGATGCTTTCCCTTTCTATTTATCATAAGGTAAAAGGAAGGTGGTGGTATTTATGACAAAAAGAGAATTTTCTCAATTTATTATAATATTGCTCCTATTCTTAGTTGTAATAATTTTATTTCTAAAATAGCAAAAGCATCTGATTTCAACAATCGTTGATTTCAGATGCTATTCCAAAATAAGGATTGCATTTGATTCACCCAATCAAATGTATCCTTTTTTTATTTTATGCAAGGTATCATGCACAAATACATAATAACATAAAAACGCACTTTTATCAAGTGCGTTATCTATTTGATACTCGTATTTTTCCGAGTTTCCTATCAATCTGGTAGCGAGAGGGGGATTCGAACCCTCGACCTATCGGGTATGAACCGATTGCTCTAGCCAACTGAGCTATCTCGCCATAACTGAACAATAAAATGATAACATAATCTTATTTTTTTTACAATACATAAATTTAAAAACCTTTATTTTTATATTGCTCAGTTTAACACCATCTATACCTTTTTAATTACTACTTTTAGATACATATTTTTCAATATTATATATAGTAGTCGGAGTTGAACTTATAAAAACGTATTTACCATTACTATAAACGATATCATTAAAATATTTAGAAAATTCTTGATCTAATACTAACTTAGTATCACAAATACTATCAATACAACTATTATCCATTACTTCATTATACATACCTCTATTGGTAATAATTCTAAGACCGCGAATATCTTTGCTTACCTCTTCTGATACAGCCAAATATCTAGTTTTAGCAATATTAAGTGGTTGATTATTATTACTTCGATAAATAGCCAAAATTACTCCCATATAATCAAGTCTATTAAATATTATTTCCGTACTTTCATCTTTTAATAAATTAAAAGATGTTGGATAACCATAATTAGTATATATATTGATATTTCCTCTACTATCTATTAAGATTTTATTAGAATCAATATTACTATCCAAAGCAAGATATTTAGCTTCCATATCATAAAAATAAATATATGGATATTTTTTATTTATAATAATTAAATTATTTAAATCTTCTATATAATATTCTATATTGTCCTCTAAATATGGATTTAAATTATCAGTTAAATCATAAAAATTATAATTATCATCATATACCAAATTATTATTATAAAAACCAGCAATAGTAAATGAAGTATTAATCTTTTGGCAATTATATTCATTGTTAAATATACGTTCAAAATTTACATTATATAGTTCACCGTTTTGCGATAATAAATATTTATCATCTAAATAAACTATATCTTCATTTTTAACAGGACAACTAAAATTAATTTTCTTTATATTATTATTATCTATAAAATTTTTAAATTCATCGACAGTAACATTAGCATTTAATAGTTTTTCGCCCCTATCATGATCATATTTGATCCAAATAACGGAAGCTAATAAGACTACAATTACAATGTATATTATAAATTTTATATTATACTTCATTATACCACCACTTCTAACTATTGTTATTACTGTGTTTTTTATTTAACTTTAATTTTCTAACCTTCCTATTTTCTAATGTTTCAGCTTCTTTTTCTAATTTAAATATTTCGTTTTGCCAGTAAGTACGATATAAAGAATATTTGCCATCAGCATGAATATCTACATCTTTCCTTTTTTCAACCATAAAACTATCACCATAGACTATTCTAGTTTTTCTAAATAATCTTGGCTGCTCAATAAAGACAGGAATGATAGGCGTATTAGTACAAGAAGAAAGAAAAAAAGCTCCTGGTTTTATTCTTGTTAATTTATTTTTATTAATATCTGAAATGGTTCCTTGGGGAAACATTAAAAAGACATGATCCTCATTCTCTTTTAAATATTTACGAGCTTGTCTTAAAGCTTCAACTGGATTATCACTACGATCAACCGGAACAACATCAACTTTACGTAATATTGTGCCTATTATTGGTTTATCAAAGCACTCTTTTTTAGCCATAATACGCACTTGATCACAACTAGACCAAAATATTGGACCATCAAAATCACTAGTATGATTAGGACATAAAATAAACTTCCCCTGTGATAAATCAGGCTTATTATATTCTTTGATTCGAAATAAAATTGAGTGAAAAACTAAATTACTTATTTTTTTTAACATGTTGCTTCCCCCTTTATTCATTATAACACTTATTAAAAAAAAATAAAAAGTATTTTATACATTATAAATATATGCTATAATTTAGATGTGCCGATATAGTTTAGTGGTAAAACAGATCCTTGGTAAGGATCAGCGGACAGTTCAATTCTGTCTTTCGGCACCATTAAAGTATGAAACTCGAACTCGTATGTTTGAGTTTTTTTATATAAAAAAAGGGAAAATATAGATTATATTGTATAATATTATTAGGAGGAATCGGAATATGGAATATAAATTAGCTCTATTTGAAGAAAA
>CANRAE010000084.1 GCA_947628525.1 uncultured Bacilli bacterium
ATGATAGAAAAAATCGAAAAAGAAAATTGGTTCGATTTCGATGTAATTATAGCTACACCTGATATGATGGCTCACCTTGGTAAATTGGGTAAAGTATTAGGTCCAAAAGGATTAATGCCAAACCCTAAAACAGGAACCGTTACAACTGATGTTAAAAAAGCAGTTGAAGATGTTAAAAAAGGTAGAGTTGAATATCGTACTGATAGTTATGGTAATGTTCATGGTATCATTGGTAAAGTTTCATTTGATGAAGAAAAATTATTAGAAAACCTTGAAGCATTTGTTAATGTTATAATTAAATCAAAACCAACAACTGTTAAAGGTATATTTGTTAAAAATATATCAATAGCTACAACAATGGGTCCAGGAATAAAAATAGATATAAATTCATTTGATAAATAAATGAATAATAAAAGGGAATGGTTGAAGTATGGGACTATTTAGAATAAGTGCTAAAAATTATGCAATTGGAAGTTTAGTTTCAATTCGAAATGGAAAATTTATTATAATAAGAAAAAATAGGTTGTTTAAACGTTTAGAGCGACCTTTTAGAAATTCTTATTTTGACGAATGGAAAGATGTTAAAAGTAAAAGCATATTTAACGTTTATGATACATCTGGTAAAATTTCGGCTATGGACCTAAATCTTTTAAGTGATGTTAATGTAAATTTAAAATATATTAATGTATTTAAAGAAAAAAAAATAGCTAAAGAAATAAATAACTGCAATTATATTGATAATAATCCTAACAATAAAAAAGAAGATATTGAAAAATCAACAGAAAAAGCTTATCAATATATTAAAAAATTAAGATAATTTTGAATTGACAAATTGTATAAAGCATAATATAATATGAATTGTTTGTGAAGTACCGTAGACAGTAGGGGCAAAATGCTTAATAATCCTACCTAGGAACTTAAAGAGAAAAAGCCTTTAAAGTCTTTGTATGTCTACATATAAAGACTTTTATTTTACGGTATTTAAAAATATATGAGGAGGTGTGTTATGGCAAGCGCTAAAATACTTGAACAAAAACAAAAGACAATTAATGAAATTGAAAATAGTGTTAAAAATTCAAGTGCAGTAGTTTTTGTAGACTATAGAGGTCTAACTGTTTCTGAAGTAACAGAACTTAGAAGAAAACTAAGAGAAGTTGATGCAGAATTAAAAGTATACAAAAACACATTAACAAAAAGAGCGTTGGATAGTTTAAAAATTAATCTTGATGAACACCTAACTGGACCAAAAGCTATTGCTTTCGGTAATGATGCAGTTGCTCCAATCAAAGTTTTGGCAAATTTTGCTAAAGATCATGATGCTTTAGAACTTAAAATAGGTATCATAGATGGAGAAATTTCAGATAAAGAAGCTTTAAACAAACTTGCGACAATACCATCAAGAGAAGGTTTACTTACAATGCTTGCTGGCGGTTTAATTGGAATCGCAAGAGACTTATCTATTTGTTTAGATTTATATAGTAAACAATTAGAAGGTAATGAATAATTAAATTGTTAATATTAAAAAATAAGGAGGAATATAAAAATGGCAAAATTAACAAAAGACGAATTTATTAGCTCATTAAAAGAAATGACTTTATTAGAAATCAAAGAATTAGTAGATGCAATGAAAGAAGAATTTGGTGTTGACCCATCTGCAGTAGCAGTTGCAGCTGCACCAACTCAAGGTGGAGCTACTGAAGAAGGTCCATCAAGTGCAACAGTAGTATTAACTGATTGTGGTGCTAACAAAATCCAAGTAATCAAAGTTGTTAGAGATATCACTGGACTTGGATTAAAAGAAGCTAAAGAAATCGCTGATAACGGTGGAAATGTTAAAGAAAACGTATCTATGGATGAAGCTAATGAAATCAAAGCAAAACTTGAAGAAGCTGGCGCAACAGTAGAATTCAAATAGTAACTAACTTTAAGCTCGTGAATTTATTCACGGGCTTATAGTCGTTTTAGATAGAGGTATTAAATGGAACACTATTTTACAAATAACGATAATATTAAAAGCAATGAAAAAATAATAAAAATAAAATTTAAAGAAAAAGAATACTCATTTTATACAGATAATGGAGTGTTTTCAAAAGATGCTCTAGATACAGGTTCAAGAGTTTTATTAGAAACAATTGACTTTGATAAAATTAAAGGTAATGTATTAGATGTAGGTTGTGGTTACGGTCCAATAGGAATAATAATTTCTAAAAACACAGAAGCTTTGGTTGATATGATAGATATAAATAATAGAGCAGTAAATCTTGCAAATAAAAATATTAAATTTAATAATATAGAAAACGCTAAAGCATTTATAAGTGATAGATATGAAAATGTGGATAAGTTATATGATCTAATAATAACTAATCCACCAATAAGAGTTGGCAAAGAAATTTTATATAAAATATTAAAAGAAGCAAAAGATTATTTAAAAGAAAATGGTGAACTGTGGTTTGTAATAAACAAACACCAAGGAGCAAAATCGGCAGTAAATGACATGGCTAGTGTGTATAATATTGATGTCGT
>CANRAE010000085.1 GCA_947628525.1 uncultured Bacilli bacterium
GCCTTAATTATATTTATTATTTGGTTTTGTAAGATATGTAAATTTAGTAATCATGCTATAAAGAAGTCTAAACCTTACGAGTTATATAAAAAAAACGAACTATTAATAACAAAATATAGTCTAGCATTTGCTACCTTACTTCATTTTATTTATGGTGTTTTTAAATTAGGTACAGGAATATATTATATGTCTTGGTGGTTTATTACTTTTGCTGTTTATTATTTAATATTATGTTTAATGAAATTATTCATTGTCAAAGATATTAAAGCTGATATTGGTAAAAATTTAAGAAAAGAATATAAAAAATTAAAATTAATAGGAATTGTTTTATTATTTTTAAATTTAGTTTTATCTGGTATAATTATCTTAATAATTAAACAAAATAAGGAAATAACTTACGCAGGATTTATTATTTATATAGTTGCTATATATGATTTTTATCTAATTATAAGTGCTGTAATAAATGTAATTAAATATAGGAAAAATCATAGTCCCCTTTTAGCGTCAACTAAATGTATTAACTTAACTGTTGCCATGATTTCTATGATTTCACTTGAGGTAGCAATGGTTAGTGAGTTTGGAGCAAATGATAGTAATTTTAAAATGATAATGACTAGTATTATGGGATTTGTTGTATGCATTATAAATACTTCTATGTCTATATATATGATATATAGGGCTAATAAAAAATTAAAAAAATATAGGTAAGTATACAATCAAAAAGCTATTACTATATATTTAATCATCATTTAGAAATGGAGTAAACATGAAAAATTTCAAAAAAATTATTTTAATTGTGATAAGCGTTATTTTAATAATTATTGCAATTGGTATATTACAAGCCAAAATATTAAAAAATAAAGAAGATTATAATAGTAAAAATGAAAGCAAGGTAAATAAGAATATGAAAAATATTAATGTAATTATAAATAATATAAAATATAGTGCAACAGTTGAAGATAACGAAACTGTAAACGAATTTTTAAAATTATTACCACAAGAATTTATTATGGAAGAATTAAATGGTAATGAGAAGTACGTTTATATGGATTATTCTTTGCCAACAAATTATACAAATGACAAACATATTACAGCTGGCGATATAATGTTATATGGTAATAATTGTTTAGTTATTTTTTATAAATCGTTTGAAACAAGTTATAGTTACACCAAAATAGGGCATATTGATAATTTGCCTGATTTAGGAATTGATAATATAACTGTTAAATTTGAAAAATAAAAGTTGCTACTTATTTACTAATTGCTTAAGCTATAAAATATTTTTAGTTTTGCAATCATTAATTTAATTTTATGTGCTATTCGTTGGCATCATAATTGTTATGTGGCACAAAAAAAAATAAATAATTAAAATTACAGGTTGTATGGCAGATTATAAATATAAAGTTTGTTTTTGGTATAATAATTGACAGATAAATATTAATTTGTAAGATGGAGGAAAAAATGGATAGGCTAGAATGTAAAAAATATTCTTCTGAAAAGTATGATGGAGAAATTGAAAAATTAGTAAATTCTCAAATTGATAAATTTTTTGATATTGAAGAAGCTAATTTTAAACTAGAAAATCATAAATACAAAATTGGTGACGATGTAAAACTTTTTACTTATCATTTCTTACATGGAATTGGTAAGAACACTGAGATTGCTGATTTTATTTCTCAAAATGGAATTTTAAGTAAAGAAGCAACTGGAGATTTGGGAAATCATGCTTTTCAATTTGTTGTTGGATTGTGGCGAGTAAAAAAAGATAATATTTTGTTACTAGATTATATTAAAAATTATAGTGGAATGGTTGTTAAATATAACGATGAGATTAAGCAAATCCCATATAAAAGACTTGATAATTTTGTCGAAGAAATGAGAAATATAGACCATTGGTTATGGAAAGCGGAATCATCTATGGAAATAAGATTTATGCCTAGCTTGGCTAGAGATGTAAATCAAATTGGGTTCATACTTAATTTAAATTCCAAAGATGGTAAAAGCCTGTTGGAAAATGATATAAATGGGGTAAATTTTGACAAACAAATTTCAGATAATTTTATAAAATCAGATTTAAGAGGTAATTTTTTTAATAATAGAGATAATACTTTTTTGGATAGAGCTTCATATGTTATTTTTGGTTTAAATAGATGCTTTATTGAAGGTATCGTTGTTGGAAGAATTATTGAAAAAGATAACGATTTACTAAAAAAACTAAAAGAATTGTATCCCAAAAGTTATATATGTAATTTAGATGGTAAAGTAATTAGAGAATAAATTTCAAATGATTAGAAATTTATATTAATTATATATTCACTAGCGGACTATTTGTGTAGTTTGCTTTTTTTATGTGTTATGAATTTGTTCGGAAAAAGTTTGAATATGTCTATAATATCTATGAAGAACTCCATTTAGAACCATATATCCAAAACAAAATACAGAAAACCTAGACCTTGATTTTCAATCGCTTGAAAAAGATACCCAAATAAATACTAATATACAAAGTATTAAA
>CANRAE010000086.1 GCA_947628525.1 uncultured Bacilli bacterium
AAAAAAATAGAGGTTGTCCCCCTGAGAACAACCTCATAAAAAAGAATAAAAAGGGGTTGGCTAGTGTGATACTAGCGACCAATTCGCCAATTTCGAATTGGTGATTTCTATCATAATCGAAAGCCTATTGTTTGTCAATATTTTTTTAAAAAAAGTTATATAATCTTAAAAAAGGTTTAAAAAATCTTTTGAATATGATATAATAGCGGACAAGGAAGTGGTGGTATGAACGATTTTAAAGAACTTAAAGGAATAGGCCCTAAAACCGCCACGTTACTAAATAAATTAGGTATATATAATATTGATGATTTAGTTATGCATTATCCTTTTCGTTATGATATTTTGAAAAGATCAAATTTAAATGAAGTAAATGATGAAGAAAGAGTAGTAATTGATGGCAAGGTTGAAAGTATCCCTATAATTGTTAGATTTAGGGGTGGATTAAATAAACTAAATTTTAGATTAGCTATTAATAAAGGAATTGTTGGAGTTTCAATTTTTAATAGAGCTTTTTTAAAACCTAACTTATTAATTGGTACAAGTGTTATTGTAATAGGTAAATTTGATCGTAAGAAAAATATAATAAATGCCCAAGAAATTAGATTTGGCAGTCTTTCAAATGAAGAAAAAATAGAACCTGTTTATCATACTACTAATGGATTAAACACTAAAAATCTAAGTACTTATATTAATAATGCTTTATTAAAATATGGAAATGAAATTACTGATTTTATACCAAAAAAATACATGGATTTATATCATTTTTCTAATAAAAAAACAGCTTTGAATATTGTTCATAATCCTCCCAATTTTGCAAAATTAAAGGAAGCATCAATAAGACTTAAATATGAAGAATTATTTGCTTTTATGTTCAAAATCAATTATCTAAAAGTAGAGAATAATAAAAATAATTTAGGTGTTTCTAGATCTGGTGATAAAGATAAATTAAGTAAGTTGATTAATGATTTATCGTTTGAATTAACTAATGATCAAAAGAAAGTTTTAAAAGAAGTTATTGATGATTTGGATAGTCCTAACAGAATGAATAGGTTGTTACAGGGTGATGTTGGATCGGGTAAAACAATAGTGGCTATCCTTGCTATGTATTATAATTGCATTAGTGGCTATCAAAGTGCTCTTATGGCGCCAACTGAAATATTAGCCATACAACATTACAATAATATAAAAGATCTGTTAGGTAAATATGGTGTAAGAGTTGAATTATTAACTGGATCGGTGAATAAAAAAGAAAAGAAATTAATTTATGATGATTTACAAAATGGTAATATTGATATTGTTATAGGTACTCATGCATTAATACAAGAAGATGTGCAATATAATAATTTAGGCTTGGTTATTACTGATGAACAACACCGTTTTGGAGTAAATCAAAGGGATAACTTGAAAAATAAAGGCATAAGACCAGATGTTTTATATATGAGTGCTACGCCGATTCCTAGAACTTATGCATTAACTATTTATGGTGATATGGATATATCAATAATAAAGGAAATGCCAAAGGGAAGGATACCAGTTAAAACATATATCAAAAAAGAAACTGATATGAAGGAAGTTTTAGAATTGATGTATGATGAATTAAAAGAACAGCATCAAATATATGTTATTGCACCATTAATTGAAGAATCTGATAATTCCGATTTAACAACAGTAAATGATTTACGTGATAAAATGAATTTAGCGTTTGGTAGTAAATACAAAATAGATATAGTACACGGTAAAATGCGTCCAGAAGTTAAAGATTTAATAATGAGTGAATTTAATCAAAATCATATTAATATATTAATTAGTACTACTGTCATTGAAGTAGGAGTAGATGTACCTAATGCTACTATGATGGTCATTTTTGATGCTAATCGCTTTGGATTGTCAACTTTGCATCAATTACGTGGAAGAGTTGGCCGCAATAAGTTGGAATCTAAATGTATTTTAATAAGTAACACCGATACTAAGCGTTTAGAAATAATGCGTGATGTTCATGACGGCTTTGTAATTAGTGAAGAAGATTTTAAATTAAGGGGATCAGGAGATTTGTTTGGAACAAGACAAAGTGGTGATATGAATTTTAAAATTGCAAATTTGAAGTCTGATTACAAAATTTTGTTGCAAGCTAAAAAAGATTCAATGGAATATTTGAAAGAGAAAAGTAATGAAAACGATACTATTAAGCAAAAATTAATTGAGAGTATTGAGATACATTAAAAGTGTAAACTAAAAAAATGATAAATAAAATTTCTTTTAAATTGATTGACTTTTGATTAAGGAAATATTATGATTAATATGCATGATGATAACATCATGTATGAAGCACACTTACGATAATATAATGTGAGTGTTGATTCAACCAAAACCCCCTGAAGGAGCGCAATAGCGCTCCATTTTTGTTGAAACCCTTTATTTATAAGAATTTGCAAGACAACCAAATTTTAAAAACCAATTTTAGGTGGCATTTAGGTGGCATTTTTATAATTTTTTGCTATTTTCAGACA